>NZ_LR812090.1:1502176-1806020 GCF_903772925.1 Alteromonas macleodii
ACGTCTTATTAGCCAGGCTTGTGAGTTAATTCGAGAGGGTGCAGTGGTGGTGTATCCGACAGACTCAGGCTATGCCATAGGCTGCCAAATGGAAGACAAAAAGGCGCTTGAGCAGTTGTGTCGTATTCGTCAAATCGATAAAGATCACAACTTTACCTTAATGTGTCGAGACATGTCTGAGCTATCAATTTACGCAAAGGTAGACAACACGGCGTTCAGGCAAATTAAGAACAACACACCAGGGCGTTACACCTTCGTGTTGAAAGCGACCCGCGAAGTACCAAAGCGTTTGCAAAACCCTAAACGTAAAACCATTGGAATTCGCGTGCCCGATAACGCCATTGCACTTGCATTATTGGAAGAGCTGGGCGAACCATTGATGTCTACGTCTTTGATTTTGCCAGGCAATACCATGGCTGAATCAGACCCAGATGTCATCCGTGATAATTTGGAAAAGCAAGTTGGGCTTATCATCCATGGTGGTTACATTGGTGAGCAGCCCACTACCGTGGTTGATTTGTCGGAAGACACACCAGTAATTGTGCGACATGGCACGGGCGATCCGTCTCCCTTTGAGTAACTTTCGTTAGGCTGACTTTTTGAAAAGATAGTTTTAAATAGCTTCTTTTGCTAGTTGCAGGTGGGAGTTATAGTAGGAAACCGTAAGCTAAGTTTCTAAGGCCTGTAGCGCTTCGGTTTGCAGCGAAGCACTACAGGCCCTTGCATGAACGCGTAAATAATAATATCAATAATCGCCGCTTTGTTAGCGCGTAAAAACGGTTGTGGAACTGTGTCAGAGCTTGTTGAAGACAATAATAACGATAATGACGCCTCTGTTGAGAAGGGGCTTTCGACACCTGTTCAGCAGCCGTTGCCACTTGCGTTTATTAATGGTGAAGCGCTAATTGAAAAGCCTGAAGATCTTTTCATTCCCCCCGATGCGCTAGAGGTCATATTAGAAACCTTCGAAGGGCCGCTCGACTTACTGCTTTATCTGATTAGAAAACAAAAGTTTGATATCACCACATTACCCATAGCTGACGTAACCAAGCAGTATATGGAATATGTGGATGCCATGATGTCGCTAAAGTTAGAGCTAGCAGCAGAGTACTTGCTGATGGCAGCCATATTGGCAGAAATTAAGTCCAGGCTTCTACTACCTAAACGCAGCGACGATTCTGACGAAGAAGAAGACCCTCGCGCAGAGCTTATTCGCCGATTAAAAGAATACGAGCTAGTAAAGCAAGCGGCGGAAGATTTAGATATACAGCCTAGACTTGAACGGGATATTTTCACCACTCACGTTGAACTAAGTGAGAATGTGGCGCCAATTCGCATTGAGCCCGATGTGTCTTTAGCTGAAATTGTATTGGCGTTCAGTGCGGCCATGAAGCGCGCTGAAGCGTTTGAACACCATACCATTGCACGGGAAGCACTGAGCACGCGAGAGCGCATGTCGCTCATCTTGTCGTTACTCACAACAACAGAATATACGCCACTTGAACGCCTATTTACGGTTGAAGAAGGTAAAGCTGGGGTAGTGGTTTGCTTCTTAGCAATTTTAGAATTAGTAAAAGAACAGCTAATTTTATGCATTCAGGCAGGTCCTTATGCAAAAATTCATGTAAAATTAGGTGCCCATGAAGAAAATTAACACGGCGCAGCTTAAACAATTGGTAGAGGCAGCAATATTTGTTGCTGATAAACCTATTTCAAAGCAGCATTTAAAAGAAACGGTACTCAATGAGTTTACCGTCGCTGATAGAACCTTGAGTAAGGTGATTAACGAACTAAAGTTAGACTATCAGCCAAGAGGCATTCAACTGGTGGAAGTAGCAAGTGGCTATCGCTTTCAATCGTTAGATGCGTTAAGCCCGTGGTTAAGCAAATTGTGGCAGGAAAATGCGCCAAAGTATTCTAGAGCAATGCTCGAAACCTTGGCACTCATTGCCTATCGTCAACCTATAACCCGCGGAGAAATAGAGCAGGTAAGGGGCGTAGCGGTAAGCAGTAATATTATAAAGACACTCACAGAACGAGACTGGGTAAAGGTAGTAGGTCACAAAGAAGTGCCTGGGCGACCAGCGCTTTATGCAACTACCAAAGGCTTTTTGGACTATTTTTCGATGACGTCGTTGAGCGATTTGCCCAATGCTGACGCTTTCGAAAACATGGCTGGAAGTATTGCGTCAGACTCGCCGCTTAAGGTGTTAAATGAGGCACCGTCTGAATAGACCGTGCGACCGTAAACAAGCAATTAAAGAGTGAAATCCCATGACTGAAAAGTTGCAAAAAGTACTGGCTAACCAAGGGCTAGGCTCGCGACGAGAAATGGAACGTTGGATTGAAGAAGGCCGAGTATCGGTCGATGGCACCAAAGCAACATTAGGTGATAGAGTCGATCACACTGCACAAATTCGTGTTGATGGTCATTTGCTATCTCGTCAAACAGAACAGCCAATTTGCCGTGTTTTGATGTACAACAAACCCGAAGGTGAATTGTGTAGCCGTCACGACCCTGAAGGTCGCGATACGGTATTTGACCGTCTACCCGCTATTCGATTAGGGCGCTGGATCACCGTTGGTCGTCTAGACATGAACACCAGTGGCCTGCTGTTATTCACCAACGATGGTGAACTAGCCAACCGCCTAATGCACCCAAAATGTGAAGTAGAACGCGAGTACGCAGTACGTGTATTCGGTGAGGTAACAGGCAAAACACTACATACCCTTCAAAAAGGTGTAGAGCTGGAAGACGGCGAAGCAAAGTTCCTGACAATTTCAGGTGCGCCTACGCCTCAGCATGCTGAAGATGAAAGCATGAACCGCTGGTACAACGTGACCTTGAAAGAAGGGCGTAACCGAGAAGTTCGTCGTCTTTGGGAGTCACAAGGTGTTCAAGTCAGCCGTTTGATACGTGTTAAATATGGCCCAATCGAACTACAAAAGCGCCTACCGCAAGGAGCGTGGGTAGAGCTAGGTTTAGAAGATGTGAATGCCCTTCGTAGCCATGTTCAACTGCCAGATGAAACGCAAACTATGGTTAATGTACGCCAGGGTAAACTTGACCACGCTCGTTTAAGCCGCATGCGTCGCTCGGTTAAAAAGCACAAAGTACGCAAGCAACAAGGCTTGAATAAACGTGCTGGACGTCCAGGTAAACGTAAATAGTATCTAACTATATCTATGTAAATACTCAAGGCCGCGAGCAAATGCTAGCGGCCTTTTTTATGCTGGCATCAAACACAAGCTTAATAACAACCAGAGTTGGTAAATTAACCCTACTAATCCACAAGCGTATTGCGATCTTCTTATCAAACGAAAGCGTAGGAAATTACTAATCAGCTATATCAGGTAGTTAAAAGTCACACGGAATAGGAGATTGTTATGAAAGACATGCCTCAACTAGGAATGGGAACGTTTCGATTAAAAGGTGAAGAGGCCCGTGAATCAGTAAGTAAAGCCCTAAAAGTAGGGTTTAGGCACATTGATACCGCGCAAATCTATGATAACGAAGCTGAAGTTGGCGATGCCATAAAGACAAGTGGGCTAGATAGAAGCGAATTATTCGTCACCACTAAAGTGTGGTACGAATCTTTAGGCGACGATCACTTTATACCCAGCGTTCACGAAAGCTTAGAAAAGCTAAAGCTAGAGTATGTGGATTTACTTCTCATTCATTGGCCATATCCAGGTAATGACATTTCACTAGAAAGTTATTTAGGCAATCTTGCCAAAGCGAAAGCGCTTGGGCTGACGCGTCATATAGGTGTATCTAATTTCACTATTGATTTGCTAAACAAGGCTGAAGAAATTTTAGGTGAAGGCGAGATTTACACGAACCAAATTGAAATTCATCCTTTCATGCAAAATAAAAAAGTTGTAGAAGCTGGCAAGGAAAAAGGCGTCAGAGCCACTGCATACATGCCGTTTGCTGTCGGGAAAGTAATGAAGGATGAAACTCTGTTGAGTATCGCTCAAAACCATAATGCGACGCCGGCGCAAGTGGTATTGGCGTGGATGGAAAAACGCCACATTTACGCAATTCCCTCATCAACCAGTGAAGTACATTTAGCGGAGAACTTGGCTTACGGTGGCGTAAAGCTTAGTGAAGAAGAGCTTGTTCTTATTGATGACCTCGATAACGGCGAGCGCATAGTAAGCCCTGATTTCGCGCCCGACTGGGATTAGGGCTTAGCAGAGTTGATATTTTGTTAGGGTGTATATAATAAGGTGAATAGGGCTAGCGATGAGTTTACTAGCCTCATCTTGTTCAGTTGTATTCGACATCGATTTAAGGCCGCTTTATTGGTTACAACCGCGGCCTTTTAACACTTCTTGTTTCAGCGAATAAAATTGATTCAGTGATTGGGGTGAATGGAGAGTTCGTTGAAAAAGGCCTTTTTCAGAAAGCTTTGTTCCAAAAAGAGGCCTTCTACAAAAGCTTCATTTATAAAAGCATCGGCTAAATCGTTAAACACTTTGGTCGACTGGCTCAATCTCTTTGATTACTTTGGCTGGGTTACCGCCTATGACTAGGTTATCCCCAAAAGATTTGGTTACTACCGCGCCAGAAGCCACAACCACATTATCACCCAATGTCACACCAGGGTTTATCACCGCCATCCCACCAATCCAGCAGTTATTGCCAAGGGTAATAGGCTTGGCGAACTCTATACCTGTTGCTCTTTGCGCGGGGTCTATGGGGTGGGTGGCTGTGTAAAGCCCTACCTGGGGAGCTATCATACAGTTGTCACCAATAGTCACCTTTGCTGCATCCAAAATGACACAATTAAAATTGGCATAAAAGTTTTCGCCAACATGGATATTTTCGCCGTAATCGCATTTAAACGAAGATTCGATGTACAGCCTTTTCCCTGTGCTGCCAAACAACTGTTTTAGCAATCTAGTACGTTTTTTGTAATCGCTTTGGCAAGTTGCATTAAGCTCGTCTAATTGAATACGGCACTGCTTACGCAATGCCGTTAAGGTTTTATCTGACGGGTAATATAAATCGCCAGCGAGCATTTTTTCATGTTCAGTCATGTATTTCCGAAACATTAAGCTGTGTTGTTAAAGCGGCTACGTTACTTTGCACCGCCGTAGCTTACAACGACTTTTTGCTTTAACTCGTCACTTTCAATGTCTAGATTGACAGGGCGGTGCAATATAATGCTACCGTCTACAGTCACTGACGCACTAATTGACAGGGTAGGTTTGTTGTCTGATTTATTACCCCAAGAGCTTTCACTTTCTTTATAAACAATGTCACCCGCAACATGAGATGAACCCGTCAAAGTAATATCACCATTTAAGGTTTTGATGTGTTTCTCAATGGTTGTATCAACAGCGGTGATATCACCGTTCACGGTTTCAACACTAGCACCAATTGTGCTTTGTGTAGGAAGCGTAACATTTCCATTTACCGTCTCGATCCCCTTAACCACACTCAGATTCGAATTTGCGCTAACATCGCCATTTACAATATCAATGTTTCGGACAGTCACATGGCTACCCATTTCTAGGTTCCCATTAACGATGCTAACTTCATCTGCGGCAGCGTGATCGCTAATTTCCACATTGCCGTTTACAGAAGATATATCGCCAGCATGCTTTCCTTCGGCAATGTCGATATTACCCAGAATTGAACTGAAATCACTACCTTCCAAAGCGTTTGCGTTGCCGACATGAATGACGCAGCCACTTAGTAGAGTGGCGGAGAGCAACATAGCAGTACTGGCAATTATCGACTTTTTCATATTCTTATATCCTTAATGGTTTTTATATACTTTAGATAGCACGCTTTAATGATGTTGGTACTAAACACAAATTTTGATATGTCGTGTTATGTGTTTATAACCTTTGCTTCATACTTATCACGTATCGTGCCACTCTTAAAAAGTCATTTAAATCATGGGGTTAGTGTTTTTTTGTTAAAAGGTTAGCAAGCGTAGTGGCGTGATGAAACGTTTTGTAGTTTTAAGCGCCAATATATAGCGAATTTGACCATACGAATTAACATGCACTTAAGCATAGAAGTGGACAGACACTTATTTAGCTTTAAGAAACGAGCTGGACGCTCTAATTTAGTGGTAAAGCTCCAACAAAGCTGGTTATCTAAATACTCTTCTGCTAAGTATCAAGTTAGAGATATTGTGAGTGTGTGTCCGCCCAGTACAGGTGCGAAGTGATTAGTTCGCAGAAGAGCGAGTGTGTGTCCGCCCAGTACAGGTGCGAAGTGATTAGTCTGTAGAAAAGCGAGTGTGTGTCCACGAAGTACAGGCTGGATATCTAGGCTGATTAGGGGGGCTGTCCTCGATCTTAAACAGTATGTTGGTATTTATAGTTTTCATTTTTTGTTGAGGTGAGTAACGATGATAAAGGTTTATCATAATCCAGAATGTGGAACGTCTAGAAATGTACTTGCAGTGATTAGAGCGGCGGGATATGACGTGGAAGTTATTGAGTATTTGAGTGTAGGGTGGGAGCGTGAACAGCTAAGCTATTTATTGCATGCAGCAGGCTTGACGCCTCGACAGGCGCTTAGGACAACAAAGTCGCCAGCGGCTGAGTTAGGGTTGCTTGATGAGTCGGTCAGCAACGAAGCTATCTTCGAACTTATGTTGAAGCATCCTATCCTGGTAAATAGGCCTATTGTTTGCATTCCTAAACATAAATATGAAAAAACAGCTTCATTATCTTCCGACCCAAATGAAGATAATGCTGTTGCTGATAACGCGAAAGAAACAGTAAAACTATGTCGGCCTAGTGAAGCTGTATTGGATATTTTACCGGTATGGCCAAAAGGCCCTTTTGCTAAAGAAGACGGTACACCATTAATTGACCAAGACGGTGAACGAGTAATTTAAACGGAGTAGTTTATGACGGACAAATATGCACAGCTAAACAGGTCCAAAAGGCTCGCATTGGCCTGTTTAGTTTTTGCCGCAGGTGTATTTGTCTTTACGGTATTACTACCCAAGTTTTACCCAAACTTACAGGGTACATGGTGGTTAGGGCTTATAAAGATGGCGAGCGAGGCGGCACTCATCGGTGGCCTTGCTGACTGGTTTGCTGTAACTGCGCTGTTTAAACCAATACCAGCCCAGTACCCTATTCCCCATACCAATATCGTGGCAAGTAATAAGTCGGTTATTGCTAATAACTTGTCTTTATTCGTTAAAGAGAAATTCTTTCACCCCGAAGCGATAGAAAAACTAATTCGAGACAGCGACCCTGCGAAGGGCGCTGGAAGATGGTTGTCACAGGAAAGAAACGCTACTCGCTTAAGTCGCTTTATTTGTGACGCCTTTGCCGGCGTGTTACGTGTACTTGATGACAAACCCGTCAAAGCGTTTATTGCTAAAACAGCGCAGAAGGGTATTAACCAACTTGATCTTAGGCAGCTTATGGCAACCTCGTTAGGTGCCGTGACGAAAGAACGCCAGCACCAAATCGTGCTCGATAGGGTATTAGGGAAACTAGCTAAGCTGCTCGCAGAGCCCGAAACTCAAATTTATATAGCAGATACGCTGGTCGTCTGGTTAAAAACTGAGTACAGCCGCATCGAAAAGCTCTTGCCGTCCAGCTGGCTAAGCGAGCAGGGTGCGCTGATTGCTGTTAAAGCCGTTTCAAGTATTTTAGAGGATATATACGAGGATGAGCACCATCCTATTCGACATGCTTTCGACGAACAGGTGCATGAGTTTTTATATGAGCTACAGCACAGCCCGTTAATGGAGAAAAAGGTAAACAGCTATCGCGAAAAAATCATTAATGACCCAGCATTAAATACCTATGTTCAGCAATCATGGGCCAAATTTCATCAATGGCTCTTAACGTCCCTTGAAGAACAAAATGGCAAAGCAGAAACTAAAGTGTCGGGTTTGCTAAAAGACTTGGGCACAACGTTAACGCAAGACAGTGAGTTAGCAAAAGCGTTTAATAAACACATTGGAGAAGCGGCTAAATATATGGCGCCTGAGTTGGCTGAATTTCTAACCCGCCATATCCGCAACACCATCAATAGCTGGGACGAACGCGAGATGGCAGAGCAGGTAGAACTAAATATTGGTCGCGACCTACAAAAAGTGCGTATTAACGGCACTATTGTCGGTGGTCTAATAGGTGCAGTATTGTTTGGAGTGGAGGCGCTATTAGGGCTATAGACGCAGACCTTTGCAACACTACTGGCAATGCATGGAGTAGGGCGCTACTGAATTAGCCATCCAAATTCGAAGTAGTGGTATTGGCTCAAACACTATATGCATGTAACAAAAGGCTGCGATAAAACCTACTTAGCTGTTAGGGCAAATACCAAATTATCAGCGTCTACTTTACCTTTTAAGCCGCCTTCAAGCACTGAGCGCTCTAACCTATTAATGTCGTAGGCGCCAGCGTAAAGTGCATCAACGGTTTTTTCGTTTACGCTAAATGGAGGGCCGGCCATTTCATTCTGGTCATACTCGAACGAAATGATTAGCTGAGGCGCGCATTGAGTAATGGTAATTAAGTGTGCAGCGTATTGCTCGCGAAGCGGACTGGGCAGTGCAACTAAAGCTGCTCTGTCGTAAACACCGGTAACGTCACCTATGTCGCTTGACGTAAGTTTAAAAATATCGCCCACGTGTATGGTTAAGCCGTCTTTGGTGTAAACCTTACCCTTTGCCGTTGGGGTAACGGTAGGCTCGGCTCCCAGCTCTTCAAATAGCTGTATGATAGCCACTTCGCTCAGTTCAGCACCTACCACCTCACAACCTTGGGAAAGTAGCCAGCCGATGTCACGGGTTTTACCACATAGCGGAACAAATATGCGTTTCAAAGCAGCGCTCGAGTTCTCGCTACCAAGCAGAAAAGACGAATATTTTACAAGAAGCGCATTGCCTTCGGGCTCATGAAATCCGATTTCGTTATTTTGCCATTTACTGTGCCAAAAACTGTGTTCCATGTATGCCTCAATCAGGTAAATGATGTAACTCGAAAAACAGGTGTTGTTATTTAGGGTACTAGAAACTATAAAGGTAGCGTGAAACGCTACCTTTATAAATATAATTAGTTATCAAGCGGTGTGTTGAAGTCTTCAGATAACTCGAAGTCGCCTTCAACCGTGGTGACTTTGTCATCTACAAAGTTTATTACCATTTGCTTCTGAAAATCTTTTCCGCGCTTTTCCATACCGCGTTTCATATCGTAAACGTAGTACCAAGTGTCATCATCGAACGAGTCTTGAACAACAGGGTTGCCTAATACATAAATAACTTGTTCTTTTGTCATTCCAACACGCAGCTTTTCAACGTCTCTTTGATCAAGGAAGTTTCCCTGGGGAACGTCGATACGATATATCCAGTTCGAGCAAGCGGTTGATGTAAGTGTGATACCAAGAATTACTAATAGGTGTTGCAACTTCATGCGTTAATTTGTCCAGTATTGCCTTTGTTAGTGCCAGCGAATTTCGCGAAGGCGAATTTCGAGGCTGTTTTATTGCAAGCGCGAAGGCATGCTACATTGACAACTATGACCAATCAACTGCATTTTAGTTCGATGCTGCGCTTTTTAGCAGTTCTTTTGCGTTTGCTAAGGCCGATTTGGTTACTTTGTCACCGGCTAGCAATCTCGCTAACTCATCAATACGGTCTTGCTTGGTAAGCGGTAGCATTTGAGTTTCTGTGCTTTCCCCATCAGTGAGCTTAGTTACGAACAGCTGGTTATGCGCCTGCGCAGCTACTTGTGGTAAATGCGTTACACACATTACTTGAGATTGCTTGCCCAGTTTGCGCAACAGACCGCCAACGATAGATGCAGTTGGCCCACTAATACCTGTATCGACCTCATCGAAAATCATGGTAGGAGTTGCGTGATTGTCACTCGCAATTACCTGGATAGCTAGCCCTATCCTTGATAATTCACCACCTGACACCACTTTTTCTAACTTGTCTGCATCCTGACCAGGGTTTGTAGACACTTTGAACTCGACAGTATCAAGACCTGTGCTAACAGGCTTCTTAAGCTCATCGTACTGAATTTGAATATCGACTTTTGCATGAGGCATATTCATTTGACGAATCTGAAGCTCAATATCTTTACTTAATTTACCTGCAGCACGTTGTCTGCTTTCAGACAACCCTTTGGTCGCGATTAGGTATGTTGCTCGCGCTTTTTCTACTTCGCCTTCAAGTGTGCCTAACAGCGTTTCTTGTTCAGATAGTGAATTGAATTCGGCGGCGAGTTCCTGATGGTGTTGATATAGCCCTTCTGGCATAACGCTGTGTTTACGTGCCAGATCCATCGCTTTAGCATAGCGCGCTTCAACTTGCTGTAGACGAAGCGGGTCAATCTCTAACTGATCGCAGTAGCTACGCAGCTCTCCCGCAGCTTCTTCTACTTGAATTGCTGCGTCATTTAGTAACGCTATCATAGGCGTTAGGCTTGCGTCATGGGCTTCTAATTCGCCCAAGCGCTCAATGCTGCTTTGAATCACTGATAAAGCGTTGCCCTCATCATTTTCATATAAGTTGTACACGCTAGTCTGCGCTTGTTCTAAAAGACTTTGACCATTGCTCAAGCGCTTGTGCTCTATTTCCAACTCTTCGAACTCGCCCTCTTCAATAGCGAACTCATCAAGCTCTTGAACCTGATAGGTTAACAGCTGAATTCTATCTTCTCGTTGCTGTGCTTGCGCTTGAAGTGTCTTTAGTGTGCGTTGCTTATCACGCCAGATTGAATGAGTTTCCGTAACTTGCGCTAACAATTCATCATGTTTAGCGTAACCGTCAACCAGGTCTCTTTGATGATCTTCTTTCAACAGTTGCAGGTGTGTGTTTTGACCGTGAATGGCTAACAAATACTGGCCTAAGCCTTTTAACTGCTGAAGCGAAGCGGGAATACCGTTGATAAACGCTTTTGAACGACCTTCTTTAGAAATAACTCTGCGAATAAAGCAGCTGTTTTCATCCTCGTCTGAGGTAAGTTCATGTTCATCGAGAAATGCTTTAGCTAATGCGTTACTGCTCAAAGAAAAGTGTGCGATGATTTCAGCTTTCGTACTTCCTTTACGCACAGCATTTGCGTCGGCACGTTCGCCTAAGCACAAGCTTAACGCATCAATAGCAATTGATTTACCTGCGCCGGTTTCTCCGGTTATTGCAGTAAGCCCGTTTTCCAGTTGAACCGATAATTGTTTTACAACAGCAAAATTAGAAATAGAAAGATGCGCTAACATAACCACACTCGAAAAAGTTGAACATGATGATATATACAGTAACTGATAATATATACAGTATTTTGGCTGTGTAAAGTTAAGTCGTGAAAAAATTACGCTAAAATTAAGAAGGAAGCTAATAAAGTTTGAGAAATCAATGTTATAACTTCGAATGGTTATTTGAGGTTATAAGTAACCAGCATAAACGAAATTAATGAGAACGCGTGTTTTACAAAAATTTATACAGTACTAATCTACGTAAAATTCGATAGCCTAAAGCCTGTCTGTAAAGAAGGTTTGTAAGCCAATACGTTGACTGCTGTAACGGTTTTTTAAAACCAAACAGCAAAAAGGAGAGCCAAAGCTCTCCTTTAAAATTCCAATTTTAATTGAATTATAAATCGTCAGATAACTATCTAAAATTCAATAGAAAAGCTTATTGCTGCAACTCACCGCTTCCAGATTCAATGTGTGCGCGCACGAACCACTGAAACTGTTCTAAGTCTGCCAGCTGACCAGTGATCATATCTTCCGATACTGGGTCAATTTCACCAAGAAGCTCTAGCGCTTTTCTATGGTCACCATTTACGCCGTCATAAACAGCGTCTAGTGCCTTAAGGTGGTCAAGTACTAAACCTTTCCCTAGTTCATAATCGCTCCAGCTGCGACCTTCAACAATGGCTTTCGGTGTGCCTTTCGGTACGCCGCCTAACGTTGCAATTCGTTCGGCAATGGTGTCGGTCATTTCGCGTACTGCATCTACCTGAGGGTCTAGCATTTCATGCACGCCAATAAAATTTGGGCCTACCACGTTCCAGTGAATGTGCTTTAAGGTTAACTGTAAATCTAATAGTGCAACCAATCGCTGATCCAATACCTTAATTGTTTTGGCAGCAGCATCGTTATCCATTCCTGGGGCTGTAAATTTGATATTGGTGTTACTCATGATATCTCCTATTGAATGTAAATAAATCAGCACGATGTAAAACATCATAAGGGGCAAAATCTTACTAGCCCTGTGCCAACAACTTACTTTGATAGGTGCAACGGGTATGCCGAATTCTGAGAATTCTATAAGTACACGTTTTTAATAGAGAAATATGGGAAGATTAAAAAATCTTTATTTTTCAAGCCTGTAGCAATTAAGAAAATGCTACAGGCTAATGTAATAAATGCACATTAGAAAAGATGAATAGTGAATGAGGCTAGTAAAGCTTACTGCCCCAACCTAGCTTTTTGCGAAGTACGTTGAAATAGCTGTAACCCTTGGGATGAACAAGGTGAAGCTTGTCTACGCTCTTGTTAATGCGGATTTCATCGCCGGGCAGTACGGGTAGTACAATGTGACTATCGCAACTTACCTGCAAGGAATCACTGTTTACTTTTGATACTTTCATCGATACCTGACTGTCTGCATCAACAACAATGGGGCGACTGCTCAGTGTGTGAGGAAACATAGGCACCAGCGTTAGTGCATCAAGCTTTGGCATAATGATAGGGCCGCCGGCAGATAGGGAGTATGCAGTCGAGCCTGTAGGTGTGGCGACAATCAACCCGTCGCTACGCTGACTGAATACGAATTGCTCATCGATATAAATTTCAAATTCCATCATATGAGCAACTTTGCCGTGGTGCAGCACCACTTCGTTTACAGCAGAGTTGTTACTTTTAAGCTTTTCGTGCCGGTAAACTTCGACTTCAAGTAAGAAGCGCTCTTCAACCACGCACTCACCATTGAAGATAAGGTCAAGCTGTTGAACGATATCATCAGGGTGGATATCTGTTAAAAAGCCAAGATTACCGCGGTTTACGCCTACGACATGGATGTCAAAACGCGCCAGTACACGCGCGGCACCAAGCATGCTGCCGTCACCACCTACTACAACGGCAAGATCAGCCTCTTTACCAATAGTAACAAGGTTACAGCTTTTGAAGTTTTCAGTTTCAAGCTCTTCAGCAATACTTTCCTCAACTAGTAGTTTGCAGCCTTTGGCTAATAAATATTCGGCAAGAATATTTAAGCTGTCATGGGTTGCAGCGTGTTGAGGTTTTCCAATTAAAGCAACGGTTTGATAGGGCATGGAATGCTAATGTCCTTTCATTTCCAATGGTCGGACATTAGCACAGGTATTTTGCAAAAGAAAAGCGTAAAACGTTGCAGAGTGCCAGGTTTAGCGATCTTCTAATCGATTATAATCGAGCAGGCCGCCTTCAATAGGGTAGTGCTCGCTAGACCACTGAATCAATTTGTCGCTAAAAGCCCAAAAATTAGGGTTTGTTCGGCGCATAGCGACATTGTCGAGCAAAGCTTGGTAATCAGCTTCACTCTTAATTGTCTTCAGCTTTTCTATCGACGCAGTGACGTCAGAAGCGTTGATATACCAAAACGCATCAGGATAGCTACCCAAAAGTCCATGCACCAGAGTAATTGAGTCTTTAGATGGCTCGCGATTTTCCTCTTCTTCGAACAGACTGTTCACATTGTAGTGGGCACTGTTCCTAAGGGCAGTAAATACATCAATGTTATCTGAGTTTTGGTCATCTTTTACCACAATTATGGTCGTTTCAGGCATCAGCGTGGCTTGCTGGGCAGGGATCGAGTTTAAACTCGCTAGCACTTCGTACTGCTCGGTGGATAACAAGCGTTTATTATATGTTGAGACTTGCGGCTGAACTTTAGCTAAGTGCTTCGATAGCAACTGGTAGAGTTCTTTTTGCGGGCGTTCTGTTTCAAATGTTATGCCCGTAGGCTGTTCGAAACTATTAAAATCGCCCTCTAGATAGTCAGTGAGTTCGGGGCTAGCCTTTTGATACCATTTGTCTAAGAGTTCCTGACGAGATGGCGGGGGGAGCAGGTTGAGGAAGTTCGACTCGCCTTCCATACGCAAGAAGTCCATATATAAACGGGTCATTAGCTGGTGCCCATAGTTACCGTAAACATCAAAGCCGGCTACCAGTAAGTAGTGAATACGTTCTAATAAGGCGTAGTCAATAATCCAAGCTGTTTTAGTAGGCTTCCCCACCATTCCTTTCGCTACAGTGGCATTATCGAAGTGGCGGAATACGGTTAAGCTGGCATTGGTATTGTTGCCGTCACCATCCCAAATACTTGATACGTTTAGGTGCTCTCCGTTTTCAAACTCGCTATTTAGAAAAGCCGCTCTTGCACGCATATAGTCGCCTTGGCGTTTTGCATACCTTGCCCAATTTATCGCTAGCGCAGAGCTGTCTTTTTCAGCAGGAAGGTGAAGGTTTTTCTTTTGCGAAGCGTAAAACGCATTCACTTTTTCAGAAGCTGCAATGTCTGGGTCGACAAAGAACACCCAAAATCGGTCATTAATTACGTTTAGCGCGACTTGTCCTCGGCACACCGGCCCTTTGATATAACCCATAATGGTGTTTTGAGCGCGCTCAAGCATAAATCGGTAACGGCTTTTTACAGGCAGCAAAGTAAAAGCCGTTAATGGATTGGCTGCTATTTCGGGTTCGTACGAAGGCAAGGTTTCGACAGAAAATTCAGCTTCGACAAACCAAGATTGCCATTTATCTAAAAGGTTCTGATTAATAGCGTATGCTTGGTGGGTTTTGCTCACGATTGTGGAATGCACAGGCTGCAAGCGATAATAGACGCGCTCGACCTTGGGGTCGTCGAAGGGGCGGCGAGTGGCAATAATATCTAACGCTTGCCCTGGTGGGGTTCGCGAGCGCACTAGATTAAAAAACTGAGGCGTTTTTCCTTTTTCTGAGATACCTTCGAAGTAGAGGTGAGACGTAAACAAGTGCTCGTAAATATAACGTGCGGAAAGCTGCATCTTGTTACTATCGCCATTTAGCCACGCTTCTAAGTCAGTTGCTTTCTCATTAAGTTCTTGTGAGAGCATTTTGGGCGAAGGTAAAGGTGCACCATGGGTTAACCATTGAATAAGCGTAGTATGTTCAGAATCTGACAGCGCCGGTAGGGCGTAGGGCATGCCCCCTAGAGGCTGGTCAGCTATATATTCCCTCATTTCATCTATGGTTGGGCACTGGTTTTGTCTGCTCAAACTTATATCCAAGCTCTCATCTAAATGGGTAGTATTGGGCAGAGGGTGCTGTTTTTTTAGCAAAAGCATTTGCGCTAGCACCGAGGATTGGGTTGGCGAGGCGTTAGTATCGTCTTTTGTTGGCAATACATCGAAAAAGCCACGCTCGCGCCATCCATTAACGCCGTGAGCGTCGAGAAACATTCTATTTGGTTGTGCTGCAGTGAGTCGCGTGCCTTCATACACCTTTTCTTTATTAGCACCTCTTGCTATACCTTCTGGGGAAGACATTTTTAGTTGGCATGGCGCATCGTAACAGGCGTGGCATACCACGCAGCGTTGCGTTAAAACGGGGTTTACTTGTCTGGTAAAGAAATCGTCGGGCAAACTTTCCATGACGGGCATGGCATCACTTGAGGAAAGTAAAGGTGCATCAGGTTTCGGCCATTGCCAGACCGCTAAAGCGATAATCGCGATAAGCAATGAAGTGATACCGAATTTTTTCATAGTGTTAGTCCAGAAGAGAGTCTCGACCAGTCTATCACTCATTTCATTTAAGGTGATGGTATAAATGCTGAAAGCTCGTCACTTCGCTCTAGTATTTACCCTCACTCAATCCTTCTTCGGCGAAGTATTTACTCATTAATAAGTTGCGCAGGCAGTAGTGCGCTCTCGTTTTACACCTTAAGATGAAACAAAGAGTGAAAAAATAACATTATTTTTACACATTCATTGCTTTAGGCATGTCGGAAGGTATGCTGGAGAAAAGCAATCAAAGGAGGGAAGCATGTCTTATCAAATTATTTTGCCTAGAGTGATGCATATAGGGAAGGGCGCGAGTCGTCGGGTGGCTGAAACGCTTAAAGGCCTTAACTGTCGCAAACCGTTATTGGTTACCGATAAGATGATGGTTGAATTGGGATACAGCGCTGCCATAGTGCAAGCGCTAAAAGAGGCTGAAATTAACGCAGATGTGTTTTCAGATACGGTGCCAGAGCCAACAGTAAATTCGATTAACCGAGGTGTGGATGCATTTAAAGCCAACGATTATGACAGCATTATCGCCTTAGGTGGTGGAAGCCCTATCGATAGCGCAAAAGCCATAGCCATTTTGGGTAAATACGGCGGCGAAATGCGAGACTACAAATTCCCTCGAGTTGTCGATGAGCCGGGAGTGCCTATTATCGCTATTCCCACAACGGCGGGCACTGGCTCTGAAGCAACGCGATTCACTATTATTACTGACGAAAACACCACAGAGAAAATGTTGTGTGTTGGTCTAGGGTTTATGCCAACGGCAGCACTCGTCGATTATTCGTTAACCCAAAGCTTGCCTGCACGCGTTACCGCCGATACTGGCATTGATGCACTCACCCACGCTATTGAAGCGTTTGTAAGCCGCAAAGCCAATCTATACAGCGACGCCCAGGCACTATCGGCTATGGCGTTAATTGCGCCTAAACTACGTACTGTATTTGCAGATCCAACAAATGAAACGGCTAGAGAATCAATGATGCTGGGCTCAACGCTTGCGGGTATTGCTTTTTCAAACGCATCAGTGGCCCTTGTTCATGGTATGAGTCGACCTATCGGCGCTGCGTTTCATGTCCCTCACGGTTTATCGAATGCCATGTTATTGCCTGCGGTTACCGCCTTTTCAATTCCAAGTTCACCAGTGCGCTATGCACAATGTGCCCGCGCGATGGGGGTCGCTACGCAAAGTGACTCAGATGATGTGGCGAATCAAAAGCTTATCAATGAGTTAAAAGCACTTAATGCCGATTTACAAGTGCCCACGCCAGCCGAGTTCGGAATTGATAAAGAAACGTTTTTTGCTTCGACCTCAACAATGGCTGAGCAAGCTTTGGCATCTGGCTCTCCCGGCAATAACCCCCGCGTACCCACTATTGAAGAAATGGTCGCCATCTATGTCTCACTTTGGGAATAGTCTTTTTGCTAGATGATAAAACGAAAAAAGACTGCGCCATGCAGTCTTTTCAACACGGAGAGAAACACACTACAACCACCAATAGTAAAGTGTTATAACCACAATCAACTACCTGGCCGTCCAACCCCCGTCGAGCACCATGGTTTGCCCAGTAATATTGCGAGCACTAGGCGACATTAAGAAACTCGCGGTATCTGCAAGTTCCTTAACGCTTACGAATTGTTTTTTGGGCATGGGTTCTAACATGATTTTTGTTATTACCTCTTCCTCGGTGAGGTTATTCTCTTTCGCCTGTGCTGTAATTTGTTGTTCTACCAAAGGGGTTTTAACATACGCAGGGCAGAGGGTGTTAATTGTCACATCACAGTCACCCGTTTCAAGCGCAATGGTTTTTGCAAACCCCAATAGCCCATGCTTTGCTGCTACATAAGCAGACTTATATGGCGAGGCAACCAAAGAGTGGATAGAGCCTACATTAATAATACGTCCGTAGTTTTGCTGTCGCATTGCCGGCAAAAAAGCTTGGGTTAACAGAGCAGGGCCAACCAGCATTATGTTTATTAGCTGCTGCCACTTATCTGCAGGGAAGTCCTCTATACGAGAAACGTGCTGTATACCTGCGTTGTTGATTAATACATCGACGGTAAGATTTCCTAATGCCTCTGGCAGTGCGGCAACTTGCTCTGCATTGCAGACATCTACAGCAACGGCACTCGCCGAACTGTCTAAATGTGCAAGCTTGGTCACAGCGTCTCTCGCCGCCTGCTCATTTATATCAGCGATGATCACTTGATGGCCTTGTTTCAGCATTGACTCGGCAATGCCAAAGCCAATGCCGCTTGCGCCGCCTGTGATAAATATGGTGCGCTTATTCATTGATACTCCCTGGGACGTTAATTGATGAAGGTTCACTATTTAATGAAAACAACAGCTTTTTCACCGCCCTTATTTGCGCGCCGTCTCTGTTCGCATAATCGCTAGACGCATACCCCCACCAATCCCAGCAGCCCTGTGGATTTAACGGCATAAACAGCGACTTTTTCGCTTGTGGGTACAGCACAACAATATTGTTGTCATCAGCCCATTCATTTAGCCCTGTTTCGGTGGTGTAGGCATCGCCTACGGCATCGGCATACTGATTACAGCCATGAAAGCTAATATGGGCTCTGCAGGGCTCGCCCTGTGCGCAGCTTGCCGGAACATAAACAAAGCCCTCGCTTGCTAGTGTTTTGGCGTCGCTACCGGCCGCGTTTTGCTGATCTACTGAATGCAGTTTTCCTGACAGTTCCTCGTCAGGAGTTGAAAGCTCTTCAAAAAGGTGGGAAAGCATGGCGCCTGCCGCATCGTAGTCGCAGTTTCCAATGAAGGGGCTTTCTGATTTCATGCAGTTCACGCCGTTATTTTCTGTGGGAAACAGGTGCGCCATGGGTTTATCGTTAACGTAGGTAATATTTGGCGTGTCTGTCCACAATTTGTATTGCTCAAATAACAAATCGCTTACTTGTGCAATTACTCTTGTGTCTTGTGTGCCGTGGAAGAGCCAGACTTTTGCGTCTTTCATATTTGAAAGCGAGGCGATTTTTCCTTCAGCTTCATACTGCGCGGCTTTTTTGTTTAACGCTTCAAGGTCTATCTCTCCCTCTACCCTGTTCACGCATTGTGCGAGGGCGGTGGTTATATCACCTTTTGCACAAAAGTAGGGGCCGCCAGCAATGACACCAACGCCTTTCACCCAGTCGCTATGTGCTAGTTGAAATTGTGTTGCCATGTAACCGCCTGAGGACAAGCCAGAAACGGTGACATTCTCTAAATCGAGGGTAAGCGAAGGAACATCACCCTGCGCTGATGCATCTGCGCTGAAACTTGGCGAACTAAAGCTAAGCGCGCTAACGCTTAATAAAGAAAGCCACATTGCGCGGCGTAAAAAGGGTTTAGGTTTCATCATTACAATGCTGCCTTATCATTTTCTAAAAATTGGCGAATGGCCTCGGCTTGAGCGGATATGTTAGTCACTCCTTCTAAATGCCCTAATTTGCCATCTAGCGTAACTAATGTGCTGTCGATATCAGTTGAAATAAGCGCTTGGTGTGCACCTTGCGATAAGTAAGGCATAAGAAGCAAATCAGTTTTGGCTGGAATAAACAGTGTTTCTGCTTCGATAGACGCCAACCCTTGTTTTAGGCTGCCTTTATGCCCGGCAACAAAAAGCTGGCAAGCGCGTACTAGGTATAAAAGGTGGTTGGCATCCATTTTTTGAGCGCGAGCTTCTGCTCGTTCGCGAAGCCAGCTTACAATACTGTGTGACTGGCGTATATCATTAAGCGGCGCCGATTCAACATTTTTAAAATCCAATGTGTTGCCCTGTTCATTAAAAAACGAGGGTGTAAGAGCGTTTTGCGTAATGAGCATAAGCGATGCAGCTAGGCCATCAAGGGGCGCTTTCTGTTTTGTGTAATTACCATTGTTCCAGTTTTTATCAAGCGTTATTGGCGTTGCCCAGTGCTCTAGTGCTGCGGTGGTCCAGGCGTCGCTTTGACCTGCTCCGATAACTGAAATCATACGTTCAACCCAGTCGGGGTAAGCGCTCGCCCAATCTATAGCCTGCATAGAGCCCATAGAAGGTCCAATAACTGCGTACAGTTTGCTAATACCTAAGCTTTCAAGAAGTGCTTTTTGAACATTTACAAAGTCACGTATGGTGACAACGGGAAAGTCCAGTCCATAAGGTTTTCCCGTGTCTGGATTAATTGATGCTGGGCCTGTGGTTATTATCTTTGGGTCGTAAGCATTCAAGTTGACCAGTGTGTCAACGCTAATTACATAAAAGCGATCTGTATCAATGGCTTTCCCGGGGCCTATAATACTATCCCAGTATCCTCCCGCTGAATCGTTTTCGTTATATTTTCCCGCCGCATGAGAAGAGCCTGAAAAATAATGAGTTATAAGAATTACATTACTTTTGGTGTCGTCTAGAGTTCCGTATGCCTCCCAACCTACTTTTACATTTTTAATCTGTTTGCCACCAAAGGTTGTAAAGTAAGGCATTTCAAATATCTGCTTTTCTACTATCAGCGATTCTTTTTGCTCAATCTCACTCGCCGTTACCTGACAATGAAACGTTACGAGAAGCGACGCAAGCAACCCGAGCAGGGCGCGTGACTTCCTAGCAAAGTGTAGGGCTACCAGCTTAAGTGAAGTCACATATTTTTGTACCGCCAATACGCATGGCTCTTTTAACCGCCGGTTATTATGCTCGCTTCCTATCATCATTAGTTTTGGAGTACACCTAATTTTCCAGTTCATTTTCTTTAACCCTCAATCCTTTTTAACAGCGCTGACTTCCTTCAACAGAGCCTGTATGTAAAGTGGCTTTGGCTTTGGCTTTGGCTTTGGCTCTGGCTCTATCAGCGCTTACCCTTGCGCAGTTTCGTTTTTATTAGCTAAGCCCATGCTACATAAAGCTAAACAAACCAATTGCCATTGCTAATCCAATCATGGGTACCACTACAGTCAGTGCACCCACGGCCCAATACGCTGCCTGATGGGTTTCGTTGCAGATGGCCCGTATGGTGGTCACTACGTAGCCATTATGGGGTAAGGAATCCAGTGCACCTGAAGATATAGATACAATTCTGTGCAGCTGTTCTGGTTCAACGCCCTGGTCAAGATAATGCGGGCCCACTAAGGGCAGTGCGATAGCTTGTCCGCCTGATGCGCTGCCAGTTAACCCTGCAATTACGCTTACTGCAATGGCGGCGCCAATCAGTTCGTTACCGGGAATTTGGGTCATAAGCGCTACCGTTGTTTGAAACGCTTCGGTGTTTTTTGCAATAGACCCAAACCCTACAACAGCGGCAGTGTTACCTATGGCAATTAACGCACCAGTCGTGCCCGCATTTATGGCAACTGGCAAACTGTGAAAATGCTTGTAATTAATAGCCAGCAAACACAGTACGCCGCCGCCTAACGCAAGAATAAGGGCAAGTTGAGCAAGCTCTTCATGGAATAAAAATGAAATGACTAGTACAACCACCAAGGGCACGATGCCGGTAAGCGGGTGGGGTAACGCTCGGTCTCGCACTTCAGGGTCGCTTGCTCTGGCCTCAAACTTCTCGCCGTTGTTTACCGCTTTTTTAATCATTTTGGCCAGCCACCAGTAGCCAAAACATGCCATGAAAATGGCGACGATAAGGCTGACTTCCCATGCAGCAAAAGGTGAGGTGCCTAAATACTTTATAGGTATCCAGTTTTGAATTTCAGGAGAGCCCGCCGACGTCATAGTAAATGTTACCGACCCAAACGCCATGGCTGCCGGAATAAAACGGCGTGGCAAGTTGGCATCTTTAAACAAGCTTACCGCCATTGGATAGACGGAAAACGCCACAACGAACACGCTGACACCGCCGTAGGTCAAAATAGCGCAAGCTAGCACAACAGCTAACACAGCGCGCTTATAACCAATTTTGGTAATGATCCAGCGAGAAACAGCGTCTGCAGCCCCAGTGTCTTCCATGAATTTACCGAATAATGCGCCAAGTAAAAACATAAAAAACCAAGAAGCAATGAAGCCTGAGAAACCGCTCATATAGGTTTGAACAAAATTCACGTCACCAGTAAAAACGCCGATATTATTGGTGATGGCAACTACAAGCGCACACAAAGGTGCAGCAATAAAGAGGTTCATCCCGCGTATTGTCAAAACAATAAGCAACAACAGACCGCCTACTAAGCCAATCATACTTAACATAGTTAATATTCCTTAAAAAATCTGTGACCGCAGATGATCCGAAACAGTTAAGTCGATTAAAGACTTGCCCACACACTAAAACCACAAAGTGTATGCAAATCAGATAAAAAGCATTCATAACAGACCTAGAGTTTGACGTTACTTTTATCAAAATCCCATAGTACGATGGTACTACATACTATTAACAATTAATTAACTAAAGTGGTTTTGACCGTAGGCAATACATCCGACAGTGACGTAAGCCTATTGATCTTTGAAGTTTTGAAGTACAGCGAAGACCAACAGGCCCTAGAACTTAGAATAACAAGGACTCACTATGTCTAAATCAACACACATTAATAGTTTGGTATTACCTTACCAACCTTATTCAGCCGCAGTTAAAACAGAACAAGGCGAAAGAGCTTCAGTAAAACGCCCTATGCATAGCTTATGTGCCCTTGCGGTGGCTAGCGTATTGAGTACAGCGCCAGTATTCGCTCAGGATGAACAGGCCAATGCTGACGCACAAGAGCAAAAAGGAAAGCTAGAACGCATTGAAGTAACAGCACGAAGAACTGTCGAGTCGCTTCAGGAAACGCCCGTTGCTATTACATCTGTTGGCGCTGCTGAGCTAGGCGAAAAAGGGATTAGTGTACTTACCGAAGTACAGCAATTTTCACCGAATACAACGTTGCAAACCAGTCGTGGAACTAACTCAACCTTAACGGCATTTATTCGCGGACTTGGCCAGCAAGACCCGCTTTGGGGCTATGAACCAGGCGTAGGTATTTATGTGGATGATGTCTATATTGCTCGCCCACAAGGAGCCGTACTTGATTTGCTAGACGTACAGCGCATTGAAGTGTTGCGGGGACCACAGGGAACGCTTTACGGAAAGAACACTATTGGTGGGGCGGTTAAATACGTCACTAAGGAAATGACTGGCGATACGCAAATGAACGTTGAGGCGACCGTAGGTAGCTATAGCCAGCGAGATATCAAAATTACCGGTCAAATTCCACTTATTGAAGACACCATATACCTTGGCGTGGGTTATGCCAATTTAAACCGCGACGGCTTCGGCGAGTACCTAGTAAGCGCGTTGCCTAACCAAGACAAAGAAAACTATAACAAAGATCTTTGGGCAGCCCGCGTGACACTTGAAGTTCACCCAAGTGAAGATTTGTTTTTCCGTATTGGCTGGGATAAAACCGAAGATACATCAAATGCTAAGGGCGGCTATCGTTTAATTCCCAGTATTTTGACGGATGCGCCCGTACCTGATTCGGTTTACGATTCTTACACCAGCTTACCTACCTGGAATAAAGTCGAGCTAGAAGGCTATAACTGGTTGGCAAGATACCAAGTGAATGATGATTTAGAGCTTAAATATATTGGTTCGCACAGAGAGAGTTATTCACCTACCAACATTGATTTCGATAATACACCGTTGCCTATTTTCGATGTACCGGCAGAGTATGACGACAGTAACGATACTCACGAGATTCAAGCTAATTATATCGGAAACGCGTTTAGCCTAGTGTCAGGGCTTTATTTTTACGATGGTGAAAGCTGCGGCAACTTTGATGCTATTTTAGGTGTACTTGGGCAGTCGCTGGGCGCACCAGGCCTGACTCGCGAGGTGACAGGCTGCAATAACTCAGAGAGTTGGGCCGCTTATGCGCAAATGAACTACGACGTTACCGATAAACTATCGCTTTCCCTTGGTGCCCGTTACACCGACGAAGAGAAGACGGCTTATGTAAACAACGGTTTGGTCTTCGCTAATGTTTATCCTTACACCGACTGGATAGACGGCTATGTGCGCCCTGACGGACAGTTAGTGCCTCAAGTACTTGGGACAGACACTGATGGTGATGATGTGTTAGATGCCCCAGCGGTAGAAAGTTGGTCTCGCTTTACCCCGCGAGTGGGTGTGGAATATCAAATGAACCGCGATACCATGTTCTTCGCTAGCTATTCACAAGGCTTCAAATCAGGCACCTTTAACCCTCGAGCTCAAACTAATGAGCCTGGTGTTGAGCCTGAAGTTGTAGATAGCTTCGAAGTGGGTGTAAAAAGCGATTTAAGCGACGCGCTTCGTATGAATGTCACTTTGTTTTCATATGATCACAAAGATCGTCAATACATTGGTGTAGAGGGTGATTTATCTGACCCTACCGCACTTGATCAGCGTCTGCGCAACGCAGCAGAAACTGCCGCAAAAGGTGCAGAGTTAGAAATGACGTGGGTAGCAACCGATAACCTGCAATTTGATGTTGCTTATGGCTTTATTGACTTTGAAATTAAGAAAAACAATGCTATTCCTCCATTGATTGGCTTAGCGAGTACACCTGAGAATACCTTTAATTTTAATGCTAACTACTTGCTAGAGACGAGCTTTGGGGATATTACCTTCAATGCCAACTACTACTATCGTGATGATTACCTTATTTTTGAAACCAGCGATCTTATTAAACAAGATGCTTATGGTATGGTGAATTTAAGCGCGCGCTGGGAAAGCGTTGAAGGCGACTGGTATGCCGGGTTACACGTGAAAAACTTAACCGATGAAGAATATCTGGTTGGCGGATATGACTTTGTCACACAAGACAGTGAGGGTAACTTTGGGCCAGGTCTTGGTGGCGATACAACACTTATCGGTTATTACGGTGACCCGCGTACTGTTCACCTTACGGTGGGTTATCGATTCTAAACAGTATAGCTTAGATAAAATAAACGCTGTTCATCACGCCTAAGCTTTTATGCTTAGGCGTACTCAATTTTGATCTAGTCTTTTCAAAGAGAACGTTGGCCAGTACGTGTGTTTTGTGAATAGTTCCATTAACAACATTAACCTTTATTAGCCGACGTGATATGATTATTATTAACAAGGCAGTTACAAGTTGATAGCATTATGTCCGTGAAAATTTTGATTGCTGATGATCATCCGCTTTTTAGGGCCGCTATGTGTCACGCGCTAAAAAGTGTAGAGCACATTGAGCTTGTAGAAACCTCGACCTTCCCCGATACCCTTGCTTGTCTCAAATCAAATGACGACATAGACCTGCTTTTTTTAGATCTCACCATGCCAGGTAATGAAGGATTAAATGGCTTGGCTGAAGTGCATGCGTTATACCCTGATGTACTTGTAGTCGTCATTACCGCACAAGAAGAAGCAGACGTCATGGCAAAATCGTTTGCACTAGGTGCTAGTGGCTTCATACCCAAATCGGCCTCGGTTGAATGTATTATTGATGCGGTATATACGGTACTTGATGGGGAAACTTGGATACCGCCTTCAGTTCAAATGCCCACAGTGCCGTCACAAAATTCAGCTGCCTCTAACACAGATAGCGTATCAGACCCCAATGACTTTACGGTTAGATTAAAACAACTTACCCCCCACCAACTAAAAGTGCTACGAATGGTATCAGATGGCTTGCTTAATAAGCAGATTGCTTACGAACTCGCTATTTCAGAATCTACCGTTAAACAACATGTCTCGGCGGTGTTAAGAAAACTTGGCGTTATCAATAGAACCAAGGCTGGCATAGCGTTTAAAAATGCAATGCACTTGAGCTAGTAAAAGCTTATATGTTGTTTGGGCTGCTTTTGGCCCCCTAGCATCGAACTGCATCTAAAATTGTGCTAGCGTAAAGGACTAGGAGTAACAATGCTAAAACAAAAGGAATATTGATGAAGCGCTTTTCACTTTTTATTTTTCTTCTACTTTCTTCTTGCCAGGTTTTTGGAGCAGCCACACAGTGGGTTGATTTCACATTAGATAACGGTCATGTATTTCTTCCCGTTACAATTGACGGCATTGAATCGCGGGTAATGCTGGATTCAG
The DNA here is from genome assembly GCF_903772925.1 of Alteromonas macleodii. Taxonomy (NCBI): domain Bacteria; kingdom Pseudomonadati; phylum Pseudomonadota; class Gammaproteobacteria; order Alteromonadales; family Alteromonadaceae; genus Alteromonas; species Alteromonas fortis. The sequence continues at coordinate 1,527,923 of NZ_LR812090.1, forward strand.
GCGCCCAGATAAATAGTATCAACCGCGCCTTTGTAAGAAAGCATGATTTAGCGTTCGATAAAGGCAGACCAGTAAACGTGAAGGGGGTTTATGGCGTTGAAAAAAGAAAAGCCTATAACAATGTGGACGTTAAAATTTTTGGAACCACATTTAAGTTAGATTCGCTGGTTGAAACCAACCTTGGTCATCATTCTAACGGTATGTTACTAGGAGCAGGTTTTTTCAACAGTTTTGTTGTTCAATTAGACTACCCGCACAGAAAAATTCGCCTTGTAACGCGAGACTCGGTCAATATGAAGGAGGTGGCTAACGTACCGGCTACTACTCAGCAAGGCACGGGTATGCCCATTGCACAAGTTGAAATTAACGGCGTACCGCTATGGCTTCGTATAGATACTGGTAATGCTGGCACAATATTAATTAACCGCCGCGCTGCATCTAAAGCAGACTTGCTAGAGAAAGTGGAGGGCACAAGTACCTCATTTGGGGCCAATAGTTCAGGCGTAAACGAGTTCGCCACTTCAGACATGGTAAAGTTTGGACCGTTTGAAATTAGCAACGTTAAAGTAAGCTTCCCTGCAGAAGGGCAAACCACTAACTTAGAAAGTCAGTACAAAAGAACCGGCAGCCGTATAGGTGGGAAACGCGTGGTAGGACTTATTGGTTACGACTTGCTTAAAGACTTTGTTGTTACGTTGGATTATCGCTACGGTCGGCTCCATATTAATGTACCTCAATAGCGAGGTTTACGCATTTGGCTACGCAATAAAAGCAAAATCAATAAGTCATTTATCAACTTATTTTTTTGAAGTAGTTATTGAAGAAGTCAAAATTAGCCTAAGCGCTTTGCATTGTAATTTCTCGGACTATCGGAGTCTTCATGTCGGTGAGAGAGTGACTGTTTAAGCAGTCGCTTTAGCGCCGCTGGCTTTAAGGGCTTAGGTAGGTAGCTAAATTGTAATGCTGCCGCTTCTTCTCTTATTTCGTTGCTTCTATTAGCGGTGACCAATACTTTCAGCGCGAAACTCACGTTTTCTTCAGATAATATCGCCGCTACATCAAAACCGCTTTCTCCATAGTTTAAATGGTAGTCAGCAATTAGTACGTCAAAGTGCTGGTGAGAAACATTAGAGGCTTCGGCGCCACTGGTTATTAGGGTTGTATTTGCACCCCAATCGGCAAGGAGTGCACACATTGCATCCGCCACTTGCTCATCGTTCTCGACAAGTAGAAAATGCGTGTTTTCCAAAAACAATTCTTTGCTATAGCGCTTTGTTTCCAGCGCTTGTTTTGAATTACCACTAGCGTGAGCTGTGCGGGTTACTGTAACACTAAAACAGCTACCTTTGCCGGGCAATGAGGTTAGCCCTACTTGATGGCCGAGTAATCGGCAAATCTTCTCTACAATAGTTAAGCCTAATCCAATCCCTTCATTTTTGTTGTTGTCCAGCTGGTGGAACTCACTAAAAATTTCATGCTGTTGGTGTGCGGCAATACCTAAACCGGTATCGTAAACACAAAGCCTTATTGCCTTTTCGGAATTTGCTGTTTGTATGCGCCTAACGCCCACTAAAATACTGCCCTTAGGTGTGTAACGAACCGCGTTGGACAATAAGTTTTGCAGCACACGACGCAGCAAGTTTTTATCTGAATACACCATGACACTTGTTTTTACATACCTCAGCGTAACCCCTTTTTGCTTTGCGATAACACTGAACTCTTGTACCAGCGACGACAGAATTTCATCAATCGGAAATACAGCGTTTTGAGGTGTAAGTACGCCAGCATCTAATCTTGTCATATCCAGCAACATAGAAAGTAGGCTCTGAGCGTTATCTAGTGAGTTAACCACACCCTCAGACAGTGCGGCCAGTTCGCTGCCTTGTGTTCTTTTACTTAGCATACTGGCAAATAATGTGGCGGCGTTAAAAGGCTGCATCAGATCATGACCTGCGGCTGCCAAAAACTTAGTCTTGCTTTCATTGGCCTTATCAGCCTGAAGTTTTGCTTCTTCTAATTCTGCGGTGCGTTGAACAACCCTTGCCTCTAAATCCTCCTTTGCACTTTCTAACTCTTTTTGAATTGCTATGTATTGTGTAATGTCGCTATAAGTCGTTACATAGCCGCCGCCAGGAAGGGGCGCACCGTTAAGCTCTATAACTTTTCCATCAGGCTGTTTGCGAATATGCTTATGGCGCGTACCTTCAAGCATGTAGCTCACTCGTTTATCAATTGAGGAGGGGCTAAACAAACCTCGCTTTGCGTTGTAACTCAGTATGTCGGTAATTGGCATACCTGCTTTCAAAAAGCCTTTTGGGTAAGCAAAAAGCTCTACGTATCTGTCATTCCATGCCAGTAACTGCAATTTGTCATCAAGAACACTAATGCCCTGTTCGATATTTTGTACCGAAGATTGAAGTACCTCGTGATTGAACTGAAAAGACTGAGAGGCTTCTTCTACCCAGTCGACTAATTCCGGTAGGGTATCACTGCCTGTATCTGCTATCGCGCCTAATAATATTCGAGCGCTCGGTGCTCCCACCTGAGCTGCGAGCAATTTATTGACTCTGTTGATAAGTGCTTGGCTGGCATAACCACTGCTGGAAGCACGCTCAACATCAATCGTGAGTTGCGTTACAAGCTGGGAATGAGTGGAGCTCTCGAGTACCCGTTCGGTAAGCGCTATTAAGTCACGCACCTTGACGAGTAAATTGGGCGCCGAATTATTTTGCAGTGTGGCATCGGTTTGGTTTGACTCGTGCTGCGAAGAAATGAACGCGACAACAACAAATGTCATGCAGTTAGCCAATAACGAAAAAGCAAACCCCAGCCCTAGCACTTGGTCGGTTGGAGCAGGATTAAAATAGTAGCTAGAAAGCAGGCTAGGGTAGAGTAGAAATATCGCCCAGCACGTAGAGCCCACTAGCAAAGCGGATATAGCGGCGGCTTTACTGCTACGCCGCCAATAGATTCCGAACATCAACACGGGCATGCACTGTGCTAACAGCGCAATGGCAATTACGCCACTTTTAACTAAGGGCGCGGCCTGACTTATATTAAGGTGGTACCAGAGTGCAATGCTTAAAACGACTACTACAGTAATACGGCGTATAGACAGTATTTTGTTTGACTGCATTGAACGATTGGGCGAAGTCTTAAGCTGCGCTTTAAGCCACAGCGGTGTTACAACATTGTTTGATATCATTATGCCCAAGGCTAGCGTTGCAACAATTACCATACTTGTGGTGGCTGAAAGACCGCCTATAAAAGCAAAGGATGACAGGGCAATATTTTCAGCATGTAGAGGTAGTGCTAGCACATAAGCATCTGAGCTTGTGGCCTCTGGCAACAATATTTTTCCTGCAAGTGCAATTGGTATTAGAAAAATAGTCATACCAAATAAATAAAGTGGAAATAGCCACCTTGCGGTTTTGAGTTCACCCTCACCATTTTGTTCAACAAAGTTCATGTGAAATTGGCGTGGCAATACAAACATAGAGCAAACGCCAAGGGCTACGTGTGACAAATAAACCCAAGGCGCGCTATCGGCATAAATAACGTTTCTGGCGCTGTCATTTGATGCGGCATTAGATATTAAATCTAACGCGCCATCGAATAGAAAGAAGCAAACAAAAATACCCACAGCCCACAGCGCAACCAGCTTGATAATTGATTCAAATGCTATGGTAAGCAGCAAGCCAGGGTGCTTATCAGTTAAATTTAGCGTGCGCGTGCCGAAGGTTATAGCAAATATGGCAAGCAGTCCGGCCACGTAAATGCTTAACCAAGGCGTGGTGGTTTGGGGTTCGCCAGTGAGTAGGTTAATAGACTTTGTAATAGCGTCTAATTGAAGGGCTATATAGGGCACAACACCAAAAAAACACAGTAAAGTGATAAGTGCGGCAATTAAATGAGAGTGCTGGTATTTGAGCGAGATGAGGTCAGCTAAGGAGCTGATATTATGCTGCTGGCACACTCTACTTATACGAAGCACCACAGGAAACGCAAATGCCATAGTCAGCATGATCCCTAAGTAAGTAGGGATGATTGCCCAGCCGTATTGTGCAGCCTGAGAGGTGGTACCGAAAAATGCCCAAGATGTACAGTGCACGCCCAGTCCAAGACTGTACAGTACAGGGTGCTGTCGGTTATCGCGTAAACGCTTATCGCCCCAAAACGCCAAAGCGAAAAGTGCGATAAGGTAAATACCAACAATAGTGCCAACCGTCCAGATACTTAACATTGGTAGCCTGTGTGATAGTTCGTCCGTGTAATTCCACGCATTTTTAAAACTCGCAACTGTGCAGTTTATACGAACTTACAATAACATGTTATTTACATATGGCGCATCTCCAAGGATTTTTTAAAAATCGTCCACAAAAATATTGTGGATACCCTTGATCACCCTAAATCTAGCCCCATAACTAAGCGCAACAGACTCATTCCCACTAAATTAATTTGGTTGGGTGATGCCTAATTTAGAAAAACGTTTGGAGGTAGGCATGAGCGATAATCGCGACGTGCAGGCAGAACAAGAAAATTCAGTTGATGAAACTGTACTAGGCGCAGAAGAAGCGCAGGTAGAAACGCCAGAAGCAGAAGGCGTAGAGCTAGATGAAAATGCACAGCGCATTTATGAACTAGAAACCGCACTTTCTGAAGCTCAAGCAACGATCAAAGACCAGCAAGATGGTGTGCTTCGCGCGCGTGCAGATGCTGACAACGCGCGTCGCCGTGCTGAAGGTGAAGTAGAAAAGGCACGTAAATTTGCCCTTGAGCGCTTCGCGGGTGAATTGCTTCCGGTTATCGACAACCTAGAACGCGCAATCGAAATGACCGATGGCGACAATGAAGCTGTTAAGCCGCTTCTTGAAGGTGTGGAGATGACCCACAAAACTTTCTTAAGCACTATTGAGAAATTCGGATTAAGCCTTATTGATCCGCAGGGTGAAACCTTCAACCCAGATTTGCATCAGGCGATGTCGATGCAAGAAAGTGCAGACCACGAGCCAAATACAGTAATGGCAGTGATGCAAAAAGGTTATCAAATTAACGGCCGTTTGTTACGCCCTGCCATGGTAATGGTATCGCGCGCGCCAAGCGACGGTGTGGATACGCAAGCCTAATACGCTTTTTTGCGACAAACACACGAAAATGTCAGTTTTTTTACTGGCATCTATTGAAAAGCCGGGGAATAACCCCACTAAAAGTACAGCATTAAGAAACTTATTCGGAGACACGAAATGGGTAGAATCATTGGTATCGACTTAGGTACAACGAATTCATGTGTCGCAGTTCTAGACGGCGACAAACCTCGCGTAATTGAAAACGCGGAAGGCGATCGTACAACCCCTTCAATCATCGCTTACACAAACGATGGTGAAACGCTTGTAGGTCAATCAGCGAAGCGTCAGGCGGTAACGAACCCTGAAAACACTTTATTCGCTATTAAGCGTCTAATTGGTCGTCGCTTCCAAGATAAAGAAGTTCAGCGCGATATCGACATCATGCCTTTCAAAATTGTAGGTGCTGATAACGGTGACGCATGGGTAGAAGCTAAAGGCGAAAAAATGGCGCCTCCTCAGGTTTCTGCTGAAGTACTGAAGAAAATGAAGAAGACCGCTGAAGACTATCTTGGCGAAGAAGTAACTGGTGCAGTAATTACTGTTCCTGCTTACTTTAACGATTCTCAGCGTCAAGCAACTAAAGATGCCGGTCGTATCGCGGGTCTTGAAGTTAAGCGTATTATCAACGAGCCAACTGCTGCTGCTCTTGCTTACGGCATGGACAAGAAGCAGGGCGATAACGTTGTTGCGGTATACGACTTAGGTGGTGGTACCTTCGATATCTCTATCATCGAAATTGACGAAGTAGATGGCGAGCACACGTTTGAAGTACTAGCAACTAACGGTGACACACACCTTGGTGGTGAAGACTTCGATAACCGTGTTATCAACTACTTAGTTGAAGAGTTCAAGAAAGATCAAGGCATCGACCTTCGTAAAGACCCGCTAGCTATGCAGCGTCTTAAAGAAGCAGGCGAAAAAGCGAAAATTGAACTTTCTTCTTCACAACAGACTGAAGTTAACCTGCCTTACATCACGGCTGATGCGACAGGTCCTAAGCACTTAGCCATTAAGCTTACTCGTGCAAAACTTGAGTCTTTGGTTGAAGACCTAGTGAAAAACTCGCTTAATCCACTTAAGCAAGCACTAGCTGATTCAGACCTATCGGTAGGCGACATCAACGACATCATCCTTGTTGGTGGTCAAACGCGTATGCCGCTAGTACAGAAGTATGTAAGTGAGTTCTTTGGCAAAGAGCCACGTAAAGACGTTAACCCTGATGAAGCAGTTGCAGTAGGTGCAGCAATTCAAGGTGGTGTACTTTCTGGTGACGTTAAAGACGTACTACTTCTTGACGTTACGCCTCTGTCTCTAGGTATTGAGACAATGGGTGGTGTAATGACTGCGCTTATCGAGAAGAACACGACTATCCCAACTAAGAAGTCACAAACCTTCTCAACAGCGGAAGACAATCAGTCTGCGGTAACAGTACACGTACTACAGGGTGAGCGTAAGCAATCAAGCGGCAACAAGTCTCTTGGTCAGTTCAACCTTGAAGGTATTCGCCCAGCAGCGCGCGGTGTACCGCAAATCGAAGTTACCTTCGACCTAGATGCCGACGGTATCCTACACGTGTCTGCGAAAGATAAAGACACTGGTAAAGAGCAGAAGATCACTATCAAAGCTTCTTCAGGTCTAAGCGATGAAGAAGTAGAAAAAATGGTAGCAGACGCAGAAGCGAACAAAGAAGCCGATGCGAAGTTTGAAGAGCTAATTCAAGCGCGTAACCAAGCTGATGGCATGATCCACGCTACACGTAAGCAGCTTGAAGAAGTTGGCGATGCACTAAGTGCAGAAGACAAAGCGCCAATTGAAGAAGCCCTTACTGCTCTTGAGACAGCGTCTAAAGGCGAAGACAAAGCAGAAATCGAAGCGAAAACGCAAGAACTTATTCAAGCGTCTAGCAAGCTGATGGAAGCGGCGCAAGCTCAACAAGCAGCTGCTGGTGGCGCAGAAGGCGCTGAGCAGCAAGCTTCTTCTGGTCAAGCAAACGACGACGTTGTTGACGCAGAATTTGAAGAAGTGAAAGACGACGACAAGAAGTAAACTGTTGTGTCAGGCCCGTTAGTTCAAAGTAACGGGCCGTTTAAGCAGTTCAGGCGCATCAGGAATTTCTTGTTGCGCCTTTGTTGTGTAAATAACTTGGTGTAAATAGCTTGGTTTAAATGACCTAGCGTTCTTAAAAACCTAAACAGGTTATTTTCACAACAGTCAGTTGTATATTCGACGAGCATTACAAGCTTGTCGACAAAAAAAAAGTAGGATATGTAAACGATATGTCGAAACGAGACTACTACGAAGTACTCGGGGTAGATAAAAGCGCGGGCGAACGTGAAATTAAAAAAGCGTACAAAAAGCTTGCGATGAAGTATCACCCTGACCGTACGCAAGGCGATAAAGGCCTGGAAGATAAGTTTAAAGAAATCCAGGAAGCCTATGAAATTCTGTCAGATTCGCAGAAGCGTGCAGCATACGACCAATACGGCCACGCAGGTGTTGATCCAAACCGTGGTGGCGGCGGCTTCGGTGGTGGTGCCGACTTCGGCGATATCTTTGGCGATGTTTTTGGTGATATCTTTGGCGGCGGTGGTCGCGGTGGACGTCAGTCTCGCGCGCGCCAAGGTTCAGACCTTCGCTATAACTTAGAGCTAAGCCTTGAAGAAGCGGTTCGTGGCAAGAGCGTTGATATTCGCGTACCTACGCTGGTCGAGTGTGACGTGTGCGACGGTTCAGGTGCGAAAAAAGGTTCTTCACCTAAAACCTGTCCAACCTGTCACGGCAACGGTCAGGTTCAAATGCGCCAAGGTTTCTTCGCTGTACAACAAACGTGTCCGACATGTTCAGGCAAGGGCAAGATTATTGAAGATCCTTGTAACAGCTGTCATGGCCATGGTCGTAAAGAGAAGACCAAGACCCTTAACGTTAAGATTCCTGCAGGCGTAGACACAGGAGACCGTATTCGTCTTTCTGGTGAAGGTGAAGCGGGCGAGAATGGTGCACCAGCAGGTGACTTGTACGTTCAAGTACACGTTCGTGAACACGATATCTTCCAGCGCGACGGCAACAACCTGTACTGCGAAGTACCGCTAAGCTTTACAACAGCAGCCCTTGGTGGCGAACTTGAAGTCCCTACCTTGGACGGTAAGGTTAAGCTGAAAATTAGTGCTGAAACGCAGACTGGCCGTATGTTCCGTTTACGCGGCAAAGGCGTTAAATCTGTACGCAGTGGTGCTATGGGTGATCTGATGTGTAAGGTTGTGGTTGAAACACCAGTTAACCTATCATCACGTCAAAAAGAGCTACTGCAAGAGCTAGAAGAGTCGATGGGCAAGGCGTCAAGCAAGCACAGTCCAAAGGCGCAAGGTTTCTTCGATGGCGTGAAGAAATTCTTTGACGACTTAACTAACTAGTTCGTCACTTATTTAAGTATCAAAGCCCTCCTTGAGAGGGCTTTTTTGTATCTGAGTATATATTTACTACCTCTGCAACTTGTTACGACAGTTTCACTTGTAAACGAAATAACTTTGAGTGACTGTCCGAAACTGTACTTTATGAGAGTAGGGTGAGTGACTGTCCGAAACTGTACTTTATGAGAGTAGGGTGAGTGACTGTCCGAAACTGTTATGAGTGTCTGTCCGAAACTGTACTTTATAAGAGTAGGGCGAGTGACTGTCCAAACCTGTACTTTGTAAAGGTGAAGTAAGTGGGTGCCCCTTTATCATTCGTCCCTCTGTTAGGCGAATATTTGTTAAAACCAAGGTTACGCGCGGCTAATCCCTTGAAAGCGTTTGTTCACCGTTAAATTTCTTGCGCTAAAACGAACTATTCGTCACGATAGGCTTATAAGTAAAAGGTAAAATATCTGCATACGCAAAAGTAGATAACCGGTAATTAAAAAAAGGGAACAGGCATGAAACTATTCAATAAAGCGATGATCGTAGCAGCTACCGTTGGCGCAGTGATTTCAGGTTCAGCGTTAGCTGAGGTAACGGAAGCTTCTTCTGAAAAACACGCTAAAGCAGCAACTCAGTACCGCCAAGCGGTTTTTCAATTAGTTCGCAGTAACATGGGCCCGTTGGGTGGTATGGCAAAAGGCGCGCTTCCATTCGATGAAAGCGTAATGCAAACCAACGCTGTACGTCTTGAGCAACTTGCTGACATGATGGGCGACTATTTAGCTGTCGATACGCGTAAATTTGACGTAGAGACTGGTGCGAAAGATGAAATTTGGGAAAACTTCTCAGATGTAGAAAAGAAAGTGATGGCACTTAAAACGGCCGCACAAGGTCTACAGGCTGCAGTAGATGCAGGTGATGAGAGCGCGTATCGCGGAGCTATCGGTAAAATCGGTGCAAGCTGTAAGTCTTGCCACGATGACTATAAAAAAGACTAAATTTTAGGTGCTGTTGAGGTCAGTGTTCCACCTCTACTCAACAGCACTGCCTCTTCCAGCCCCCAATCTTTTAATAGTCGTGCTCATACTTGCTAATATTCTAATTATTGTTTTATAAAACTGCGACAAGTAGCAGACGCCAGTTATCACACTATTCCCTTCCATCTCATCAGTTTAATCGAATTTACATATGCACTATTTATAATTTGCTGGAAATTTGAACAGATTTTGTCTATGTTATGTAAATAAAATATGGACGTAATAATAACCTATATTCACAATAAGTATCTTACCTACGAATGCACTTAAAAAAGCATTTTTGAAAAAAGGTAACGTGTCACTGTTGGAAAATAACGCAGCGTTAAAGCGTAAGACAACACTCCACCTACCCGTTTAAAGCAATGGAGGAGGCGCTTTTGTATGCGAGTTTTATTGTTTTCGAGGAACTGATTAGATGGATTTACGCAGTGAGCGTATGCTTTCCACAATGCGCACAACGCAAAATAGTATTTCTGCGTTATTGACTGAAAGCAGGAGTAAAATAGATTCACCGTGTATATTGTTGGTTTCAGTAAACCCGAATAGTGGTCGCGCCACCGTTATTGCAAGCGATAGTGAACACTCAGAAATCGAGTCACATCACATCGTTTTCCCGCCCCATACGCTACTCATGCTGCCTTTAACACCGATGAGCGCGCCATTACCTGTAAGAGAATTTACCTTACCCCAATCACTTCAGCATTTTCGTGAACAGTATGTCGTTGTGGCATCGGTGAAAGACATGCAAAATAACGTGTTGGGGGTTGTGCTTACGTTCGTGAGAAATAGCAACTTAATGGGACATCAACATACCTACGTGGATATTCTGCGCCAGAAGGTGGAATTAAACTACCTGTATGAGCTTGCCCGGCATCCCTATTCAGATAAGTTATCAGAGCAGTTGTCACTCCTTGAAGAGGTGAGTGCTATTTCAAAAGTGGGGGCGTGGCAAATAGACAGGTTCACCGGCGCGTTTTCTTCAACTCAAGTCATGAAAAGCCTGCTGGGACTGCTACATTCCAAAAGCGTTAACCTACAAGATGTGCTCGAAGTTATTTCATTTGAAGACAGAGATAACCTTAAGCAACGAATTCTCAAAGCGATTAAAAAACAAAGACATTTTGCAAAGCATCTTACTATTACCGATAAACAAGGGCGAACTAAAAATATAAAGCTAACCGTATTTTTACAAGTTGAGCATCAAGCTAATTTGGGTTTAAAACTCACTCGCTTATATGGTGTTGTGCAGGACGAAACGGAAACTCAGAGACTATCTGATTCGCAACACAATTATACAGACTATCTAGCAAGTATTTTAAACGGTGTTGATAGCGTGGTTCTCAGCATTGATAAGAATGGCACCATACTGTCGGCAAACGAACAAGTTGTTTCTGTATTGGGGTTTCAGCCGGAAGAGTTAATAGGGCAAGATATTAAACTTCTAGCGACAAAGGTTCAAAATAGTGATGTGCCATCCTACTTGTTAAATTTAGACGAAGGAGTTGCACGTTGCTCTGAGGTCGAGACCATAAACGAATGCATACGTCATAAAAATGGCAAGAGAATAGCGTGCGATGTAAGCTTAAAAGCATCCAAGGTACATAACCAAGACTTGGTCATTATAAGCATACGAAGCGTTTCAAACTTGCATTTTGAAGTAGACCGCTTTAAACAGTTAGCGCTAACTGACGCTTTGACTGGTCTATCGAACCTTTATCATTTCGAGCAATACCTTTTAGATAAAGCTGCATTGGCATCGTCTGAGGAGACGCTTTCTGTTTTTCTCCGAGTTAGCATAGTCAATGTTAAAGAGTATGAAGACGCATTTGGAGAACCCACGGTTGACTATATCCTTCGTATATTAGCTAGTCGCTTTGTTCGTACTTTTGAGGTTAATAGGCAACTTGACGTGAGGGTATTTAAATACGACCGCGGCAATTTTATTCTTCACTTAAACGATTTCTTTAAGGATGACCATTCGGCGAAAAATGCTGCCCAGCAATGTGTTCACTATCTCAGAGATAACGTGTTGGTTCCTATCACTTTACACAATAGTTCACTGGTTATCGAAACCAAGACAGTTAGCTGTGCTATCCCACCAAAGCACTTTTCATATAAAAAAATAAAAGAGCTAATGTCTAGAAAGGCAATAAATGACGATATTGTTTATTTAAACGATGAGAAAGAGCACGTCTATTCACATATTAATAGCAGCGATATAGACCGCTATAACTATATAAAACATTCTTTAAATAGAGCTATTGGTAACAATGAGTTATTCGTAGAGCTTCAGCCTCAATATTGTAGTAGAGGAAATCTAGTAAGCTCTGAAGTGTTGCTTAGATGGAACCATCCTCACCTTGGCGTCGTTACGCCAGCAGAGTTCATTCCTATTGCCGAGCAGAACGATTTCATTGCGGATATTGGGTTATGGGTTTGTAATGAAGCCTGTAAATTATTAAGCGAATGCCGCGCGAAGAGTATAGACACTAAGCTATCAATTAATATTAGTGCGAAGCATTTAGCGCGCGCTGACTTTGTCAGCAAATTTGTAGCAATAGTGAATCGGTGGAGGGTGGCACACACGTGTCTAAAGCTTGAATTGACAGAAGGCGCATTGATAAAAGGCGTCAACATAATACAGCGTAGAGTTAAGGATTTAGCGCAGCAAGGTTTTAGTTTATCTATTGATGATTTTGGTATTGGTGATTCAAACCTTAACTCTTTGCAAGCGCTTCCAATCAATGAGCTCAAAGTCGATAAAGTTTTTATTGAAGCAATAGAAGATTCAAAAGAAAAAAACGTGTTTGTTACAAATATTTGCAACATGGCAAGGGCGTTGAAGCTCGATACCGTGGCAGAAGGCATAGAAACCACAGGGCAATTAAACGAAGCAAAGGCTTGTGGATGTAGCGCATTCCAAGGCTATTATTTAGATAAGCCAATGAGCGTAACTGATTGGCGCAATAAGGTTGGCCACGCTTAGAACTAGTTATCAGTGAGGGATATTAAACAGCAAATACTTTCAACTCGATACGTATTTGGTTGCTCACTCAAAATATTATACTGCACTTAAAAGTGTAATTATAATTTTAAATTAATGTAAATCAAATTGTTAACTGGTCTACGCCATAAGTCTTATAAGCAGGTCTGATTGAACTGAAGTAGGGTAGAGTTAAACCCTAATCAGGACATGGATATGACTTATAAAAATGAATACATTGCCTCTACTCAACATCCAGATGATTTTTGGTTGGAACAAGCTCGCAATATAGCGTGGTTTCAGAGCCCAGAGAAGGGATGCCAAAAAACAGATAGTGGCTACTATGACTGGTTTAGAGGAGGGCAGCTCAACACCAGTTACCTAGCGCTGGACCATCACGTTAACAATGGCCGTGGTGAAAAAACCGCACTTATCTACGACTCACCTGTTACGCAAACTACCCAGCATTTTACCTACAACGAACTACTTACTGATGTGGCACAGTTTGCTGGAGGCTTGTCTCGCCTAGGTGTTGAGAAAGGCGATCGCGTTATTATCTATATGCCAATGATCCCTCAGGCGGCAATCGCAATGCTTGCATGTGCTCGATTAGGAGCGGTGCACTCGGTGGTATTTGGCGGTTTTGCAGCGAATGAGCTTGCTGTAAGAATAGATGATGCGAAGCCAGTGGCTATTGTTACAGCGTCCTGCGGCATAGAGGGCAGTAAAGTTTTGCCCTATAAGCCCCTTGTAGATGAGGCGCTAAATATATCAGAGCACAAGCCTAAGGCATGCATATTGTTTCAACGAGAACAATTAACTGCTGAATTAAATAAAGATACTGATTACGACTGGCATACTTTAGCTGAAAATAGCGAGCCTGCCTCTCCCGTCGCCGTCGATGCAACTGACCCTCTTTATATTCTTTATACTTCAGGTACAACGGGAAAGCCCAAAGGCGTTGTTCGAGATAACGGCGGTCATGCAGTCGCATTACACTACTCAATGGGCGCCGTATACGATACCAGTGAAGACGACGTATTCTGGGCTGCATCGGATGTCGGCTGGGTAGTCGGTCACTCTTATATTGTCTATGCACCGCTTATAAAAGGTGCAACCACTGTATTATACGAAGGTAAGCCCGTTGGTACGCCAGATGCTGGCGCGTTTTGGCGGATGATAGAAACTCACAAGGTAAATGTACTTTTTGCTGCACCCACCGCGTTTCGAGCAATTAGGAAAGCCGACCCCGAAGGGACGTTTTTATCAAAGTACGACACATCGAGTTTACGTACTTTGTTTATGGCGGGTGAACGGCTCGACCCGCCCACGTACTATTGGACAAGTGAGAAGGTGGGCGTACCCGTTATCGATCATTGGTGGCAAACCGAGACTGGCTGGCCTATTTGCTCGAATCCAATGGGGCTTGAACCAATGAAGACAAAACCGGGTTCGTCCAGTGTGCCAACACCAGGCTTTAACGTTAAGGTGTTAAAAGGGCCCGATGCACCTCAAGCAATAGGCGAAAAGGGCGCTATTGCCATTCAATTACCACTTCCCCCAGGCTGCTTAACTACGATATGGCAAGATCATCAACGGTTTGTCGATGGCTACTTACGCGAATTTGAGGGGTATTATAGTACTGGTGACAACGGTTATGTGGATGAAGACGGGTACGTATTCATTATGGGGCGCACCGATGATGTTATTAATGTTGCCGGTCACCGTTTGTCTACCGGTGAAATGGAAGAAGTGCTTGCGGCGCACCCAGATATTGCCGAGTGCAGTGTGATAGGAATTAATGATGCGTTGAAAGGACAACTACCGGTTGGGCTTGTCCTTCTAAAAGATGGTGTGAGTGTGGATGAAAAAGCGTTAGAGCAGGACTTAATTCAGCGAGTTCGCGATAAAATTGGCCCAGTAGCCTGTTTTAAGCGAGCAATAGTCGTGAATCGTTTACCGAAAACCCGGTCTGGTAAAATACTTCGAAAACTACTGCGTCAGATCGCCGCCAACGAAACTGTCGCCGTCCCTTCAACTATTGATGATCCGTCAAGCGTAGAAGAAATAGAATCGATAATGCGAGATAAAGGATTAGTTCGTGAACCAGCTGCCATATGATGAAAACTAAGCGGGAAATAGGTAAAAGCGACAACGCTAAGCGTACTTTCTAACGATTTTTTCTTTAGACAATAAAGGGGCTTCTCGCCCCTTTATTATTGAAATAATGCGCCTGTTATAGCGCTACCATTCGTTAAGCTGTTAGTGCGTGACAAAAGGTTGTCGTGCAGCTCAATAGTAAAATTCGTTTACTTGTGGTTCTGGTGGATACACTTCAATTGCCACATAAACGAACGCCGCAGCGATAAGCGCCACAATAAGTGCGCGTAACAGACGAGAGTCCGCGATACCTGCGGTTTTGGGCTCTTTCAGCGAATCTTTACTACCGTGCACCATAGCGGGAACCAATTTTTGTTTTTTATATACGCTGTAAAAAATAACTGCGCCTATGTGCAATGCGATGACATAAAGTAACGCATCAAATGCAAGATGGTGCAGAGTGTTCATCAAATCTAATGTTTCTTCACTGGCTAACTGTCGATAGGGGCCGTCTAAGAAAATATCGTCTGTCATGAATAGCCCAGAGATGGCTTGTATGGCCAACAGCGCCAGCATAACAATAACAAACCAGCCGCCTAGCGGGTTATGTCCAATAGCGGGCTCTGACTGTCTGTTAAAAAGCGTTTTTACATAGCTAAAAACCTTTTTAGGGCCAGTAACAAAGTTACTGAATCTAGCGTGTCGGGTACCAACTACTCCCCAAATTAGGCGGAAAACGATAAGAAATAAGGTGAAATACCCTATATAGAAGTGCCACTGGACTTTGTTTTCTAGCCATTCAACCGTGGCATATTGGGCTAATAGGCTCGCGACAATCAGCCAATGAAAAAGGCGGGTGGGTAGGTCCCAAACAAGGGTTTTCTGCATCTTCATTTTATTTCACGCTTTGTGTAGGTCTGGTTAGCTTAAGTACACGTCGAAAAGTGTTTAGAAAGTTGAATAGACCTAGGTCATTAAATCTAAGCCATAGCGTCGCCCAATTTGCCGGTTAACACAAGAAAGCCCAACTACATAATATTAGGTTTTATCTTAAAAGCTATCGAGCAATGTCTCGCAACTAATTAGCCTATTGCTGACCAGATGAAGTTTGAACCAATATCTTTGTACATTGTATTTCGAGTAAATTAGTTAAGCGAAAGGGGAGCGGGGGCGATTGGTTTCTAATTATGCGTATTTAATATGAATCTCACATTGCAATAGTACCTGCATTTGGCAAAATGCTTGATAGTTGAAGGTTAATAAAAGTGTAAAGTTATAAAATGAAAGTAGGATTATTTGGCGCCAATGGGCGTATGGGGCGCGTATTAGTCGAAGCGTTGGATTTAAGTGAAGATGCCGAACTTAGCGTTGCTACAGTACGCGATGATTCGCCTTGGGTTGGCCTAAACGTAGGTGAGCTGGCCGGTATTGGTAAAAAAGACGTCGACTGCACTGCGCTTTCGAATTTGAGCGGCAACGACGCCGATGTGATGATCGACTTTACTTTGCCGTCGGTGATTGAAAGTAACCTGGCGTGGTGTGTAGAAAACAATATGCCTGTCGTAATCGGTACTACCGGTTTGAACGATGCACAGTTAGCAGCGTTAGATGAAGCGGCAAAGCACATTCCTATTGTTTTCGCTGCTAATTACAGCGTGGGCGTGAACTTAATGCTTTCGCTAGTTCGTCAAGCGGCCAGCGTATTAGGAGAAACGGCAGATATCGAAATTACCGAAGCACACCACAGATTTAAACAAGATGCGCCTTCAGGCACCGCCATGGCTATCGGTGAGGCTATTGCCGACGAATTAGGTCGTGACCTCAAAACATGTGCTGTATACGGCAGAGAAGGAAAAGAGCCTGAACGCGACCAAGGTACCATTGGCTTTGCCACAGTTCGCGCGGGAGATATCGTCGGCGAGCATACCGCATTATTCGCGGATATTGGTGAACGTTTAGAAATTACGCATAAAGCATCAAGCCGCCTTACTTTCGCCAAAGGTGCTGTGCATGCTGCAAAGTGGTTGTATGGAAAGCAACCTGGTCTATACTCCATGGTTGATGTTCTGGATTTGAAGCTATAAGCGTTTATTAGGGTTGGTGGGAAACCGTTTGGGTTTACGCAAACTTTAAGACGTGATTAAAGTGTTAAACTAAAGTTGCACTTTTAATGAGCAATAAGCCGCACTTTCGGTGGTTCTGCGCAAAAAAGGTGGTAAAAGCGTTATTTTAGTAAATTATTGCAAATAAATTTGCCATTTTCGGTCAGTGATGTATACTCGCCGGAATTTGCCAGAATTTCGTATTTTGAAGCCGTCAAAACGGCTGAAGAGTGCGGTTTTATTAGCTGCAAAGATCGTAAAACGGGATGTATTGTTATCAATAACTCCCGTTTTTTGTGGGGTTTGTGCAAAAAACTGCACAAACACATAGTTATCCTTAATCTGGAGGTTGACTTGGCTAATTCTGCCCTTTTGGTGTTAGAGGATGGTTCTGTTTTTAAAGGTACGGCGATAGGCGCTACAGGCTCCGCCGTTGGAGAAGTTGTTTTTAATACTTCCATGACCGGCTATCAAGAAATTCTCACCGACCCATCCTACGCTGAACAACTCATCACCCTTACTTATCCACACATTGGCAACACCGGCACTAACGAAGAAGACGTCGAAGCAGATACAATCTGGTCGAAAGGTCTAATCATCCGTGACCTACCTCTTGTTGCTAGTAACTTTCGTCAACAGCAAACTTTGTCTGAATACCTTAAAGCGAAAGGCGTTGTGGGTATTGCTGATATAGATACTCGCCGTTTAACGCGTATCTTGCGAGACAAAGGTGCACAGAATGGCTGCATTATTTGCTCTGATGAATTAGACGAGTCTAGCGCACTAGCGCAAGCAAAAGATTTCCCTGGCCTTAAAGGCATGGATTTGGCAAAAGTAGTGAGCATCACTGAGCCAAAAACATGGACCGAAGGCAGCTGGGTACTTGGCAAAGGCTACGTAACACCCAATGAGTTCAAATATCATGTTGTAGCCTATGACTACGGTGTTAAAAACAACATTCTTCGCATGCTAGCTGACCGTGGTTGTAAAGTAACCCTGGTTCCGGCGCAAACGCCTGCAGAAGATGTGCTTGCTATGAATCCTGACGGTGTCTTTTTGTCAAATGGTCCGGGCGACCCAGAACCATGCGATTATGCAGTAACCGCAATTAAAACTATCGTCGAAACCGGTACGCCAGTATTTGGTATTTGTCTTGGTCATCAGCTGCTTGCAATTGCAAGTGGTGCGAAGACAGTGAAGATGAAGTTTGGTCACCACGGTGCAAACCACCCGGTTAAAGATCTTAAGCGCAATGTAGTTATGATCACCAGCCAAAACCACGGTTTTGCTGTTGATGAGTCTAGCTTGCCAGATAACCTAGAAGTAACTCACATTTCGTTGTTCGACAAGTCGTTGCAGGGTATTCACCGCACCGACAAGCCTGCGTTCAGCTTCCAGGGTCACCCTGAAGCCAGTCCAGGTCCTCATGAAGCGGCGCCGTTATTCGACCACTTCATTGAACTTATTGAACAACACAAGCAGTAGGAATTAGCCAACTATGCCAAAACGTACCGACATACAAAGTATTCTTATCATTGGTGCTGGCCCTATTGTGATTGGCCAGGCTTGTGAATTCGATTATTCAGGCGCGCAAGCGTGTAAAGCCCTTCGTGAAGAAGGCTACCGTGTTATTTTGGTTAACTCTAACCCAGCAACCATTATGACCGACCCAGAAATGGCAGATGCAACTTACATCGAGCCTATTCACTGGGAAGTGGTTCGCAAGATCATCGAAAAAGAACGTCCAGATGCCATCTTACCTACAATGGGTGGACAAACTGCACTTAACTGTGCGCTTGAGCTAGACAAGCACGGCGTACTAGAAGAGTTCGGTTGTGAGCTCATCGGTGCTACGGCAGATGCTATTGATAAAGCAGAAAACCGCGAGCGCTTTGACAAAGCAATGAAAAACATCGGCCTTGAGTGTCCACGTGCGGAAATCGCGCACAGCATGGATGAAGCGCACGATGTACTAAGCCGCATCGGCTTCCCTTGTATCATTCGTCCGTCTTTCACCATGGGTGGAACCGGCGGCGGTATCGCGTACAACATTGACGAGTTTAACGAAATTTGTCACCGTGGCCTTGACCTTTCTCCTACCAACGAGCTTCTTATCGATGAATCCTTGTTAGGCTGGAAAGAATACGAAATGGAAGTAGTACGCGATAAAGCAGATAACTGCATTATTGTATGTACAATCGAAAACTTCGACCCTATGGGCGTGCACACCGGCGACTCAATCACAGTTGCTCCAGCGCAAACCCTAACCGACAAAGAATTCCAGCTAATGCGTAATGCCGCTATGGCTGTACTGCGTGAGATTGGTGTTGAAACTGGTGGTTCAAACGTACAGTTCGGTGTAGACCCGAAAACTGGTCGTGTGGTTATCATCGAAATGAATCCTCGCGTATCGCGTTCATCTGCGCTTGCTTCTAAAGCAACGGGCTTCCCGATTGCGAAAGTAGCTGCAAAACTTGCGGTAGGTTACACGCTAGATGAATTAGCAAATGACATTACAGGTGGCTTAACGCCAGCCTCTTTCGAGCCGTCTATCGACTACGTAGTGACTAAGATCCCACGCTTCAACTTTGAGAAGTTTGCCGGTGCTAACGACCGTCTAACTACCCAGATGAAGTCTGTTGGTGAAGTGATGGCCATTGGCCGTAACCAGCAAGAATCACTACAAAAAGCCCTTCGCGGTCTTGAAGTAGGTGCGACAGGCCTTAATCCAATGGTTGACCTTGAAGACCCTGAATCACGCAACAAAGTGGTTTACGAACTTCGTCAACCTGGCGCAGAGCGTATTTGGTACATCGGTGATGCATTCCGCATGGGTATGACGGTTGAAGAGGTATTTAACCTTACTAATATCGACCGCTGGTACCTTGTGCAGCTTGAAGATTTGATTCTGCTTGAAGCTAAAGTATCTGAGCTTGGTTTGCCAGGTATTGACGCTGACTTTATGCGCGCACTTAAGCGTAAAGGCTTCTCTGACGCGCGTCTTGCTGAGCTAACCAAAGTGGCAGAAAGCGACATTCGTGAAACCCGTCGTGACTTTGGTATTTCTCCTGTCTACAAGCGTGTAGATACTTGTGCAGCAGAATTCTCTACCAGTACTGCTTATATGTACTCAACGTATGACGAAGAGTGTGAAGCAGCGCCAACTGACAAAGAAAAGATTATGGTTTTGGGCGGCGGTCCAAACCGAATTGGTCAAGGTATTGAGTTCGACTACTGCTGTGTTCACGCGGCGCTTTCAATGCGTGAAGACGGTTACGAGACCATTATGGTTAACTGTAACCCTGAGACAGTATCTACCGATTACGACACATCAGACCGTCTGTACTTCGAGCCAGTAACGTTGGAAGATGTACTTGAAATCGTTGCTAAAGAGCAGCCTAAAGGCGTTATCGTGCAGTATGGTGGTCAAACGCCACTTAAACTTGCGCGTGCACTAGAGGCGGCGGGTGTACCGGTTATCGGTACCTCACCAGAAGCGATTGACCGTGCCGAAGACCGTGAGCGCTTCCAGCAAATGGTGAACAAGCTTAACCTCAAGCAGCCTGCGAATGCCACGGTAACTAACGTTGAGCAAGCGCTAACTATGGCTGAAGAGATTGGCTTCCCGCTGGTTGTTCGTCCAAGCTACGTGCTGGGGGGTCGAGCGATGGAAATCGTTTATGACATCAAAGACCTTAAGCGTTACCTAAACGAAGCGGTTAAAGTGTCTAATGACGCACCAGTATTGCTAGACCGCTTCCTTGACGACGCTATTGAAGTTGATATCGACGCTATATGCGATGGCAAAGAGGTTGTAATTGGCGGCATCATGGAACACATCGAGCAGGCCGGGGTCCACTCAGGTGACTCAGCGTGTTCACTGCCTCCGCACTCGCTACCAAAAGACATTCAGGACGTTATGCGCGAGCAAGTAAAAGCCATGGCGCTTGAGCTTGGTGTAGTCGGTTTGATGAATACCCAGTTTGCGATTAAAGATGGTGAAGTGTACCTTATCGAGGTTAATCCTCGTGCTGCGCGTACTGTGCCATTTGTATCTAAGGCAACGGGTGTTCCACTTGCTAAAGTGGCAGCACGTGCGATGGCTGGCGTAAGCCTAGCCGAGCAGGGTGTAACAGAAGAAGTTATCCCACCTTTTTACTCAGTGAAGGAAGTGGTACTTCCATTTGCTAAGTTCCAAGGTGTTGACCCACTACTAGGTCCAGAAATGCGTTCTACAGGTGAAGTAATGGGTGTTGGTGATACCTTCGAAGAAGCCTATGCAAAAGCTAACTTGGGTGCAGGTGCACCATTGCCTAAGCAAGGTAAAGCGCTTATTTCAGTCCGTGATACCGACAAGCCTCGTATGATTGCACTGGCAAAAGCGTTGGTAGAAGCCGGCTTTAGCATTGAAGCTACCCGCGGTACCGCTACTGAGCTTTACGATGCAGGCATCATGAGCACTGTAGTGAACAAAATGTCGGAAGGTCGTCCTAACATTGTTGATGCTATCAAGAACGGCGAATACGCTTACTTGATCAACACAACGGAAGGTCGTCAAGCCATCACAGATTCAGTATACATTCGTCGTGAAGCCTTGGTGAATAAGGTGACTTACACCACGACAATGAACGCTGCATTTGCAACTATCCGTGCTAAGTCTGCAGATGACCGCAATAAAGTGGCATCAGTTCAAGAACTACACGCTAGACTCAAACACTAATGACATACGCTAGGATACGAGGTATCCTAGCAATATTACATTTGTGTGAACCAATTAAAAGTGCGCCTTCGCGGCGCACTTTTCTGTTTAAATTACTAGCTAAGTGAGACGGTATTCATGAGTCAGTATCCAATGACAGCGCGCGGCGCTCAAATGCTGCGTGACGAATTAAATGAGCTTAAAACAAAAACACGCCCACGTATTATCGAGTCTATTGCCGAAGCACGTGAGCACGGTGATTTGAAAGAAAACGCTGAATATCACGCTGCCCGTGAACAGCAAAGCTTCTGTGAAGGTCGTATTCAAGATATCGAAGGTAAGCTTTCAAATGCACAGATTATTGACGTAACTAAAATGGAAAATACCGGTAAAGTTATTTTCGGCACTACGGTTACCATTTTAAACGTTGATACCGATGAAGAAACAACTTACCGCATTGTTGGCGATGATGAAGCTGATATTAAGAACAACTTAATTTCAGTTAATTCGCCTATCGCTCGTGGTCTCATCGGTAAAGAGCTTGATGATACGGTAACTATTCAAACGCCAGCTGGTGCTGTTGAAGTTGAAATCATCGAAGTTGAGTATATTTAATTGCTATCGGTCAGTGGCGCAATGCTGCTGACCTTTGTTCAAGCCATACTTTTTTATAATCATCTGCTTATCACAAATATTCCACCTCTGATATTTACGTCATTTTTAATTGGCTTATCTTGGTAATTACTATCCTAATTTAGACTAATTTATTAGAACAAAAAATCTCCATTTCCTATTTGATGCCTATACTTTAAACGTATTAGTTCTTATTAACGGGATCTTTTTACGCGCTCGCTAAGCGAAATCTATGTATGAGGTTCAGTATTTAAACGCTCGGAATGGAGGCCAAAGCCTTGACCATTTTCAATAGATTGTCCGTCGTACAGCTTACACTGTTAGGAACAGGCACCCTTTTCCTTTCTATAGCGTTTCTTGCATATAAAGATATTAGTCAACTTGTGAATAATATGTCAGCGGCAGAGCAAGACGAACGTATCGTCACATTGATAAGTGCTGTAGAACGAGTTGCCCATCATCATGCCGTCGAGCGTGGGCTCACCGCTGGTTATTTAGGCAACCCAAATGCAGATTCGAAACAAAAGGTCGTAAGTCAACGCAAGAAGGCGGATGAAGCTTTTCAAAACTTAAGAGCAATTTCTAATGAAAAGTGGCCAGAAGACTTAGGAATAGGCGTTATATTGCAGCCGCTTGTCGACGTCGAAACCAATAAAACTGCAATGCGGGAAACGGTCGACTCGTTAAATGGCGCCAAAGCGTTTAGCTATTACAGTGATTTGAACAAGCGAGCCTTAAACGCCGCTAATGCCTTCACGATTTTACTTAGCGATAAAAATGCTAAACAGTATTTACTTCAGGGGCTTACATTAGCTGGTCTAAAAGAAAGACTCGGACAACGCAGGGGAAAGATAAACGCTGTACTAGCCAAGCGAAGTATTAACCCTAATACGAAAATAGAGATTAACAGTTATACCGGCGATATTACTTATTTAAGTGAAAAGCTAACTCTCGGTTTAAACGGCGATTTCAAAACCGAATTCGCGAACGCCATGTCGTCTTCCACATCGACGCAGGTTGAGTCAATTGCTGCTAACGTAGTCGCGACGGATGTAAATTTCTCTTCCCTGCCAGCCAATAGCGAATGGTTCAAACTAGCAACAGCGCAAATAGGTCAAGTGGCAACGGTGCTTAGTAAGGTTTTTGATACAGCCAAACAAGAATCTTACAGTAATGTCGCCAGTGCTCAGTCTTCGTTAACGGCAATTATTATTATAATTGTCGTTGTGGCCTTATTTATCGCACTTATTTACAAAGTATTGATAGGCATTATCACCCAGCAACTAACCATATTGGTTTCTAACTTGGACAAGATTGCGCAAAAAGGTGATCTTACTATTGATGTATCGATGAGTACGAGTAACGAATTAGGGGAAATTTCTCGTTCTGTTAACACTACTATTTTGGCACTTCGTGACCTTATCAGAGGGTTAGGGCAGTCAATTGGCACCAGCACAAGGCTTTCCGGAAAATTAGAGTCGGCATGTGCAGAAATGTTAAGCGACGCGGGAAATACACAACAGCTTACAGCCAATATAGCGTCTGCGATTGAAGAGGTAGCGGTAACAAGTCGAGAAATTGCTAGCTCATCTTTGGATACCTTAAACGCAAGTAAAAAACTTGATGAACTAGCAGACCAATCACTAGCAGCGAATGACAATATACGAAATAGCATGACTGTGCTGTCAGAAGACATTCGGGGCGTTCAAACTAACGCGGCGCAGATGGAGCTAAAAGTAACCGAAATAAGCTCTATATTAGAGACCATTAACACCCTTTCAGATCAGACTAACTTACTGGCATTGAATGCTGCAATTGAGGCTGCGAGAGCGGGTGATCACGGAAGAGGATTTGCCGTTGTAGCTGACGAAGTGAGAAAGTTAGCGCAAAGCAGCCGAGAATCTTCAGATAAAATATCATCACTCTTAGTTAGCTTAAAAGAGGCGAGTGTTGTTGTCGTAAATGACATTAATAAAAACGTAAGCTCAATATCTACATCAATGGATACTACCGTTGAGGGGCGAGCTACCGCTGAGAAGGTAAAAGAAGCAGCAAGTGAACTTGAAGGTATGGCAAACAGCATGTCTTCTGCTGCTGAACAACAATCTGTCACTACCGAAGAGGTGGCTAAAGATGTTGTCTCTGTGGAAGAAGCTGCTCGACATGAACTCTACATTGCGGAGCAGTTGTCAGAGCTCTCTAATGAAATGCAGCAAAATAATGACTTACTGCAGCGCACCATTGATGGGTTCAAAGCAGATTAAGCATTTCCAACTGAATATTCTTTGCGTTATAAATAACTAAACGCAGAGATAAGGAAGGGTTTTGGAAGAAATTAAGACGTTGGATTCAAAAGTAGTTTATGAAAACAAATGGCTTCGCCTAAGAGAAGACAAAATAGTTCGCAGCAGCGGAAACGAAGGTATATATGGTGTGGTGGAAAAGCCGGACTTTGCCATTATTTTACCGATTGAAGGCGATACCGTGTATATGGTTGAGCAATACCGCTATACCATCAAAGAGCGACAGCTTGAGCTTCCCCAGGGTGCATGGGAGAGCAACCCCGACGCTGATCCAGTTCAGCTTGCAAAAGGTGAGCTTAAAGAAGAGACAGGCTTAACCGCTGAGTCAATGGAGTATGTTGGCTTCCAATATCTTGCATACGGCTTTTGTAATCAGGGGTACCATATTTACGTGGCTAAAGGGTTGACCCAAGGCGAACAAAAACTAGATGTTGAAGAAGAAGATTTACAGGTTGTTCCGCTTTCGTTAACTGTCTTGAAGGAAAAAATCATCAACGGAGAGATAAAGGATGCAAGTACCTGTAACGCAGTAGGTTTAGCCATGCTTAAAGGATTTATTTAAACGCGCTGTTACAATTCTTAGGCTGTCTTTTTTCTGCATAAGAGGTTAGGGTAGGTAAATCTACTATAACGCTAATATAAAAGAGATATTCATGACAATCGAAGGAAACTTCTCCATTACGCAATGGGATGAAGACACGCTGAGTGAAAGAGCAGAAGGAATTAAGGTATCTCAAGCCAGCATCAAACAGGTCTATTCAGGTGATATGAGTGGTGAATCGAGTGTTGAGTTTTTGATGTCTTATCAATCGCAAATGTCAGCTCAATTTACGGGTTTTGAAACTTTTGTCGGTGTGATAAACGGGTTGCGTGGTACGGTTACTTTTCAGCATAAAGGCAAGTTTGAAAACGGTGTTGCTAGTAGTGATTTCGAATCTATCAAAGATTCTGCAACCGGAGAGCTCACCGGCAAGGCCTTACAAGGCAGCTTTAAGTCTGGCGAGTCAGGTAAAGCTGATTACACGCTTGAAGTAAACGATGTCGAAACTGTTAATGGTTGAAGCTAAAACAAAATAAGCTAGCAATAGGCTTATCTGCAGCTTACAAAAGCAAAAAAAACGGCGCCGTAAGGCGCCGCTAAAAGTTGGGAAACAAACCAAGAAACTATGTATTAACTCTCAAGTAAACGAGAACCAATTTCTATTTGGCGAGGCTTCTTGGCTTCGGGAATGACTCGCTCCATATCGATGTGTAATAGACCATTTTCCATATCTGCAGCTAACACTTTTACATGGTCGCCAAGTTGGAATTTACGCTCAAAGTTACGTTCTGAGATGCCTTTATGTAAGAACTTACGTTCTTTACTGTCATTGTTTTCCGCTTCCGTTTTCTTGGTTCCAGTAATAGTTAATGTATTCTCTTCAACCTGAATTGATACATCGTCTTTACTAAAACCAGCAATCGCCATGGTTACTCTGTACTTGTCATCACCAAGCAGCTCGATGTTATACGGCGGATAGGTGCTCTGTTTCTCTGCACGAGAAGCTGCATCAATAAGTGATGCTAGGTGATCAGAACCAATGAATGAACGGTAAAGTGGAGATAGATCGATAGTACGCATAGTCATATCCTCAAAATTAAGCAATATGTTTAAAATTTAAATGCCCCGACTCTGCGGCGGCGGTTTCGTCGACCTGTCTGTTCAGCGCCGACAAATTATATATAGGAATGGCCCAAATACTTTTCAAGAAAGAAAGTTGAATTTTTTCAAAAATAGTTTCAATAAACCTCTAAGTTGCTGAAATTTATTGATTATTATAATGATAAAAATTTCAAAACAAGCGTGGATAAGCTTAATTAAGCGAAAGTTTGCCATAAAACCCTATATAAAATAGGTGTATGCGATAATTTTTATAAAACATTTAGCAATTGTTTAACCCCTCTAATTGTTTAGAAATGCTACAATTGGTTAAACAGAATGTCTTACCACTTTAATTGAAATTACAAAAATGAAAAAAGAAGTTATTGTTTTAAACTGTGGCAGCTCTTCAGTAAAGTTTGCCATTATCGACGCCGATACTGGCGAAGCTGGTCTCTCTGGCATTGCAGAAGCGTTGGGAAATAGTGATGCGAGTTTGTCCTTTAAGCTAAACGGTAAAAAAGAGAAGCAGGCATTGCCAGCAAAGGCAGGGCATACCGAGGCACTTAACGCTATCTCTGAAATTATTGCAAGCACAGGCGTGCAGCCTATTGCCATTGGCCACCGTGTTGTACACGGGGGGGAAAAGTTTAAAGGTGCAGCCCTTGTAGATGATAGCGTGCTCGAAGCAATCGAAGATTATGCGAGCATGGCACCGCTTCACAATATGGCTAATCTAAAAGGCATTGTGACCGCTCAAGCTGCGTATCCAGATTTGCCTCATGTCGTGGTATTTGATACTTCATTTTTTCAAACACTTCCTAAAAAAGCCTTTATCTATGCTTTACCGATGTCGCTTTATCGTGAGCATGGCATTAGACGCTATGGCTTCCATGGAACCAGCCATAAATTCATTCTCGATAGCATGGCGAAAATTCTTGAAAAACCAGTTTCAGACACAAGCATAATCAGTGCGCATTTAGGCAACGGTTGTAGCGTGTCCGCCATTGAAAAAGGGCAGGCGGTAGACACCAGCCTTGGCTTCATTCCTTTAGAAGGCTTGGTTATGGGCACGCGCTGTGGTGATTTAGATCCTAGCTTGCCAGGTACACTACAGAAAAAGCTTGGTAAAACCGCAGACGAAATTAGCGACCTGTTAAACAAACAGTCAGGTTTGCTAGGTATTTCAGAACTTAGCAACGACTGCAGAACCCTAGAAGATGCTGCCCTAGAAGGTCATGAAGGCGCCCTGTTGGCAATCGAAATTTTTTGTTACCGCTTGGCTAAATACATAGCGGGCTACATGGTAGCTGTGCCGACGCTAGATGCTATTGTCTTTACAGGTGGTATTGGAGAAAACTCGTCGCTTATTCGAGAGACCACAATGGGATATTTCGCTCACTTTGGTATTAGCCTTGATGAGCAAAGAAATATTGACGCGCGATTTGGGCAAGGCGGAAAAATTTCTACCGATACAGCATCAACCTCTGTTTATGTCGTACCTACTAATGAAGAATGGGTAATTGCAGCTGAAGCTGCGACCTTCGCGTAAAATCAAACTAGCAAGGCCAACGCTCGGACGTTGGCAATAGCAGGAGTAATTATGTCTCGCAGAATTATGTTGATCCCCGTGGGCACTAGTGTGGGCCTAACAACGGTCAGCATGGGTCTTGTTCGCGCAATAGAAGAACAAGGTATAAAGCTTAATTTTTTCAAGCCGGTGGCACAGCCTAGAAAGGGCGACAATGGGGAAGAGCGCTCTACGGCGATCATTGCTCACCACGCCAGTGTCTCGCCGATTGAGCCTTTCGAGCTTGATTACGTTGAGCGTATGATCAGTACCGACAATACTGATGAGCTATTAGAAGAAATTATTGAACGGTTTGAAGAAAAGAGCGTTCAAGAAGCGGTAACCGTCATAGAAGGGCTAGTGACCACGCGTCATCACCCCTATGCGGAGCGTTTAAACCTTGAAATTAGTCGTGCTCTTGATGCCGATATTGTTTTTGTGGCCGTGCCTGGCAACGAATCGACGACAGATATTAATCATCGCCTTGAAATTGTTGTAGACACCTATGGCGGTCATAAAAGTCAAAAAGTGGTTGGCTGCATCTTTAACAAGGTAAATGCGCCGTTTGATGAACATGGTCGACTTCGTGCCGATATCGGTGCAATAGAAGCGCCAGAGCACGACGAAGTGCGCACGCAGGCATTACGTGACTTGCCTATTTTCAAAAAAGGCTTAAGCCTTCTTGGTACGGTTGATTGGAGCGCAGATTTAGTGTCTCCCCGAGCTACCGACGTAGCAAAGCATCTTAACGCAACCTTGCTTAACGAGGGCGAGCTAGCAGAACGCAGATTAAGCAGCGTTACTTTCTGCGCGCGCGAAATTCACAACATGACGCATACCCTTAAACCGGGTGCGTTACTTGTGATGTCAGGCGATCGCGGTGATGTATTTGTGTCATGCTGTTTGGCTGCGCTAAACGGGACTAAGCTGGGCGCGCTATTACTTACAGGTGGCTACCAGCCCGATGAAAACATCATGGCACTATGTAGTCAAGCCATGGAAACCGGCCTGCCGGTCATGCTAGTAAATTCGAATACATGGCAAACAGCTCAAGCACTTCACGCATTCAACCAAGAAGTACCGGTTGATGACAGCCAGCGTATCGAAAAAGTGATGGTGCATACAGCGGAAAGCTTAGATGCAAGCTGGGTTAACTCACTAACGCAAAAAGTGTCTCGCCAGAAGAAGCTGTCTCCATCGGCGTTCCGTTTCTACCTTACTAACCGCGCAAGACAGGTTAACAAGCGTGTTGTGCTGCCAGAAGGTAATGAGCCTAGAACCGTTGTGGCTGCATCAATCTGTGCAAAACGTGGTTTAGCACGACCTGTTCTTATTGGTGATGAAACAGAGATTCGCCGAGTAGCAGAACAACAGGGTGTAGTATTGAGCGATGGCGTAGAAATCGTTTCTCCGAGTGAAATAAAAGATAACTATGTTGAAGGTTTAGTGGCTCTTCGCGGCCACAAAGGCGTTACTGAAGTGGTTGCAAAAGAGTTACTGGAAGATAACGTGACTTTAGGCACAATGATGCTTCAGCAAGATGACGTAGATGGCCTAGTCTCTGGCGCAGTAAATACCACTGCAAACACTATTCGCCCAGCGCTTCAGTTAATTAAAACAGCGGAAAATGCATCACTAGTATCGTCAGTATTTTTTATGCTGTTGCCTGACCAAGTTTTGGTTTACGGCGACTGCGCCATTAACCCTGACCCTAATGCTCAGCAACTAGCCGACATAGCTATACAGTCTGCGGAATCGGCGCAAATGTTTGGCATTGAACCACGGGTAGCTATGATAAGTTACAGTACTGGCTCGTCAGGTGCAGGTAGCGATGTAGAGAAAGTGCGTGAGGCAACTAAGATTGCACAAGAGCTACGCCCTGATTTACTTATTGATGGTCCACTTCAATACGATGCAGCGGCTATCGAAAGTGTGGGCAAGAGCAAGGCACCAAATAGCCCTGTTGCTGGTAAGGCAAACGTGTTTGTTTTTCCTGACCTCAATACCGGAAATACCACTTATAAAGCGGTACAGCGTAGCTTCGACTTAGTGTGTATTGGCCCAATGCTGCAAGGCATGCGAAAGCCCGTTAACGATTTAAGTCGCGGTGCATTGGTTGACGATATTGTATTTACAATTGCGCTTACTGCAATACAAGCTGCAGGCAATGTATAACGTGCAATTTAACGGGGTAAACTACCTGTCAGTGGTAAGGTAGTTACTGCTAATAAAAACGGCGCTACTTCAAATGAAGTTAGCGCCGTTTTTTGCGCTTTTGGTTGTATTTTACTCACCCCTCAGCTTGTCATTTTTGAGGGGGATACTGTTATTATTTGTATCTCTGGCATTTATGATTACAAAAGCCTCATTGATAAAATCTAAAGTAATCTTGACCCTTCCGTTTTGATTTCCATTTTTTAGTGCTTCTGGAGATGTGTAAAAGATTGCGTTTAAGTCCAGGTCTAAATCTTTACCATTTGGTAATTCAACGGCTTGTAGAGATGAGTCCAAAATCGCTAAAACATCTTTTTTCGCTCCACCAATAAACCAGTCATAGACATCGTTTCGTTGGTAGCTAGCTGACAAAAATTCGTAGGGAGAACCTTTGACCAAAATGACGCCCTTAGAGACATAGCCAGATTTATTGTCGAAAGTATTAAGAGAATATTGTGGGTGAGTCGGAGATATTATGTGAGTTTTACTATCTAAAGATGAGTCGTATAGCTGGTAAGAAAAGTTAGCGATATAGGCACCGAGTGCATCTCTGAAGCGAAAGTAGAGATCTATGTCGCGTTGTTCATTAGTTGAAAAACTAACAGGGGTGGAGTTTGTAACTGGTTCTCCATCGCCATCAATTTCTAAACTAGTGCGAAATTTATGTGCGGTCGCATTCCTGAAGTTTACAACGGCTATATTGCTTGAGCCGACTCTTTTCTGGCTCAGTTCTGCTGTCCGTTTCATATCGTCATAGGTACACCCATTACATGGGGTAAGTTTAATAGTAGCACTGGCTTCATAGCTGACGAGTGTAGCCGCAATAACTACAATTACTGTAAATAATATAGCCTTAAGATTCATAGCGTCTCCTTCAATTCCTTGGATAGACGAATTCTTTGAGGTTAAAACGATTCTTTCGCGAAATTAGTATCGCAAGCTCGCACCTTCTGATTTTTTAAGTAATACAAGTTGGATAGGTCCTACATTGGCATAGCATAAACATTGTTTCAACCCGCTGCTATTGAGCAATCAGCGCTGCCTGCGTTTAATTAAGACCGCGCAAACAAACAGCAGACTAACAATAAACCAAACGCCTAGCTCTTGAAGATGGTAATACGGTGTAAACCCTCTGGTTGCGACAACTGGCGCCGAAATATTACCTGCCATGAATTGAGGTAGCCGAGCAGTTATTTCGCCTCTGTGGTCTATAAAAGCCGTAATACCATTATTTGTCGCTCTAACGACAGGGCGGCCTAACTCAAGGGCGCGCATTTGCGCAATCTGCAGATGCTGTGCAGGGCCGTGAGAATGTCCAAACCACGCATCGTTACTTACTGTAATGATCATGTCGGTATCTTCATATACGTTTGCCATAACTTGATGAGGGAACGCAATTTCAAAACAGATAGCGGGCGCTAGGCGAATGCCATTCGCTTCAAGATTAGCTTGCTGATAATCACCACGAGAGAATGACGACATAGGCAAGTCGAATAGAGGGGCGAGGGGGCGAAGCCAGTCTTCAAAAGGTACGAATTCGCCTACGGGCAATAGATGATGTTTCGAAAAGCGGTTATTGTGGAAATATTGGTAATCAGGGTACGTAGCATCTGGCGTGCGTTTACCGAGCACAATTAGGTTGTTCCACGCTTCATCAGTTTCCCAGTTATAGTTAACAATACCAGTAATAAGCGCGGTGTTTTCTTTAAAAGCTCTTTCGTTAACTTTGGCAAGATAAGGTTGGGCTAAAGGCTCAAGCTTGGGAACGGCCGCTTCTGGCCAAATAATTAGGTCGTTACCCCATAGGCTTTCGGTTAGCTTCCAGTAGGTGTCCATAGTAGGGCCATCTTGCTCTGGCACCCATCGCAGACTTTGCGCGATATTGCCCTGCGCCATGCCTACTGAGTAGGTTTTTTGGGGGGCAACCCAAGTATGTTGTTTAAGAAGGTAGCCACTGGTAAATAAGCACAGCGCCACTAGCATTGCGTTGGCGAAAGTTCGCTTATCGTGAATCAGTGCAAATAGGGTAGCGCTAATAACGATAAGCGCGCTTATACCAGTTTCCCCAATAATAGGCGCAAAACCAGACAGTGGACTTTCTAGCTGGCTATAGCCTAATGATAACCACGGAAAGCCACTTAGCATCCAGCTTCGCAACCACTCGGCCACAACCCAGAAAAAAGGCAGTGCCATGGGCCACAATTGGGGAGAGAAATACCTGGCAGTGAATTTGGTAGCAAGCGCTGGGTATAGCGCCAAATATCCACAAAGCAATGCCATTAAGGCAATGGAGCCGATAAGAGGTAGCCCACCAAAGTCGGCGATACTTACGTGTACCCAGCTTATGCCAGCGCCAAACCAGCCTGCACCAAATAACCATCCAGCTAGAAAGGGCCGATGCTTCAGCTTGATAACTTGACGTATAGCAAGTGCGAGGGCAGGTATAGTTAAAAGCCACATATTAAATGGGGCAAAAGCCAGCGTTAAACTTGCGCCGCTTAACACAAGAAGAAAATGGGGGATAAACCGTTTCAGCATAGAAGTCATCTGATGGTGGTTGATAGGTTTTGTTTTACACTGGGGAAGCGCTTAAAAATACGCGCTACCCTGTGCTGAAATAAACGTTATTGTGACGACGTCTCTATTCCAATGAAGGCACTGAAACCTTAAGTTGAATAAGTCGGCGCTTATCAGAGTTAGTCACTTTAAACTGAACATCGCCAATGGTGATTTCATCATTGGTTTCAGGCATATGACCAAACGCTTTAAGCACAATACCACCAATGGTATCGGCTTCTTCTTCGCTAAATTTGGTTTCAAAAAACTCGTTAAAGTCATCCACTGGAGTTAACGCTTTAACTGAGTATGTCGATTTGTTTAATGGGCGAATATCGTCGGTACCGTCTTCTTCGGTATCGTACTCATCTTCAATTTCACCCACGATAATCTCTAGAATATCTTCGATAGTCACCAAGCCAGATACACCGCCATATTCGTCTACAACAATGGCCATGTGATAGCGCTGCTGACGGAACTCTTTAAGTAGAACGTCTACTCGTTTGCTCTCTGGAACGATAACCGCTGGGCGAAGAATATCGCGAAGGTTGAATTCTTTTTCTGCATTGAAGGCAAAGGCAAGCAGGTCTTTTGCAAGCAAAATACCTTCGATATGGTCTTTATCTTCACTTATAACAGGAAAACGTGAGTGGGCAGATTCAAGCATCACCGGTAGAAATTCTTCTACTTTTTGCTCTACATCTATGGTGGTCATTTGAGCGCGAGGGATCATGATATCCCTCACTCGCATTTCATTTACCCCAATTACCCCTTCAATCATTTCGCGGGTTTGTGGGTCTATGATGTCGTTTTGTTCAGCATCAGTAATAACCGATACTAACTCTTCTTTACTTTTCGGCTCGCCAGAAATCGAATTTTTTAGTTTATCTAACCAACTCTTGCCTGATGAGCCGTTGGTAGAGTGAGGATTATCGTCGCTCATAATGTCCGTTTAATTGTTAGGTCAACGCCAACGTTAAAATGGTTCGTGCTGGTCGTCAATGTTTTATTGTTATTAAGTGTTAATTTACTTATATAACAGATGGTTATGGTTATTTGTTAATCGTTGACTTCATAAGGGTTATCTATGCCAAGGCTAGCTAGAATATCAATTTCTTTGCTTTCCATTTCCTCGGCATCTGCATCGTCAATATGGTCATAACCCATTAAATGCAATAGCCCGTGAACCGTCATGTGCGTGTAGTGATCGCTCACTCTCTTTTGCTGCTCTTCAGCTTCACGGCTAATAACAGGGGCACAAATAACTAAGTCGCCTAATAAGTTGATTTCAATGCCGGGCGGCGCTTCGAAGGGAAAGGATAGCACGTTTGTCGGTTTATCTTTGCCTCGGTATTCATGGTTGAGGCTTTGGCTTTCTGCTTCGTCGGTAAAGCGAATGGTGACTTCTTGCTCGTTCAAACCTTCATACTTGAGAACAGCATTAGCCCAAAGTTCAAGTTCTGAAGATGACGGAATGGCTGATAAGATAGCCTCGTCACCTTCAAATGCTTGTTGTACATCAATAATGGCTGTCACGATGTGCTGTCGTCTTTTGTTCGAGCATCGTTTGATTGCTCATGATTGTTGCCGTCAGTTAGCTCAGGGCTATTATTGCTAGTTGGCTCAAGGCTATTATTACTAGTTGGCTCAAGGCTGTTGTCAGTACTAGGCTCAAGGCTGTGCGCTGATTGTTCACGCTGAACACGCAACGCTTCTTCTTTTTTCGCTTTGCGAATACGCTCTTGCTCAGCGTCATGCACTTCGTAAGCTCTTACAATACGCGCAACCACAGGGTGGCGAACCACGTCTTCAGCATGGAAGAAGTTGAAAGAAATGTCATTTACTTCGCTCAATACCTCGATGGCGTGGCGAAGGCCTGATTTGGCACCGCGAGGTAGGTCTACCTGCGTGATATCACCAGTAATCACCGCTTTCGAATTAAAGCCAATACGGGTTAAGAACATTTTCATTTGCTCTACCGTGGTATTCTGGCTTTCATCCAAAATGATAAACGCGTCGTTTAGCGTACGACCACGCATGTAGGCTAACGGCGCAACTTCAATAACATTGCGCTCCATAAGCTTTTCAACTTTCTCGAAGCCAAGCATTTCAAATAGGGCGTCGTAAAGCGGTCGCAAGTAAGGGTCTACTTTTTGCGAAAGATCGCCAGGCAAGAAACCAAGCTTTTCACCTGCTTCAACCGCGGGGCGGGTAAGCAAGATTCGGCGAATTTCTTGGCGCTCAAGCGCATCGACAGCAGCGGCAACAGCAAGGTAAGTTTTACCTGTTCCGGCAGGCCCAATACCAAAAGCAATATCGTGGTTAACAATGTTTGCCACATACTGCGCTTGGTTTGGGTTACGCGGCTTTATTACACCGCGCTTAGTTTTAATATTGATCTCTTTGCCATAACCGCCCGTTGCGTCTTTTTCAATAACGCGGGCTTCTTGAATGGCAAGATGAACTTGCTCTGCTTCTAGCTCAGGAATACGACCCTTGATAGGTTGTGTTTCTATATAAAGAAGCTTAAGTAATTCGCTAGCACTTTTTATTTGCTGCGGTTCACCCAACACCTTGAACGCGTTATTTCGGTAGGTAATTTCTACACCCAGCCTGCGCTCAATTTGTTTAATGTTGTCATCAAAGGGGCCACATAAACTCGACAAACGTTTGCTATCTGCCGGTTCTAAATCAAATTCGTTACTAACCAATGTACTCAAGCTACTCTTTTCCTCGCTATAAAATTGTTTTTAGGCTGGGTTAAATTGACCCACGCCAAGCTCATTAGGCATATCAGCCTGATGCTTTGCCATGATAGATTGGGGCGAAACTGCAACACGCAAGCCCATTTCACTTTCTCTGCGCACAACTTCACCACGTAGTGAGTTGGTAAATACGTCTGTGATGTTTACATCAACGAATTCGCCAATCATATCTGGTGTGCCTTCAAAGTTTACTACGCGGTTGTTTTCAGTACGTCCAGAAAGCTCCATTGGGTTTTTCTTAGACGGGCCTTCAACCAAAATTCGCTGCTCAGTGCCAACCATGTGACGCGCAATACGAAGTGCTTGCTGCGTAATACGCTGCTGTAGTAAGTGAAGACGTTGCTTCTTAGTTTCTTCACTTACATCATCTACTGCATCGGCAGCAGGTGTACCAGGGCGAGCACTGTAAATAAAGCTGAAGCTAAGGTCATAATCCACGGCCTGAATCAAATCCATAGTAGCTTCAAAGTCGGCATCGGTCTCACCAGGGAAGCCAATAATGAAGTCGCTCGACAAACTAATGTTTGGGCGAATTTTTTTCAGCTTACGCATTTTCGACTTGTATTCAATTGCCGTATGGCCACGCTTCATCAGGTTCAAAATACGGTCAGAACCGCTTTGAACAGGTAAGTGAAGGTGGTCTACTAACTCAGGAATAGACGCGTATGCTTCAATGATATCGTCAGTAAACTCAACCGGGTGAGATGTGGTGTAACGAATACGGTCGATGCCATCAATAGCAGCTACTAGCTCTAGTAACTCAGAGAAACGACAAATTGTGCCGTCGTAATTGTCACCGCGATACGCGTTAACGTTTTGACCTAGAAGATTCACTTCACGTACGCCTTGGCCCGCAAGTTGTGCAATTTCAAGCAATACGTCGTCAACAGGGCGGCTTACTTCTTCACCACGGGTGTAAGGTACTACGCAGAACGTACAGTATTTTGAACAGCCTTCCATAATCGAAACGAATGCCGTTGGGCCTTCAGCACGTGGCTCAGGCAGGCGATCAAACTTTTCAATTTCAGGGAAGCTCACGTCAATCACTGACTTTGCGCCGCCTTGAAGTTCGTTGATCATTTCAGGCAAACGGTGCAGTGTTTGAGGGCCAAATACCAAGTCTACGAACGGCGCACGCTGGCGTATGGTGTCGCCTTCTTGTGAAGCCACACAGCCACCTACGCCAATAATAAGTTCAGGCTTGTCTTGCTTCAACGTCTTCCAGCGACCAAGTTGATGGAAAACCTTCTCTTGCGCCTTTTCGCGAATAGAGCAGGTGTTAAGCAAAATAACGTCGGCTTCTTCAGCACTTTGTGCAGCGCTAAAGCCATGCGTTGAGTCTAGTAAGTCTGCCATTTTTTCCGAGTCGTACTCGTTCATTTGGCAGCCCCAGGTTTTGATATACAGCTTTTTAGTCATAACAACTATTCGATAACCTGTTAGTGTTCCTGTAAGTGAATGCAGAATCACCTTGGTTCAGTTAAGGTGTCTGCCAGAATGTTATTCTGCATAGGGCATCTAAAGCGCCCATGCAAAAAGCATCGGAAATGTCAGTTACAGGAAGATGTTCAAAATAGCCGCATATTTTACCTGTTATGTAGGCATATTCCCAGTGTCTTACGACGATTCGTGAAGAATTGATCTAAGCCAAGCCTGTTCTACGTTTTACTTCACAGCGCTTTGTGTTTTAAGACATAATGCAAGTGCGTGTTTTAAGGAGAGTAAATGGTCGATTTTTGTATAAATGGCGGCGGTATGGTGGGTGCAGCTCTTGCCCTAGGTTTGGCCCAACAGCAGTTTAAAGTAGCGGTAATCGAGCCTTATTTACCTGCAACATATAAAGCTGAAGACGGCCCGGACTTGCGGGTATCGGCCATAAGCGAGGCGTCGGTTACCCTATTAAAAGCATTGGGAGCGTGGGACCATATTGCTGCCATGCGCGTGAAACCCTACACAGGTTTAAGTGTATGGGACCACCCGTCTCATCGAACAGATTTTACCGCACAAAGTATCGACATGCCTCAGCTGGGTTTCTTTGTAGAAAATCGATTGTTGCAACTAGGTTGCCATGAAGCACTAAAGCAGTATGACAATGTAGAGCTTATTAGTGGCCATACAGTGCAAGACATTCAGTTAGCCAATACTGCTACCATTAAACTATCTAATGGCAGAACCATTGAAGCCAAATGGCTTGTTGGCGCAGACGGTGCAAACTCTCAGGTAAGAAAGGCGGCCGGTATTGGCACCACAGGTTGGCAGTATGCCCAACAGGCAATGGGTATAACAATCAAAATGGAAAAGCCTGTAGAGCCTGTGACTTGGCAGCAATTTACCTCAAGTGGCCCAAAAGCGTTTTTGCCTATGTTCGACAATTATGCCTCGCTTGTGTGGTACGACTCGCCCGATGAACTAAAACGTATAAAAAGTTTAAAAGCGAGCCAACTTGAAAGTGAAATCCTTAAAACGTTTCCGGATGAACTCACTAAAAATGACAACAGCTTTTTTGTTGTAGATAAAGCGGTTTTTCCGCTTACCCGTTCTCATGCGAATCACTATGTTAAGGACTGCTGTGTGTTAATTGGCGATGCAGCGCACACCATTAACCCATTGGCGGGGCAGGGTGTGAATTTAGGTTTTAAAGATATAGAGGCGTTTTTATCTGTTACCGCTAAGGTTAATTCTTGTCACAGCACTGGAGAATTGTCGCTTACGGATAAACGATTCTTGCAAATGCTCGCTAACGACTATGAAAGGCCACGAAAGCGAGATAACTTGGTAATGATGAGCGCAATGGATGGGTTCTATACCTTGTTTAGTAACGATATTGCCCCCATTAAATGGGTAAGAAACCAGCTGCTTTCTGTGGCGCAGCGCATGGAGCCTGCTAAACAACAAGTGCTTAAATATGCGATAGGGTTACGATAATGGAAGTATTAATTTTACTGGCAGTATTGTTCGGTGCACTGGCACTGATTATACCGCTAATAGAGCGCTCTAAAATGCGTATCAGTAATGAAGATGCCGCTAAATGGGCGAAGTGGATTTGGCCTTTAATGGGAATATTGCTTGTCGCGCAATTACTGCGTTTGCTCTTCTCCTAAAAGCTTTTGCTTAGGTTTTGAAAAGTCGCAAAATCTTGTTATTTGTTTAAGCTAACTCTATTCATAATTAAAAAGGTTCAAAGGAATGACCATACAGTTTTCGCAGGGGTTCTCTAATCAATGTCCGTTAGTTAGTTTAAAAGGCTATAGTCTCTACTATATTTGGCAAGGGCACCCATCAGAAGAAGGCGAAAAACATTTTTATCAGTTAAAAAGTAAACCTGACCCCGAGAAGGTTGAGGTGATGTCTGCTTGCTGGGATGGATACACAGGGAGTTACCAGTTGAGTGCGGAAGGAAAACTTATTCTCACTAAGTTTTATTATTTTCTTCCAGACGGTTTGGGGGAGTCGGATGCCTTACTTGAGGAGCTGCAAGGCGACTTTTACTTAGAGTTTAGAACCCACTTTGAAGGTGACCAGTTATACGTGCCTTTTACTGATGGTAAAGTAATTGTTGACCAAGAACAGTGGGTTGAAATAAAGCGAACCCGTCTTGACTCAAAAGCTAGCAACAATAACTTTTTCGTTTGGATAAAGAGAGTCATACCGAGGCGTTTGTTTAATTAAGCCATATTCTATGCAACTGCCTTTAAAGCACTCATTGTGAAAATACGCTGTTTCAGCCCTTTCAGCTGTAATCTACATTAATGCGTTTTTTGCGGCCATTGCCCTTTTAAATCGATCATTACTTTGTCGATCATCTGCATAGTTGCTGTGTTTTCATCTTGCATAAGGGCGAACGCACGTAAACCTACGAATTGATTCTGAAGCCACTCTGCGGCCAGTTTCGTTGGCGTATATTCGGGCAGTTCACCGTTTTCTATACAGGCTTCTATAATATCTCTGAAACCAGCCTTAAGGGTTTGCATGCTTTCAAGTACGGCTTTTTTTGCCACCTCACCAATGATATCTAGTTCTGCAATAGACTTTACTAGCAAGCACTGGCGCATATAGCGCTGTTCATTAGGGCCAGTTAGTGCCGTTTCAAAAAAGCTATAAAGCGCATTTAAAGG
Source organism: Alteromonas macleodii (assembly GCF_903772925.1). Classification (NCBI taxonomy): domain Bacteria; kingdom Pseudomonadati; phylum Pseudomonadota; class Gammaproteobacteria; order Alteromonadales; family Alteromonadaceae; genus Alteromonas; species Alteromonas fortis. The sequence goes on from NZ_LR812090.1 coordinate 1,567,160, forward strand.
CGATTCGGCCTGTGCTACTTGCTTTAACCGCGCTGCGCTATTTTGCGCATATTGTTCAACAACAAGCTTGAATAAACCTTCTTTACTTTGAAAGCGAGCGTAGATACTGCCGGGGCGCATATCTAACGCTTGTTGAATATCGCGCATACCCGCAGCATGAAAGCCTCGTTGCCAAAAAAGCGTAGTGGCTTTTTCAATAATGTCATCGTGATCATATTTCATAGCTGCATACCTTATGCGTGAATATTTTGAACATGTGTTCAATTATCGCTTGAACGATCGTTCAAGTAAACATATTATTGATCCCACATCAAAGAGGTAAGGGTAATCAAAAGGGTTACTTTAATTTCTAGTCACATCAATAGGAGAGTGATATGAGCGATTTTAAATTACATACAAAAGACACAGCGCCAGAGGCGGCAAAGCCACTAATCGATAATTCGGTTAGCGCATTCGGTATGCTTCCTAACCTACATGCAGTAATGGCAGAAGCGCCAACGTTGCTTGAAGGTTATCAAGTACTACACAAGCTAGCCCAAGAAACCTCGTTTAACGCTGAAGAACTAACAGTAGTTTGGCAGGCAGTAAACGTAGAACATGCATGTCATTACTGTGTACCTGCGCATACTGGCATTGCTAAAAGCATGAAAGTAAGTGATGACTTAATAGAAGAGCTACGCAACGATGAAACATTGTCTGATAGCAAATTAAATACGCTAAAAGAGACCGTACTTGCCGTAACTCGCGGTCGCGGCAATGTTGATAGTGCGCAGCTAGATGCGTTTTACAGTGCAGGCTATAAGCACCAGCAACTACTTGAAATTATTCTTATTTTGGCGCAAAAAGTGATGAGTAACTATACAAACCACTTAGCCGAAACACCGGTTGATGAGCCGTTCAAGCAATTCGAATGGTCACCTAAATAAGCGTAGTACGCGAACGATTGAAAACGGAAGCCTAGCTTCCGTTTTTCGTTTTTGGAGATGGGCAGAAGAGCTAGCGGAAACGCTCAATTATCTGCGCACTTAATAATGGTTCAGACTCATACCGTAAACAGGAATGCTAAGTGCATCGAAAACAATGGTTTAAGACGCCAAGGGTAGCTGGGGGCTCAACTCTTCTACAGTTTCACTCGCGATTAACGCTTCATAACCTTTCTGCTGCAACAGTGCTTTCAAGTCATCACAATTATCACATTTGTTTTGCTTTGCAATAGCAACCGCTTCAATGAAACAAGATAGGTGAGTTATCGATTGTGCTTGTGTCATGTCTACTTCACTTCTGATTTTTTGCATTAGTTGACGTTACTTTCATAACAGAACTATGTCCTAGCCTAAAGTCACTATTGTGACAACGTTATGACGCTTTTATGAAAAATCTAACGAAAAAGTTCAAAATCTCTTGAAATGTATATACATAGGCTATACATTTTTAATTCGGATAATGTAGTTTACTTTTAGCGCAGGTCGTAAATGTCTGAGAAAAATAACAAAAAGAAGAAAAAGAATAGTCAGATGATTATTCGTATTAACGACGAAGAGCGGGCGCAATTTATCGCGTTATGCGACGAGATGGACACGTCAGCTGCTCGCGAAGTTAGGCATTTTATTCGAGAATTTATCGCTAAGCATGGCGATAAATAACGGCGTTACCAAATGACATTTGTGTAAGGTCAACACTACAAAAAATTATGATAAGGAACTAAATCATGGCTAAGAAAAAAGAACTTAAAAAAGAAATAAAGGTAACTAAAGCTAAAATTGCTAAACAAGAAGGGAAGCTCAAAAAACTTAAGAAGAAGCTTAAAAAGGCGTAAGTGCTAACCCCACCTAATATGATAGAGAGCGCTCTTAACAGAGCGCTTTTTTGTATCCCAATTAGTCTGGCAACAATGGCTCCCGAGAGTTACAACCCCTTATTATTGGCTCGTTTAGTCTAAAAAAAGATAATTCCGTCGCTTCACCTTTAAAAATCTACTTGTCGTCGATATTACGCTTTTATTACTACTTTAGTATTGTGCGAGCGAATCTATTTGTGATTTACTCAGTTCGAAAGTACCCGGTGCTTTTCATCTCTAATAATAATAAGTCTACCCAGACAATCTGACGTTTAGCAGTACCCCAACAACAGAATGAAGTTATTGTATTTAAACTAAAATCAACGCGGTTAAGTACAAGACAGCACACTTCAATAAGTAAAATTTAAAAGAATTCAGGAACAACACCATGCAACAGGCAAAATTTAACGCTTCTGCTTTTAAGCTTTCCCTTATTGCTTCTGCAATAGCTGGAATGCCTTTTTCCACGTCGGTTCTTGCACAAGACCAAGCTTCTGTTGATGAGCAAGATGTTGAGCAAATTCAAATTGTAGGTTCACGACGAGTTGGCCGCACTGTCAATGACTCTCCTGTTCCAATTGATATCATCGACGCTTCTTCGATAGAAGCGACGGGCTTAACTGAAACCAATATGATTTTGAATCAGTTGCTGCCAAGCTTTAACTTTCCTCAACCCTCAGTTACCGATGGTACAGACCACGTGCGTCCAGCCCAGCTGCGAGGCTTAGCACCTGACCATACCCTGGTATTGGTAAATGGAAAACGCCGTCATACTTCAGCGCTGCTTAATCTTAATGGATCGGTAGGGCGAGGCTCGTCGGCAGTAGATTTAAACGCTATTCCTGCTAACGCTATCAAACGAATTGAAGTGTTGCGCGACGGAGCTGCAGCGCAATATGGTTCAGACGCTATCGCTGGCGTAATCAATATTGTATTGAAAGACGCCGCTGAAGGTGGAGAAGTATCGGCGACTTACGGTGCTAACGTAACGACTATGGACGGCGTACCTAACCTTGAAGGGGTAAGTATTGGCGCTGACGGTAATTTAGCATTTGAAGAAGGCAGTGACCGAGAGGTAACCGACGGTCAAACCTTTACCCTTCGCGGTAACATGGGCTTTGAGTGGGGGGACGATGGCTTTGTAAACGTTTCTGCAGAATATCGCGACCGCGGCCAAGCAAATCGTGCAGACTACGATCAGCGAGAAAACTATGCCCGCGATGCAGAAGGTAATTTAGATCCTCGTGAGCTTACGGTTAATCGCTACAACCACGTTTATGGAAACGGCGAGGTAGAAGACTACGCACTGTTCATCAATGCGGGTAAAGCACTCACCGATAGCATTGAGTTTTACACTACAGCCGGTTATAGCACTCGTGACTCTCTTGGTAGTGGCTTTTATCGCCGAGCTCAAGACTCACGTAACATTGTTGAGATATACCCAGATGGTTTCTTACCTTCTATCCAAACCGATATTACCGATATGTCGTTTATCGCTGGAATTAAAGGCTATGGCGATGTCTGGAATTACGACCTATCGTTAACTCACGGTGGTAACGAGCTAGAATACGGTGTAGTAAACACATTAAATACGTCACTTGGCCCAACAAGCCAAACTGAGTTTGATGCCGGTACGCTAGAGTACGATACCACTATCATTAATGCAGACGCGTCTCGATTGGTGGATACTGGCTTGTTTTATAGCGAGATGAACTTCGCAATGGGAGCAGAATACCGTCACGAAGGTTACGATATTACAGCCGGTGAAGAAAACTCTTACATTCAAGGTACCTTTGGCCCTGGTGGAGCGGTAACTGACCCAGTAGATGGGCCGTTTGGCGCGGCTGGCGCGCAAGTATTCCCTGGCTTCACTCCAGAGTCTGCAGGTGATAATAGCCGTCACAACTACAGCTTTTATGTTGATGTAGAAGCCGATGTTGTAGAAAACTGGAATGTAGCAGTGGCAGGGCGCTATGAGGATTATTCTGATTTTGGCAGCACCTTTAACTGGAAAATGTCGCACCGTGTAACGGTCAGTGATGCATTTGCTCTTCGTGCGTCGGTATCAACAGGCTTCAGAGCACCGTCTCTTCAGCAGCAGTATTTTACCTCTATTGCCACCGTATTTGTTGATGGCGAGCCAACTGAAACTGGCACCTTTGCGCCATCAAGTGAGGTTGCACAAGCGCTTGGTAGCCCAGGCTTAGATGCAGAAGAGTCGAATAACTACAGTGCAGGTTTTACCTACTCGCCCACAGCCGATTTCAACTTAACCGTAGACTTCTATCGCATTGATATTGATGATCGTATTGTGCTGTCTAACAACCTTTCGGGTGAAGCAATTGAAGCATTACTAGAGGGAACGGGCGCTAACCAGGCAAGATTCTTCTTAAACGCGATTGATTCACGTACAGAGGGCGTAGATATTGTTTCTACCTATACACTTAATACGGCAGACTACGGTGCATTCAACTTTAACGCAGGCGCTAACTTTAATGATAATGAAGTAACCAGTGTAATCGATGCACCTGATGTACTTCAAAATGCAGGGTTTGATCAGGATAACTTGTTTGATGATGTAGAGCTTCGTCGTTTCGAAACTGCTTCACCTGACAGCAAGCTGAACTTAGGTGTGACGTGGAATTACGACCGTTACACCACTACGCTTCGTACTACACGCTATGGTGAAGTAGAAGATCCATCATCAGTTGAAGCAAGAAATGAAATCATTCCCTCAGAATGGATTACAGATTTAGATATTCGCATTGCGCTAACGGAAGGGCTAACCGTTTCTGTAGGTGCTAATAATGTCTTTGATGTATACCCAGAGCCAACGCGAGATCTTGTTGATGAAGTAACGACTTTCTCTCGCCTGTTTTCCTATTCAGGCTTCTCGCCGTACGGCTTTACCGGCCGTTTTGTTTACGGAAAAGTTGCATATCGTTTTTAATTAAGCGCTTAGGATAAACGTAGAAATACTAGAGTCGTAATTTGAAAAGCCCCCTAAGGTTAGATGTACAACCTTAGGGGGCTTTTTATTTGCTGGGCAAGATGCTATTGGCGGACAGCGAAACATAGTCAAAATTAAATGTATATTGCGGTACTACTATAAGTCCTTTGCTTTCAGATTTAACCTCTAATCTTCATCGTTTTGTTTTGCAGGCACATCATCCCGGTCAAAAGTAACGGTGCATCTATGCGCATCGAGAAGCGCAAAGTCTTCTTTAGGAATAAATGCATCGTAATCACGTTGAAGCTTAACTTGCGCTTCTTTACGAATTTTACTGCGGCGAATAGCGGTGACAAAGTTTCGCATTTCATAGTGAGTAGATAGTTCAAGTTCAGGAACGGCCACAGGTTTACCGCTGTCATCTTTGGCTACCATGGTAAAGAAACTATTATTAGTATGCTTAACCTCGTTCGTTTTTATGTTCTCTGTGGTTACCTTTATCCCCACAACTAACGATGTGTTCCCAACATAATGCACAGTTGCATCTAGATGAAGAAGATCGCCAACCTCAACGGGCTGTAGAAATTCAACGCCGTCGACAGTTACCGTAACGCAGTAGGCGCCTGCATGCTTACTTGCACACGCGTAAGCGACCTTATCCATTAAAGATAAGATAACGCCACCATGTACTTTTCCGCCAAAATTAGCGAATGACGGTACCATTAATTCAGTAAGTCTTGTTCTCGAAAATGCGACACTTCGTGCAGTCATAAACAACCTTTAATCTTAAGCCCTTGAAAAACGCCGTGTAAGCGTTCATATCAGTAGTAGTTTTACCCTACCACACATTTTAAGGAATGGTTTTGTCACAAACGCATTTTTATCAACCAAAAGAAGGTCATGGCTTAGCTCACGACCCCTTTAACGCGATTATTGCACCGCGCCCCATAGGGTGGATTTCTACAAAATCAAAAGCGGGTGTGCTAAACCTTGCCCCTTACAGCTTTTTCAATGCCCTTAATTATACGCCGCCAATTATCGGCTTTTCTGTAGTAGGCAGTAAGAAAGACTCATTGATAAACGTGCAGGAAACAGGCGAGTTTTGCTGGAATCTCGTATCCCAAGATTTGGTTGATGCGATGAATAAAACAAGCAAGCCTTTAGCATCTGAGGAAAGCGAGTTCGACCATGCTGGACTTCAAACCGTAGAAAGCGAAATAGTGCAGGTTCCTCGCGTGAAAGCCAGTAAGGTGAGCATGGAGTGTAAGCTTACCGATGTGGTCCAGCTTAAGACGGCTTCAGGTGATGCGGTGAATAGTTGGTTCATTATGGGCGAAGTCGTGGGCGTACACATCGATAAGTCGCTAATTGAAAACGGTGTTTACAGTACGCTAAAAAGCGCGCCAGTGAGTCGTGGCGGCGGACGAGGTGATTACTACACTATATCCCAAGATAATTTTTTCGAAATGCTAAGACCTGAGTAACGGTCTTTAAGAAAATAGCGACAACGCGCCAATACCAATCGGTGACCTAAATGTTAAATATGAACTTTGATGAACGCTTAGTTATCAATACACAAAAGCAAGAGTGGCAGCCGTCACCGTCTTCCACTGTTTGGCGTAAGCCGTTAGAGCGTGAAGCAAAAGAGTCTGGCCATACAACCAGCGTGGTGAAATACGAGCCTGGCGCCAGCTTCAAACAGCATAGCCATCCGTACGGAGAAGAAATTCTAGTGCTTGAAGGCGTGTTTTCCGATGAGCATGGAGACTACCCTGCAGGCACATACCTGCGCAATCCTCCAGGCAGTAAACACAGCCCGTTTAGTAAAGAAGGCTGCGTGATCTTGGTTAAACTGAATCAATTCGATAAGCGCGATTTAGCTGAGGTTAGAGTGAACACGAATACGGCAGAATGGCTGCAAGGGCAGGGCGGTTTAGAGGTGATGCCGCTTCACAACTTTGAGCATGAACATGTTGCGCTGGTTAAGTGGCCTGTTGGCGAGGTATTTAAGCCCCACAAGCATTTCGGTGGTGAAGAAATATTTGTACTGTCTGGGACGTTTAAAGACGAGCATGGTGAATACCCCAAAGGTACATGGATAAGAAGCCCGCATATGAGTCAGCATCATCCATACGTTGATGAAGAAACAATCATCTGGGTTAAGACAGGGCATTTGCCAGTGGCGTTGTAAGACATCATGACTTTTACATTCTGATAGTAAATGAATATGACGTGATGAATTGTTTTTGCCAACTCATGGCTAGACATGAAAAAGGCTAACCTTAGGTTAGCCTTTCTTGTTGTAGCTGACTTATTTAGAACTGCTTAATCATAGTTACGGAGATAACATTCAACTTAATTTAAAATCGAAATTAATCCCACACGCCATCTTCTGACTTACCCTGTATTTCACAGTCACCCGCTTTGTATTCCATGTCTGCGCCAGTGTCTTTTTTCTTAAAGTAGTCTTTGCTGATAGAAACAATGGTTGGGGTCATCCATACAATAGCGATGATGTTGATTACCGTCATTAAACCTAGCGCCATGTCGGCCATGGCCCATACCTGAGGTAGCGCTGCTTGTGCACCCCAATAAATCATGCCTAAATAGCCAATAGTGTAGACCAAACGGCCTATTTTATTATCCAGCTTGAACATGTGCAGGTTACTTTCGCCGTAGGCGTAGTTTGCTACTACAGATGTGAATGCAAATAAGCTGATGGCGGCTGCCACAAAGTCGGTACCGCCTTCACCTAAGTGACTACTCATCGCGTCTTGGGTTAAGCGTATGCCTTCCATTTGATCAGAGCTTGAACCGCCAGCAAGTAGAATGATAAAGGCAGTAGACGTACACAGTACTAGCGTATCTAAGAAAACGCCAAGCATCTGAATGTAACCTTGAGATACTGGGTGATTAGGGTTTGGAACAGCACTTGCTGCTGCGTGCGGTACAGAGCCGCTACCCGCTTCATTTGAATAGAGACCACGCTGAATTCCATTTTTAATGGCAGCACCTAGTGCGCCAGCGCCAGCTTCCTGCAAGCCAAATGCTGACTTTATAATATCAAGCAGCATAGCGGGCAGTTCGGAAATATTAATGAAGGTGATGGCGAGCGCTACTAGTACGTAGCCAATCCCCATGAAAGGAACCACAAACTCGGCAAAGCGGGCAATGCTTTTAAGCCCTCCCACTACAATTAAAGCGGCTAGGGCAATAATGGCTAGGCCAACATATTCAGCAGGGAAAGAGTACGCATTGTTTAATGCATCGGTAATAGTGTTAGCTTGTACGGCACTGAAAACAAAACCGTAGCCAAAGAACAAACACAGCGAGAAAGCGACAGCTAACCACGTTTTATTTAACCCCTGCTTAATGTAGTAAGCTGGGCCGCCACGAAATTCGCCGTTTTCGTCACGTACTTTGTAAAGCTGACCCAAAACACTTTCAGCAAAGCCTGTTGCCATACCAAGAAGGGCAATCATCCACATCCAAAAGATAGCGCCAGCGCCACCTAGTGATATAGCAACCGCAACGCCAGCTAAGTTACCAGTACCCACACGGGCAGATAAACTGGTACATAAAGCTTGAAATGAACTGATCCCATCTTTAGAAGAGGTGTTACTGCCTTTAAGCAGGCTGAACATATGACCGAAATGTCTAAGCTGTACACCGCCTAGTTTTACGGTAAACCAAATACCACATGCCAGAAGCATGATAATAAGTACCTGGCCGTCTCCCCACAGAATATTGTTAACTAATGAAACGAATTCGTTTATCACGCACTTTCCTTCGTTATTGTTTTAATAGCTGCTCGGCGTGTAAAGATGAACTGAACATGACAGGTGCGTTGTCAGAACAAACGTTTAGGATTTAGCAAAAAAATATTTCCTAAACCTTAGGATAAGCCGAGCTATATCGATAAAGAACCAATACTAGCACGACAGTTAAATGATTGGACAATGAAAACGTACTGAAACTATGACGTTTTATGCTCGCATATAGCAAATTTATTCATTTAGAAGGGAAAGGCCGTAGAGTTTTTAACTAAAATCTATCAGTACTTTTTAGAAAGGGTAAACAAAAACAAAAAAGCCGCTCAAAAGAGCGGCTTCTTCAAAAATATGGCTGGGGTAACAGGACTCGAACCTATGAATGGCGGGATCAAAACCCGCTGCCTTACCAACTTGGCTATACCCCAATTTTGGTGCGGAAGGAGAGACTTGAACTCTCACGCCGTGAAGCACTGGAACCTAAATCCAGCGTGTCTACCAATTCCACCACTTCCGCAATGTAGACTTCCAATTAAGGAATGTAAAAGTTGGTGGCTACGGCGAGATTCGAACTTGCGACCCCATCATTATGAGTGATGTGCTCTAACCAACTGAGCTACGTAGCCTAAACTTTTATCTTCAATAAAAAGCCGCTCGATGAGCGGCTTCTCAAGAATTTGGCTGGGGTAACAGGACTCGAACCTATGAATGGCGGGATCAAAACCCGCTGCCTTACCAACTTGGCTATACCCCAGTCGTGGTGCGGAAGGAGAGACTTGAACTCTCACGCCGTGAAGCACTGGAACCTAAATCCAGCGTGTCTACCAATTCCACCACTTCCGCGTAGACGCTAGCTATAATAGTCATTCAAAAAAGAATGGCTGGGGTAACAGGACTCGAACCTATGAATGGCGGGATCAAAACCCGCTGCCTTACCAACTTGGCTATACCCCAGTCGTGGTGCGGAAGGAGAGACTTGAACTCTCACGCCGTGAAGCACTGGAACCTAAATCCAGCGTGTCTACCAATTCCACCACTTCCGCGCAGCTAGACTTTCCTAAAAGAGATAACAGAGAATTGGTGGCTACGGCGAGATTCGAACTTGCGACCCCATCATTATGAGTGATGTGCTCTAACCAACTGAGCTACGTAGCCTTGCTATTCTCTTCCCTCTCAGGAAGTGGCGCGTATTATGCGTATATGACTGGCAACCGTCAACCCCTTTTTTACTAACTTTTTTTAAATGCTCATTAAGTGTGCGCATTAGGGCGAAATACGCACAAAAAGCCGTGAATTTGAACAACTTGCAAGGGGTTAAGTACCCATTTACCAAGTTTTGTCACTGGCTTTTGTCTGGTAATAACACACGTCAATAGGGCGCGGGCCATAGGTATTATCATGAAAAAACGGGTTATCTAGGTTTTTTCCTGTATTCACTCGTTTTTTATATTCTTCATGGCGTGGTGTTTGTAAAAAGTAAGGCGTTGAGTTGCTAGTATGCACAAAAGCCTGCTTAATTTTACTCTCTTGGGTTATCTCATCTAGTACACCACCTGTGTCCATATTGCCTCTAGGTAATTTTTGAAGTAGTTCCATCCCCTTCACCACACGGCCTACCACCGACATATTTCTATCTAAGTGTCGTGGCGCTTGACCAATTACAATATAAAACTCGGTACTGGCGGTATCTTTTTCGCTATTGCGAGCAAACGCCACAACACCAGGGCAGTGAAGCCCCCACATTTCTTTTCGATTTTTATCTATACCCACTGGGAATCCGTCTAAAAATCCAGTATTAGGTGCAAACATATCCTTAGATTCGACCAATTTTACATTGCTATTAAGTGGCTGAGTAAATTCAGCGCTTATTGGCTTAAGCAGATTTGCTGCAAATTGAGATGTGTCGTGGGTGTCATTGCTGCCCGCTTGTGCGACAAATCCATCTACTACACGATAAAACGCTTGCTCGTTGTAAAAGCCTGCGTCTATAAGCGCTTTGAACCTGGCCACATGCTTTGGCGCAAGTGTTGGGTGAAGTGCAATAACCACATCGCCATGTGCGGTTTTAAAAGTTACCGTATTAGCTTGGGGTACCTGATACCAACTATCGGCATTGCTTACCAATGTTGGCGCCATTTCACCGCCGCTGATGTCAGATTGTATGTTTACCGCTTTAACTTGAGTTTCACTGGCGATGGAAAAACTAGCAAAGGTTAGTAAACATAACGTTCTAACCGAGGCCCTAAATAGAGATTGTCGTTTTTTTAGTTGTGTGTATCGTTGCGACGTGCCTTTCGATACTGCGAACGAGTGTAAATTGCAGAACTGTTTAAAAATCATTGTAAAAGTCGGTAGTTTTTTATTAGTTATATCAGCCCTATGTATACTTCACAATTGGTTACGGCAAACAAAAAAGCCACCTTGCGGTGGCTTTTGTAAACAGCACTAATTTCTACTTGAGAAATTACACGTTAAAGCGGAAGTGAATAACGTCACCATCTTTAACAATGTAGTCTTTACCTTCAAGACGCCATTTACCTGCATCTTTAGCACCTTGTTCGCCGTTAAACTCGACAAAGTGATCGTAGCTCACTATTTCGGCACGAATAAAGCCTTTCTCAAAGTCGGTGTGAATTTTACCCGCTGCTTGTGGAGCAGTTGAACCTTCAGGGAAAGTCCAAGCGCGCACTTCTTTAACACCTGCGGTAAAGTAAGTTTGAAGCGTTAGCAAGTTATAACCGGCACGAATTACGCGGTTAAGCCCCGGCTCTTCTAATCCCATATCTTGCATAAACTCTTCGCGCTCGTCATCTTCAAGCTCCGCGATATCAGACTCGATAGATGCGCAAACGGCTACTACAGTCGCATTCTCGCCAGATGCTATCTCTTTTACCTGGTCAAGGTACGGGTTGTTTTCAAAGCCGTCTTCATTTACGTTAGCAATGTACATAGTTGGCTTAAGAGTAAGCATGTTCATGTAGCTGATTGCCGCAAGTTCTTCTTTGCTAAGCTCAAGTGAACGAAGTAATAAGCCTTCATCTAGGTGCGGCTTAATCTTTTCAAGTACTTTCATTTCGTACTTAGCGTCAGCGTCGCCGCCTTTAGCGCGCTTTGCTACACGGTGAAGTGCTTTTTCTGTGGTTTCTAGATCAGATAGCGCAAGCTCGGTATTAATAACATCGATGTCATCTTTAGGGCTAACGCGACCTGCAACGTGAACAATGTTTTCATCATCGAAGCAGCGTACTACGTGACCGATAGCGTCGGTTTCACGAATGTTCGCTAGGAATTTATTACCTAAGCCTTCACCTTTAGATGCGCCTTCTACCAAACCCGCAATATCAACGAATTCCATAGTAGTAGGAATAACGCGCTGTGGATTTACGATTTCAGCCAACTTGTCCAAACGAAGATCTGGCACAGGTACTACGCCTGTGTTTGGCTCGATGGTACAGAAAGGGAAGTTGGCCGCTTCGATACCTGCTTTTGTTAATGCATTGAAAAGTGTTGATTTACCTACGTTTGGTAGGCCAACAATACCGCATTTAAAACCCATGGTATGGATCCTTAGTTTGGAAAAGTGAAAACTGGCTAGGTTTACCCTTTGTGAGAGTGCAACCTGTTCTGTGCTTGCTTAAGGTCTTCTTTCAGCAAAATTTCGGTACAGCGTACCGCTTCATCAACGGCGCTTTCAATAGCTGCCTTTTCATCCGCTGGTGGCTTACCAAGAACATGGCCGGTTACTCGGCTTTTATGACCTGGATGACCAATACCTATGCGCAAACGCAAAAAATTCTTGTTGTTACCCATTTTAGCCACAATGTCACGTACGCCGTTTTGACTAGAACTTCCACCCACTTTGTATTTTGCTACGCCGGGAGGCAAATCTAATTCGTCAAATGCTACTAATATTTGTTCTGGTTCTATGCGGTAAAAATTAGCCAGTGCTGCTACGGCTTGTCCACTTTTATTCATAAACGTAGTGGGGTAGAGCAAACGGACATCTTTGCCAGCAATAGTAATGCGAGCAGTCTTACCGAAGAATTTGGTTTCTGGTTTTAGCGGGGCGTTATAGGTGTCGGCAAGTTGGTTGAGAAACCATTCACCGGCATTGTGTCGGGTATTTTCATATTCGGGGCCTGGATTACCCAGGCCCACGATTAGGCGGATATCAGCCAAGAGGATTATTCCTCTGAAGCTTCTTCTTCGCCGTCTTCTTCTGCGTCAGCCGCTTTAGGAGCAGGCTTAACAGTCACAACTGCTAGGTCGTGAGCTTCGTCGTTCTTAGCAAGTTCTACTGAAGAAACGCCAGCTGGAAGTGTTAGGTCAGAAAGGTGTAGCGTTTGACCCATTTCAACAGCAGCCATATCTACTTCGATGAACTCTGGAAGGTTCTTAGGCAGACAAGTAACTTCAATTTCAGTTACGTGGTGCTCAGCGATACCGCCAGCTTTAACAGCAGCAGACTTCTCTTCGTTTACGAAGTGAAGTGGTACGTTAGTGTGAACGTCTTCGCCAGCGATTACACGTTGGAAGTCAATGTGCATGATCTTTGGCTTGTACGGGTGACGCTGCATGTCTTTAACTAGAACTTCAACAACTTTACCGTCTAGGTTTAGTTCAAGAACGTGAGAGTAAAACGCTTCAAAGTCAGCAGAGTTGTTAACTTTGTTGTGATCTAGTGTGATAGAAACTGGTGCTTCTTCACCACCGTAGATGATACCAGGAAGCTTATCTTCGCGACGTAGGCGGCGGCTCGCACCTTTCCCTAGGTCTGTACGAACAGAAGCATCTAGTTTGAAATTTGCTTCAGACATTGTCTGTCTCCAAAAAATATAAGTCTAATGATGTGGATTTTTGCGACCAAAACCCACTGTAATTTGATGTTTGTCACGTTTGAAAATACATTCTTACGCACAATAAATCATCAGCCCAAAATTCAAGGGCGGCGAATTCTAACACCACCCACTACAACATACAATTGCCAACACAGATAAAAATAGAAGCGGGTAAGTATAAAATTGACGATACTAATAATAAAAACGCGCCGAGGCGCGCTTTTATTATAACAAGAACAGTAAAGACAGATTTCTAACCGTGCTATATTACAATAACAGGCTACTTGCCTCGCACAGAATACGGCTATTTCGTTTGCAGGTTATCAATGACCTTGCTGGTATCAAGAACTTTAACGCTTGATACTTGAAGTACAGTACCAAATTGGGTGAACGTCATCATATCAGGCTTAGGTGTACCTTTGACTTCAACAACGAGGCCATTCTTTTGATAAGTTTCATCTAATCCATGTAGAGTGTAACGATCGCCATTCTCTGCAATAAACGCATAAAAACCGCCCTCTAAGTCTTTATATATAATGCTGCCTTTCATAGATACTTCACCTTTCACGTTCTCTTCAATAGCTTCAGCTTGTGTAACAGGCTCAGCAACCAGTTCTTTAGGCATAGACTCAACCTTTGTGTCCATTTGTTTTTCTTTATCTACCATGTTGATGTCCTTATTGGCTTCTTCTTGAGAGCAAGCTACAAGCGTAAGTACTGAAGTAAAAATAAGTACAAGTTTAAGGCGATGTGTTGTCATTCTTATATTCCTCTATTAGATAAGAGTAGGGCTTTATCGTTAGCGTTCAGCTAGCACCCAGTTAGAGTAAAGCGCACTGCAGTGCATAACTTTTGGGGTCTACCAAATAAATTTGTTCTTTGTTTTACAGTTTTCCATGGTGTTTAAGTAATTTCTACAAAAAACGCAGAAACCTATACATCTTTTTCACCTTTTAAAAAGTAGAGCTCATTTTTTTTTTGAACGAGAGAGATTTTTAATTTTTACAAAAACGAAGAATTTTTAAGGGATGATTATAAATGCTTTTATTTCACAGTAACTGGCGAAGAAAAAGTTTTATAAATTTGCTTAAGCCGCTGTTCATAGGGCGATGGAAACAACTTTTTATACTAAGTGATGCAGCAAAAAAACATAGAACTTTCTTTATCGAAAAGGGAAGAATATGCTGAAATGGAATTTCGTCCTCCGCGCTTCCCCTATATTGTAAAGTGATTGGCATAGAGCCTGCTTCATAACCATTGACTTATGTAATGACAGCCCCGAGACCTACTTATCTAGTCAAAAGGCAATGTATTACGCAGCTAGCATAATCTCCATAACCTTATTTGGGGATTATCAAAAGCAACGTTTTTAAGGAGAGAAAATGAAGCACTTAACTAAAATTTTTGCAGTATCGAGTTTGGCACTAGCGGCAAGTGCGTGCGACGTGAACAAAACTGAAGATGGCGAAATGCCCGATGTTGACGTTGAATCTGGCGAGCTTCCTGAATATGAAGTAAAGAAAACCGATGATGGACAAATGCCAGACGTTGATGTTGAAGGTGGCGAAATGCCTGAGTATGACGTCGATACGATGGACGTTGACGTAAAAACAAAGACTAAAGAAGTTGAAGTACCTGTTGTTGACGTAGATATGCCAGAAGACGACGAAGAAGACGAAACGGGTAACTAAATAAAACTTCCCGTAAAAGAAGCGAGTGAAACAGTGCTATTTATCATCACTGTTTCACTCGTTTTTTAGATTGAATTAGTATTCAAACATTGCTGAAATCGATTCTTCGTTGCTAATGCGACGAATAGTTTCTGCAAGCATCTCAGATAAAGTAAGCTGTTTTACTTTTCCAATTTGCTTCATCTCTGCACTTAATGGGATAGAGTCGGTAACGATAATTTCGTCAATAACAGACTCTTTAAGATTGTTTGCAGCGTTACCTGAAAAGATAGCGTGAGTAGCGTAAGCATAAACACGGCGAGCACCATGTGCTTTAAGTGCTTCTGCTGCTTTTGCAAGCGTACCGCCTGTATCAATCATGTCATCAACGATGATACAGTCTCTATCTTTAACATCACCAATAATATTCATTACCTGAGCCACGTTCGCTTTAGGGCGACGTTTATCGATAATGGCAAGGTCGGTGTCGTTAAGTAGTTTCGCAGTAGCACGTGCACGAACAACACCGCCAATGTCAGGAGAAACGACAACAGGGTCGGCAAAGTCACGTCTTACCATGTCAGCAAGAAGGATAGGAGTACCGAATGCGTTATCCACCGGAACATCAAAGAAACCTTGAATCTGTTCGGCGTGTAGGTCGATGGTAAGTACGCGGTCAACACCAACGTTAGACAGGAAGTCAGCCACTACTTTCGCAGTAATTGGCACCCTAGCTGAACGAACACGACGGTCTTGGCGTGCATAACCAAAGTAAGGAATTACTGCTGTAATACGACCAGCGGATGCGCGACGTAGTGCGTCGATCATCACAATAAGTTCCATAAGGTTATCGTTAGTAGGTGCACACGTAGACTGGATAATAAAAACGTCCGAGCCACGGACGTTTTCATGAATTTCTACGCTGATTTCACCGTCACTGAAACGGCCAACTTTGGCATTTCCAAGTTTGGTGTAGAGGCGATCGGCAACTTTCTGGGCAAGTTCTGGTACGGCATTACCTGCAAAGAGCTTCATATCTGGCACAAGTGGTTCCTCAGTGCGTTGATAAAAGAGGTTTGGCTGGGGTAGCAGGACTCGAACCTACGAATGGCGGGATCAAAACCCGCTGCCTTACCAACTTGGCTATACCCCAATTTTTAAGTTCTTGTCCGATGTGGCGTACACGCTATTTTTGTTGTTCTAATTTGTCTAATAGTGGTGAGCGATTCACACCTTTTGCGACAAAACTCTGCCAGGCTTCAGGCATTTTAGCCCTAACCTGTTCGGCTAAAGTGTAGTCAGAAAAAGTGGCAAATACGCAAGCACCTGTGCCCGTCATTCGCGACGGTGCGTAGTGTACCAACCACTGTAATAATTTTGCAACTTCAGGATAGCGATTCGCGACTAATTGCTGACAATCATTCCAAGTTTTTTCAAATTTATAGTCTTCCCATCGTATCGCAGGTGTATTTCTGGGCAAATCGGGTGAAGTAAACACCTCAGCCGTACTTACATGAACATTAGGGTTTGCGACAAGAAAATACATTTCTTTTTGTGGTGCAGGCGTTATTTCTTCACCCACACCTCCTGCAAATGCTGTAAGGCCTCGTACGAAGATAGGTACATCGGCACCTAAACTTAATCCTAACTCGGCTAGTTCGTTTTCGCTTAGCCCTGTATTCCATAAATGATTAAGCGCGACAAGGGTTGTTGCTGCATTCGATGAGCCACCCCCAATGCCGCCACCCATGGGTAGCCGTTTATCAATTGAAATAACAGCACCTTTATTGCACTTGGTTTTTGCTGCCAGCAATCGCGCGGCTTTTATGATTAAATTATCATCATCGGGTACACCATCTAGTGGCATTTCCATTCGGATATTTGAATTATCTATGCCTTCTTTGTTGGCAGTATCTATATCAAAGGCGAGGGCATCGCCGTAATCCAGCATTTGAAATAAACTTTGAAGCTGATGATAGCCGTTGTCGTATCGGCCTAAAATGTGTAAGAACAGGTTAAGTTTGGCGGGGGAAGGCCACCAATCTTTTTGCGTTGATTCAGATGCGTTCACTACAGAGTCCACTGATATATTTTAATTTTAAGCTGAGTTTTAGGCATATTTGGGGTTTCATCTTGGGTAAGCGTGATGCTGTGCGGTAGCCATACAGATGTTCCATCTTCTAAATCAACACTACCGTAGTTGCCGTAAGTCACCTGCCAATTACGGCAACCTTGGCAATAGCTTTCAAGGGTATTCACAAGCCCTTTTTCGGTTAAGGTGTATTTATCGCCTTCAAGGGGCAGACCTTTTACCCAAGACAGAAGAGGCTTTACCGGTATTACCATTTTGGTGATTTGATAAATAAGTGGTTCTGGTAAAGCATCTACATAGGTTTCGCCGTCAGCCTCTAATACTGACTGGTTTTTGTTCACGTTTAGATTAACTAGACTTACTCCTAAGAAATTAGTTAATCGAAAATCAAAATCACCGGAATCGTTTTTCCAGACTAAATTAAGGCTGGCCGCTTCTTTTCCTTGGCGAAATGCAATTTTTCCGCGCATTTGCCACTGATGTACTTCAGCGACTTTTTCAAGTTGAGCCGTGAGGTTTACCGCGTTTTCTGGGCCTTTGGGAGCGGTTGTGCATGCGCTCAGTACGAAGCAGAGAAACAACAGTAGGGAAATAAAGCGAATCATTAAGGCGCGTTACCTGTATAAAAATAAAACACATTTAATTGTGACATTATGGGAACACAGTTTCACCAACACTTTCAATCATTTTGGGTTTTTCGTACAATGCCGCTCCGACGTTGCCAGCACAGATTTTAATGACTTTACTCGCCCTCGGTATTAACCACAAAACAGCACCAGTAGCACTTCGCGAAAAAGTGGCCTTTACACCAGATTCTCTGGTGGAAGCGCTTGCGAGTTTAAAAAAGCTGGAAGGCGTAGATGAGTCTGTCATTGTATCGACCTGTAACCGCACTGAGCTATACGTTAATACTCAAGACGACACCGGCCAAAAGCTTCTACAATGGTTAAGTGACTTCCATCACTTGGATGTAGAAGAGATTGCCAATAACAGCTATGTGCTCGCGCAGGATGAAGCGGTAAAGCACATTATGCGTGTAGCCAGCGGACTTGATTCACTGATTTTGGGAGAACCTCAAATCTTAGGTCAGGTGAAGCAGGCGTTTGGTGATGCAAAACACTCAGGTATGGTGAGCAGCGAATTTGATAAGCTGTTTCAACACACATTTTCGGTGGCCAAGCGCGTTCGCAGTGAAACTGATATAGGGGCGAACGCGGTTAGCGTGGCCTATGCAGCAGTGCAACTTGCCAAGCATATCTTCGCTGAATTACCAAAGCGTTCAGTGCTACTAGTAGGCGCTGGTGAAACTATTGAATTGGTTGCACAGCATTTGAAAGAGCAGGGCGTAAGCTGCTTAGCCGTTGCAAACAGAACGGTGGCCAGAGCAGAAGCCTTAGCCGAAACACTGGATGCAAGCGTGTTTACCTTGTCGCAAGTACCAGAGCACTTAAAAGATTTTGATATCGTGATAAGCTCTACAGCTAGCCAACTGCCCTTAATTGGCAAAGGCATGGTGGAAAAAGCGCTTAAACAGCGTAGAAACATGCCTATGTTTTTGGTCGACCTGGCAGTACCGCGAGATATAGAGTCAGAAGTAAACGAGCTAGGTGATGCCTATCTTTATACTGTCGATGACTTACAGCACATTGTTCAAAAGAATTTAGAAAACCGCGAGCAGGCTGCAAAAGAAGCTGAAAAGCTTATCGACAAACAAGCTGGCGACTATATGACATGGAAACAGTCGCAGCAATCTATCGATTTAGTAAGACAGTATCGCCAGAAAGGCATGGCGCAGCGTGACGATATTGTGGAAAAAGCCAAAGCGCAATTAGCGGAAGGTAAAAATGCCGAAGCGGTATTAGAAGAAATGGCGTATAAACTAACCAATACGCTGTTGCATTCAACAACCCTAGCGTTACGCGAAGCTGCCATGCACGATGACCCGGCGTTAAGCCGTTGGATGGGACAGGCATTAGATTTATCTGACTTTTTGTCAGACAATAATAAATAAGGTAATAAAAAGCATATGAAAGAGTCGGTAGTTAGGAAACTCGAACACTTAGTCGAGCGTTTCGAAGAAGTTCAGGCGTTACTCGGCGACCCTGAAGTTATCGGCGATCAGGATAAGTTTCGCAACTTGTCAAAAGAGTTTAGTCAGCTAGAAGATGTAGTCGCTGGCTTTAATGCCTATCAGCAAGCACAAGAAAACTTAAGCTCAGCACAGGAAATGCTGAACGAAGACGATGCTGAAATGCGTGAAATGGCACAAGAAGAGATGAAAGAAGCTAAGGCTGAAATTGAGCGCCTTGAAACTGAGCTTCAGGTTTTACTTCTGCCTAAAGATCCAAACGATGATAACAACTGTTTCTTAGAAATTCGCGCAGGTGCGGGTGGCGACGAAGCGGCGATATTTGCAGGTGATTTATTCCGTATGTATAGCCGTTATGCAGAAAGCCGCGGTTGGCGTGTTGAGTTGGTGAATGCCAACGAAAGTGAACACGGTGGCTATAAAGAGGTGGTTGCTAACGTTAGTGGCGATGGCGTTTACGGCGTGCTCAAGTTCGAGTCGGGCGGTCACCGCGTACAGCGTGTACCAGAAACCGAATCACAAGGTCGTATTCACACCTCTGCATGTACTGTTGCTGTTTTGCCTGAAATCCCTGAGTCAGAAGCCATTGAAATCAACCCGGCTGAGCTTCGTATCGATACCTTCCGTGCATCGGGCGCGGGTGGTCAGCACGTTAACAAAACTGACTCTGCTATTCGTATTACTCACTTGCCAACAGGCTTGGTTGTAGAGTGTCAGGACGAGCGTTCTCAGCATAAAAACCGTGCTAAGGCTATGTCAGTACTTCAAGCGCGTTTAAATCAAATTGAAGAAGAAAAGCGCGCGGCAGAAGAAGCTTCTACCCGTAAAAGCTTAGTAGGTAGTGGTGACCGCTCAGAGCGTATTCGTACTTACAACTTCCCGCAAGGTCGCGTTACCGATCACCGTATCAACCTGACTATTTACCGCTTAGATGAAGTAGTAGAAGGGGATCTAAAACAGCTCGTCGATCCGATTTTGCAAGAACATCAGGCTGACTTGTTAGCCTCGCTTTCTGACGAATAATTTCGTATTACAGCAAAAATAGCGTTAAAAAAGATAATGCGCATAGATAACGCCCTAGCATGGGCTGTTAAACAACTAGAGGGTGGCGAGTCACCCTCTGTTGATGCCAAAGTTATATTGGCAAGTATTCTAGGCAAGTCTCAAACTTACCTTTTCACATGGCCAGATAAAACTTTGGATGACACTGAGCAGGTGCAATTTGAAGCTGCAGTGGCAAAAAGAAAACGGGGTGAGCCTGTTGCTTATATTATCGGCAAGCGCGATTTCTGGACCCTATCACTATTTACCTCGCCGGATACCTTAATACCGCGTCCTGACACTGAAGTGCTGGTCGAGCAAGTGCTCAACTGGGCCAATGAACATCTATCTCATCCTCTATCAATCTGCGACTTAGGAACGGGCACGGGCGCTATTGCTCTGGCGTTAGCAAGCGAATTACCTAAAGCATCAGTTACTGGTGTGGACTTCCAGCAGGGAGCGGTAAAACTTGCTACTCGTAATGCACAAGCTAACAACTTACTTAATGCCCGCTTCGTGCAAAGTGACTGGTTTAGTGCACTCGATGGCCAGACCTTCGACATTATTGTTTCAAACCCGCCTTATATCGAAGAAACCAGCCCATACCTTGATGAAGGCGACGTGCGTTTTGAACCGAAAACAGCGTTAACCTCGGGCCACGATGGCTTAGACGATATAAAGCACATTATTAAGAATGCGCCTGCATACCTCAATAAAGGGGCTTTGTTAGCCTTCGAACACGGCTTCGATCAAGGAAGTGCGGTTAATACACTGCTCACTGATGCAGGCTTTGTTAAGGTTAAGACTGTCAAAGATTTCGGTAACAACGACCGCGTGACGCTAGGTCAGTGGCGCTAGCGCTTTCATTACTTTCATCACGCATAGAATTGGCAGTAACCATTGCTGTTTAATTGCAAACTTGCTTATATCTGGTTTTGCATTAGTATTTGTTTAGCGTCAAAGAAAACTAAAAAGCGCCAAGTTAAACAATCTCTTACAGGACAGGACGTACCAGATGAATGATGACTTTCTTTTCGCAGAAGACGACGATGAAAATGAAGCGGATGATCTGGGTAGCTGGAAAGTACTTATCGTTGATGATGAACCTGAAGTACACGCCGTTACCAAGCTGGCACTAAATGACTTTAGCTTAAATGGTAAAACACTAGAGTTTGTAAGTGCCTATAGCGGTGAGGAAGCTAAATATATTTTCGAAACCCACGATGATATAGCAGTTGTGTTACTCGACGTGGTCATGGAAACCGATGATGCCGGCCTTCAAGTGGCAGACTACATTCGCAACGAACTCGATAATCACTTCACTCGCATAATTTTACGCACCGGCCAGCCCGGCCAAGCACCAGAAAAAGATGTTATCATTAACTACGACATCAATGACTATAAATCTAAAACCGAACTAACTGCACAAAAACTATTTACTGTTATTATTGCAGCACTGCGCTCTTATCGCGATATTATTGTTATTGAAGAAAACAGGCGCGGCCTTGAAAAGATCATTGATGCCTCTGTTGATTTGTTTTCTTCACGTTCTCTCGAAAAATTCATGCAGGGCATCATTCAACAGTTGGCCTCTATTTTGGGTTGTTCGAAAGATGCCGCCTATATCACTACTGCGGTTGCCACTACATCGCGAACAATCAATACAAACAATAGTCAGTTGGGCAAAGACGAACTTTATGTGTTTGCAGGAAATGGCGAATATGCCAGTAAAGAAGGCGTGCCGCTAAAAGATGCGATTAGTGCAGAAGAATATGCACTATGTGCACAGGCAATGCGCGATAAGCAGATTGTATATGCAGAAGATCACGTTGTGGCTTACTGTAACAGCAAAACTCACGACGGTGCACTTTTGTATTTATCGGGTTTGCCCAGAAGAATTGGTGATAATGATCGGCATTTGGTGAAACGCTTTTCTGATAGTGTGCAGCTGGCGTTCGATAACGTACTAAAAAGCGTTGATGTTGAAGCAACGCAGAAAGAAATTATTGAGCGCTTAGGGCGCGCTTTAGAGCATGAATCAAATGCGTCAAATCACCTAACGAGAATGGTTGAAATGGCCCAACTATTGGCAGAAAAAGCAGGGCTTGGTGAACAGGACCTTGATACTCTGCGCCTTGCTATACCGCTGCATGATATTGGTACTTCTATTGTACCAAAAGCTATTTTGAAAAAAACAACGCCTTTAACCGAAGAAGAAGTTTTCAACATACGTCAGCATGCAGAGTTTGGGTATCAAATTTTGCAAGACTCAAACCGCCCAACGGTTCAGCTTGCCGCCATGTTAGCAAAACAACATCACGAACGTTGGGATGGAACAGGTTATCCCGATGGGCTTAAGGGCGAAGAAATAGATATTAAAAGCCGTATTGCCACATTGGTAGATGTGTTTGATGCGCTAATAAACTCACGACCCTACAAGCCCGCGTGGACAGTTGATAAGGTTGAAGCTGTATTAAAAGAGGAAAGCGGTAAACACTTCGACCCACACTTGGTAGAATGTATGCTAAACGATCTTCCCGCTTTTATAGCAATACAAGCTCAATATCCTGATGCGAAGTGATGCATTTCCCCGTTATTTACGTACTGTAATACGTTACAATAACAGTGTTTAAACGCGCGCTATAAAAATAAGGCAGGTGTAACCAAATGCACCTGCCTTTAAGATGACTGCTCGCACTTTAAAATGTGACGCTAGGGCAATCGGATATTGCCAAAGCCCTTATAAAGAAAGGCCTAACCATAGTTGTCTTCTAGAGGGCACTTGCTTTTCGCTTCAAAGATCAAGCAATGCCCAATTAGCACATGTGTTAGAGTAACGAGCAGCAGGCTCATCATCTAATAAAAACAGGAACACACTATGTACATGATGGCAAAACACCTTCATTTAACCGCTGTTGGCTTAAGTATTTTATTCTTTGTCTTTCGGTTTATTTGGAGCCAATTCGACGCCACAGCGTTGAACAAAAAGTGGGTGAAAATTCTCCCTCATATCATTGATACCGTGCTTTTAGCTACTGCAATTTGGCTGTGTTTTATTCTGTCTCAATATCCGTTCGTTAACGCATGGCTCACATTTAAGGTGCTCGGCGTAGTGCTGTACATTGCGTTTGGGTTGTTTGCGCTTAAAAAGGCTAAGACAACGTTAAGCAAGTGGGGCTTCTTCGTTGCCGCACTGGTGGTCCTAATGGCAACAGCTATGGTTGCAGTGACCAAACAACCTCTTTTTTAAGATTTAATTGGAAATAGATAATGTCTGAATCTCAACAGATTATTAATGTAGGTAACGTCGAGGTTGCCAATCATTTGCCCTTCGTACTGTTTGGAGGGATGAACGTACTTGAGTCACGCGATCTTGCTATGCGAATTGCTGAACACTATGTTGAAGTAACGCAAAAGCTCAATATACCTTACGTTTTTAAAGCTTCCTTTGATAAAGCCAACCGTTCATCAGTAACGTCTTACCGCGGCCCAGGTATGGAAGAGGGCTTACGTATTTTTGAAGAAATCAAGTCGACTTTTAACGTACCACTTATCACTGATGTACACGAACCCCATCAAGCGGCACCTGTTGCCGAAGTAGTTGACGTTATTCAGCTACCTGCCTTTCTAGCACGTCAGACCGACCTCGTAGTTGCTATGGCAAAAACGGGTAGTGTAATAAACGTTAAAAAACCTCAATTTTTAGCACCACACGAAATGCGCCATATAATTGGTAAGCTTGGCGAAGCGGGCAACGATAAGGTTATTCTTTGTGAACGCGGCAGCTGTTTTGGCTACAACAACCTTGTTGTGGATATGCTTGGTATGGACGCAATGAAAGAATATGCGCCAGTGATATTCGATGCGACTCACGCACTACAGATGCCAGGTGGTCGTGCTACCTCTGCAGATGGTCGACGAGCACAAGCTGCTCAACTAGCAAGAAGCGGAATGGCGTTGGGCTTAGCGGGCTTGTTCATTGAAGCACACCCTAATCCTGATGAAGCACTATGTGACGGGCCTTGTGCATTGCCGCTGGCGAAATTAGAGCCATATTTGCAGCAAATGAAAGCGTTAGATGAATTAGTGAAAGGTTTTGACGCGTTAGATACAAGTAATACCTAAGCTTATGTTGATGGCGTATGCCGGTGCAAGCACCGGCATGCGTATCAGGTGTGTAAGTTGCTTATTCCGCTTCAGAAACGGTTACGCGCTCTTCACCTTTCGCCATTGCTAATAGATTTTTGTGAAGCTGAACTTGGATCTCTTCAGCTAAAATTGCTTTTGATTGCTTCTTAACAACGATGTGAGCATCGTTTTCTGGCAAGACTTCAGCCATTTTTACACTGGTCATTGCCGTGTTGATTAAAGATTGTAGATTGATCTTTTCTGGTTGTGCGTTAGCATTTGCAGCAGCGCTTGCGAAAGCCATTACAGAAACGCTAGCTAAAAGTAGTTTTTTCATTTTCACACCTAATAAAAATAATTAAAAATTTGTTGGCTAATGTTAAAATGTTTAACATTTGGTCGGCATAATTAATTGAAATTAAATGCTCTTTCTTAATTTCGGGTAAATTATAATCAGCAGGTGGCGAAAAATAAAACGAGTAAAAGTATGGGTTGTCATTAGAAAAACTAATGGATTTGTCATGCTTCGGTCACACTGGATTTGAATACAATATATGCACCGACGTTTACCTCCTCTTAATGCCTTAAAGTCGTTCGAAGCGGCAGCACGCCATTTGAGCTTTACCAAGGCAGCGGACGAATTGTTTGTTACTCAAGCAGCAGTAAGTCATCAAATAAAAGCCCTTGAAGATTTCTTATCTATGAAGCTGTTTCTAAGAAGAAACAGAACCTTGCTTCTGACCGAGGAGGGACAGGCCTATTTCTTAGAGTTAAAAGATATCTTTAAAAACTTACAGGACGCGACAGAAAGATTGCTTGCGAAGGGCAGTAAAGGTGCCATTACAGTCGCCATGCCGCCTAGCTTTGCGAGCCAATGGTTGGTACCCCGTATTCATAAGTTTAGTTTGGCTCACCCTGATATTGACGTGCGCATAAAAGCGGTAGACTTCGATGAGGGCTTCTTAGAAGACGATGTGGACGTTGGAATATATTACGGTAAGGGGCGTTGGGCTGGTCTGCAGGCTGATCAGCTGCACAGAGAGTTTCTAACGCCGCTATGTTCACCCATGCTTTTTCAAGGGCCTAAGCCTCTTTCTAGCTTGTCTGACTTAAGACACCATGTGTTACTTCACGATTTAAGCCGAACCGCGTGGAAAAACTGGCTAAAACACGTTGGCGTTGTTGGCGTGAATGTAAATCATGGCCCGGTTTTTAGCCATTCTATGTTGGTATTGCAAGCGGCTGCGCTAGGTCAAGGTATCGCGTTGGGTAACACCATACTCGCTAGGCCAGAAATTGAAGCAGGTCGCCTTGTGATGCCGTTTGAAGAACGGGTAGAGAGTCGCGACGCATTTTATTTGGTTTGTGAGGAATCACAGGCTGAATTAGGAAAAATTGCAGCGTTTAGAGACTGGATCTTAGCGCTGGTTGAAGCTGAACAAGAGGATTTGTTGTAGTATGGCTAAAATAGAAGGAGCCAATTTACAAACCAATACAGAAGCTAGCACAAAGGATGTTGCTTTTGATATGGAAGTGCACGTAGCCAAAGCGCCTGTCGCATGCTTAATACTTGGGCACGGCGCTGGTGCGGGTAAAGAGCATGAGTTCATGCAAGACATGGCAAACGAACTTGTTGCAAAGGGCATATCTACGGTGCTTTTCAATTTTCCTTATATGCAAACCATTAAGTCTACTGGTAAGCGCAGACCTCCTGATAAAGCCGATAAACTCATGTCACACTTTGCTGCGGTAATTGAGTCCTGTAGCAAAGATAACAGTGCCCTGCATAACTTACCCGTCTTCATTGGCGGGAAGTCCATGGGCGGGCGTATGGCCACCATGGTGTATGAAGGTATTAGCAACGTAAAAGGCGCGATAGCGCTGGGCTATCCATTTCACCCACCGGGTAAGCCGGAGAAAACCCGCACAGAACACTTGCTAACAGCGGCAAAACCTCTGCTTATCATCCAAGGGGAAAGAGATACCTTTGGTACTAAAAATGAGATTGAAAGTGGTGAAGAGAACTACGCGCTATCCTCAATTATTGAATGCGTATTTTTAGAGGACGGTGACCACAGCTTCAAACCTCGAAAGGCTAGCGGTAAAACCCAACAAGAGCATATTGTTAAAGCTGCTGATTTGACCGCGGCGTTTATAACCCGCAATCTGTCTAGTTGATATTCAAAACAACATTTTAAATGAAAGCGAACGATTAAATTAATGAGTAACAAAAAACTTGGGTTGGCTAGCCTCGCTAAACCTTATCTTGTAATTGGAGCTGCACTTGCAGGCTTAGCGGTTGTTCTAGGGGCGTTTGGCGCACATGGTTTAAAAAGTGTATTAAATACACAGCAACTCAACACATTTGAAATAGGCGTGCGCTATCAAATGTATCATTCAATAGCCTTGTTGCTATTGCCCGCTTTGTCTGCTTACGTCTCATCGAAATGGGTTAACCGTGCGGCATTTTGTTTTGTTACCGGTACGGTATTGTTTAGCGGAAGTTTATACGCGCTCGCCATCAGTGGTATTAAATGGTTTGGTCCAGTTACCCCATTGGGCGGCCTATTCTTTATCGCTGGGTGGACTTTATTAATGATTGGTTTGCTTGTGGGAAGGTCTAAAGAGAACGAAAGGGTACAGCAAAACTTATCTGATTTAGATCGGACAAATGCTAAACACATGGCGCAAGCCGAAATAACGGACAAAAACAGAGGAGCAGGTAATGTCTAATGCTAGTATTTTAGGCTATTGCCGACCGGGGTATGAAAATGACACGGCTAACGAACTTACATCTCGATACGGTGAAGCTCAGTGTTACGGCTACCCAGTGTCAAAGAAAAATAGTGGCTTTGTGCACTACCATTTATATGATGCCGCGCAATTAGAGCAAACCATTACCCAGTTTGCTGTTCACGACAGTATCTTTCCTCGCCAGCTAGTGGCTGTTTTTGTCACGTTAACTGAAGTGGAAAAAGAAGATAGAGTGGGGCAGGTACTTGAAGCACTAAAAGAAGTAGAAAAACCGTTTTCTATTTTTGGTGCCATCGACGTGGAGTACCCTGATACCGAGGATGGGAAAACCCTCGCTAAGTTTTGCCGTAAGTTTACCGTACCTCTTCGCCAAGCGTTAAGAAAGGCGGGGTGGCTCACTGCAAAAGAAAATTTAGGTAAACCTAAGCTGCATATTTTTTTTGAGTCGTTTGAAATTTGTCATATTGGCTATACATTACCTAGCCACGCAAGTCGTGATCATCTCGGTATCTGCCGATTGAAATTTCCGAGTGATGCGCCTAGCCGGTCTACGCTTAAACTCGAAGATGCACTTGTAAACATGCTGAGTGACAAACAGCAAACGAAAGTACTTCGAAGCGGTGGTCGTGCGGTTGACTTAGGGGCGTGCCCTGGCGGCTGGACCTATCAACTGGTGAAACGCGGCATGTATGTGGAAGCTATCGACAATGGACTTGTAGCCGATAGTTTAATGAGTACTGGGTTGGTTGAACATCACGCAGCAGACGGGTTTACTTATCGACCACAATTTGGTCGCGTCGATCTGCTTGTCTGTGATATGATAGAACAACCCGATAGAGTAGCGAAATTGATGGGGGATTGGCTGGTCAAGCACTGGGCGACCCACGCCATTTTTAACTTAAAGCTACCTATGAAACAACGCTATGAAACTGTAGTCGAAGCCATGGCGTTGCTAAATAGCCGTTTAAATGCCTTAGATGATGCATTCGCGGTTAAGGTTAGGCATCTCTACCACGACAGAGATGAAGTTACAGTAACAATTGTTCGCACTTCAGCTGATGAGGTGTGATTTTGTTATTTTTCAAAAAAGTGTCATAACATGTTAAGTTGTTGATACTTATAGAAAAGAATTGATGCTGGCGCGGATTTTGGCAAGCGAATTTTAGGTTTATGCTAAAAAAGGTGTAAATCTGGTATAGAAATCCTTTATAATCCAGCCGTTTTTTTACTCTGAACCAATGAAAGTGAACTAATGTCAGACTTATCTTTATACAGAAACATTGGTATTTTCGCCCACGTAGACGCGGGTAAAACTACCACAACAGAACGTATCTTGAAGCTTACTGGTAAAATCCATAAAACTGGTGAGGTTCACGATGGTGAATCAACAACTGACTTCATGGAGCAGGAAGCTGAGCGTGGTATTACCATCCAGTCAGCGGCAACAACCTGTTTCTGGAAAGATCATCGCATGAACATCATCGATACTCCGGGACACGTTGACTTTACAGTTGAAGTATATCGTTCACTTAAAGTACTAGACGGCGGTATCGGTGTATTCTGTGGTTCTGGCGGTGTTGAGCCTCAGTCAGAAACTAACTGGCGCTATGCTAACGAATCTGGCGTTGCACGCTGTATCTTCGTTAACAAGCTAGACCGTATGGGTGCAGACTTCTACCGTGTTGTTGGCCAAGTTAAGAAAGTTCTTGCTGCTAACCCACTAGTAATGACGCTTCCAATCGGTATCGAAGACGACTTCAAAGGCGTTGTTAACCTTCTAGACATGAAAGCGTACATCTGGGATGACTCAGGCCTACCTGAGAACTACGAAGTAGTAGATATCCCAGAAGATATGGTTGAGAAAGCAAACGAATACCGTGAGCAACTAATCGAGACTGCTGTTGAGCAAGACGACGACCTAATGATGGCTTACATGGATGGCGAAGAGCCGTCTCTAGAAGACATCAAGCGTTGTATCCGTAAGGGTACTCGTGACCTAGCGTTCTTCCCAACATACTGTGGTTCTGCATTTAAGAACAAAGGTATTCAGCTAGTTCTTGACGCGGTTATCGATTTCCTACCTTCTCCAACAGAAGTAGACCCACAGCCTCTTACAGACGAAGAGACTGGTGAACCTACTGGTGAAGTAGCAACAGTATCTGTTGACGAGCCGTTCCGTGCGCTTGCGTTCAAAATCATGGACGACCGTTTTGGTGCGCTTACGTTTATCCGTATTTACTCTGGTGTACTTAACAAGGGTGACACTATCCTTAACAGTGCTACAGGTAAAACTGAGCGTATCGGCCGTATGGTTGAGATGCACGCTGATGAGCGTACTGAACTTACTTCTGCACAAGCAGGTGACATCCTAGCTGTTGTAGGTATGAAGAACGTTCAAACTGGTCACACGCTTTGTGATCCTAAAAACGCTTGTACACTAGAGCCAATGATCTTCCCTGAGCCAGTAATCTCGATTGCTGTTAAGCCAAAAGACAAAGGCGCTAACGAAAAGATGTCTATCGCTATCGGTAAACTAGTAGCAGAAGATCCATCTTTCCAAGTTGAAACTGACGAAGATTCAGGCGAAACCATCCTTAAAGGTATGGGTGAACTTCACCTTGATATCAAAGTAGACATCTTGAAGCGTACTTACGGCGTTGAGCTAGAAGTTGGTCAGCCACAGGTTGCATACCGTGAAACTATCACGCTACCTGTTGAAGACAGCTACACGCACAAGAAGCAGTCTGGTGGTTCTGGTCAGTTTGGTAAGATTGATTACCGCATCAAGCCAGGCGAAACTAACTCTGGCTTCAAGTTCACATCTACTGTTGTGGGCGGTAACGTACCTAAAGAATTCTTCCCTGCAATCGAAAAAGGTTTCGCAGGTATGATGGAAGTAGGTCCTCTAGCTGGTTACCCAGTACTAGACGTTGAAGTTGAGCTATACGACGGTGGTTTCCACGCAGTTGACTCATCAGCAATCGCGTTCGAAATTGCAGCTAAAGGTGCATTCCGTCAGTCAATGCCAAAAGCAGGTCCTCAAATTCTTGAGCCTGTGATGAAAGTTGACGTATTCAGCCCAGAAGACAACGTTGGTGACGTAATCGGTGACCTTAACCGTCGTCGTGGTATGATCAAAGACCAAGAAGCTGGCGCTACTGGCGTTCGCATCAAAGCAGATGTACCTCTATCTGAGATGTTTGGTTACATCGGTCACCTACGTACTATTACATCTGGTCGTGGTCAGTTCTCTATGGAATTCAGCCACTACTCAGCATGTCCTCAGAACGTAGCTGACAAAGTAATTGAAGAAGCGAAAGCACGTAAAGACGCTAAGTAATTAGCCTTTGCGAACGTTAGCTAACTTGTGTTAGCTAACGCTTCAAAAAAATACCAAAAAGCCGGTCATTCGACCGGCTTTTTTATGCCTAAAGCACTGGGCTTTAGTACATTTTGTATGGTAAAAACTTCCCTGACATAACTACGCTCACGCGGTCGCCTTTAGGGTCGTTCTCACGCTGTAAATCCATTGAGAAATCAATCGCGCTCATAATACCGTCGCCAAACTCTTCATGGATAAGTTCTTTTAAGGTAGTGCCATATACATTTACGAGTTCATACCAGCGATAAATAAGCGGGTCGGTAGGCACTTCTGTGGGTAATGAGCCTTTATAAGGTACGATTTGAAGCCAAGCAATGGCTTCGTCGGTAAGTTCAAGTAATTCGCCTACCGCTTCTGCTTGTTGCTTTGTCATGGCCATCTGGCCTAAGCAAGCGGCAGTACTCCACTCTTTAGACTGACCTACAACCTCAGCAATTTGGCTCCACTTTATGCCTTTTAGAATTTTGGCTGATTGGATCATGTCGGTAACTTGTGTTCTTGATGTAATCATTAGTATTTCCTCAACAGGTTAATTAAACAAAATGAGCGTTACTAGGTTGCAAACAATAAGGGCCAGTATTAGTGCTTTGTAGACAAAAAGCGGATGGCGCTTTACTAAGGGCTGATACGTTGTGTGCTCAGAAGGATTTGGGTAGCGCAGCGAGTGTATAAACTCTGAAAGCGAAGAGTAGCGTTTGTCAGGGTTTATGTGTAAGGCACGCTTAAGCGCACTATCAACCCAAGTAGGTATTCGCCTTTTAGGATCTAACGCCGTCTCGTATTTTAGTTTTTTCTGTTCAGCAAAAGTGCGACAGTGGGCAAGCTTGGTATGGTAAGGATAACGACCACATAAAAGGTAATAAGTGAGTACGGCTAAGGAAAATAAATCAGAGCGCTCGGTGCCTACATTTCCTAAAAAGTATTCTGGTGCAGCAAAGAGTGCTGCGCCAGGAATAGGCGCATCACTATAAAGACTGGGGGCATTTTGTAAGGCAGCTGATCCAAGGTCAATAAGGGTACAGTGACCGAGTTCGCTGATGATAATATTGTCGGGACGTATATCCCTGTGAAGAATGCCCTGGCGATGCATTGCCTGTAATCCATTACAGACTTGCTCAACAATATTCCGAACTTGTTCTAATGAAGGTGTAGGGTTATCAATAGACCACTGTGCCAAGGTCTGCCCTTGTACATAGCTACTCACGCTATAAAAGGCTGTGGGTGTGTTTTTATAACCCAAGTCCGTAAACGTGGGGCTTTTTACAATATGGGGTGAGTCGACCCGCCTTAAAAACCAATTCTCTATTAGAAAACCGTTTAGCATTTCAGGTGATTGGGAAAAGTCAGTGGCTGGTGTTTTTACAACTACAGTATCATACGGGTTTGCAACGGGTGACGTGCGTCGCGTGGCGATAAATACATGACTGCGCGCAGAAGTATAAAGCTGTCGCTTTAAGTTAAAGCCATCTATTTCATCGCCTGTTTTAAGTTCGGTAAACGCTAACTCGCCGGTAGTCTTTAGTGGTAATTTATCATCATTATAGCCGGCTGCATTAGATACACCGTGACAGTTGCTATCTATTTCTCCAGTAGCCGTAATCAAGCTTTGTTCACCATCAATATCACCACTACTACCAACATCAATATTACCGAACTCGACTTTTATAAGCAGAAGGGTGAGGTTATCATCGCTTCCATTGTTAAACGCTTCGTGTACCACTAAAGCAGCTTGGTTTTCAGATAGCGTATAAGCATTATTTATTTTATTGAGTATGCTCGGTAGCGCTACAAATTCATAAACGCCGTCGGTACTTATCGCAATGGTACTTGGTGAGGTTAACGTTAATGAAGTGTGGTCAATATCGATACTTGCTGTAACGCCCAACGCATTAGCAAGGTAAGTTTGTGAAGGTTCACTATCTGATGCTTGTCGATGAGGGCGAGTTAGCAATATAGGGTCTTTAGCATTACTTGTAACAACCTGAATTTGGCTATCTCCAACGTGAAATACGTCAAGGCGATTGCCGGTTACGATTGCTACCGAAAATGTGCACACATAGCCTTTTTCTGGGGTGTAGCAAAAAGCGCTTTTCTGCGTTCGGGTATAAAGCAGTGCATTAATTTCTTTAATAATGGTTTCGGCGCGGGTTTTGACCGTCCATTGTTCGGGCGCTATGTTAAACAGCTTAGTAAACTGGCGTGTGGCAAAATCGCTAGCAACCTGGCTTACCGTGCTACTGCTGACACCGTCAGCAACTATAAAAATGCTACTTTGATTTAGCTCGTCAGAGGAAACGTGGTAGGTGTAAGCATCCTGGTTTATGTCTTTGATGCCAGTTGTTGAAAAAGCACTTACTGAAAGTGTGCAAGGTAGCGAGGAGTTCGATGTTTTTAGCGCTGCTTGCTTATTCATATTCAATTGCTTGTTTCCTAGTTACCTGGACATAGGTCTGTCGACTTACTTTTAAATAGGAAAGAATGTTGCCATCACGACTTAATATAAAGGTTTATGTCGTGATGGCGGTTTGGCTAAATAGCTTTATTAGATAGGTAGCGTTTGAGATGCCGCTGCTTTATCAACAGGGATTGTACGCTTTGGCAATGTCTTCACGTGGGTGGTATAAAGCGTTAGGCCAGTAAACGCTAAACCGCCTACTAGGTTGCCTAGTGCTGTTGGAATTTCATTCCAAATGAAGTAATCCATTACAGAGAAATCACCGCCCATGATAAGACCAAATGGGAAAAGGAACATATTTACCACAGAGTGTTCAAAACCCATGAAGAAGAACAGCATGATGGGCATCCACATAGCCAACACCTTACCGCTTACGTGAGTTGAGATCATCGCTCCTACAACGCCTAGAGACACCATCCAGTTACATAGCATGCCGCGGATGAAAATGGTGAACCAGCCAGCTGCGCCATGCTCTGCATAGCCTAACGTTCGGGCTTCGCCAATACTGGCAACCTTGGTCGCAATAGCGCCGCCATCTACGTTGTAGCCCATGGTAAAAATAAACGACATCATAAAGGCAACGGTTAATGCGCCGCCGAAGTTACCTAAGAAGACTAAGCCCCAGTTTCGTAATATCTGTTTCGGGGTAACCCCTGGGCGCTGGGCAAGCCATGCTAGCGGCGTTAATACAAACACGCCGGTTAAAAGGTCGAAACCCATAAGGTAAAGCATACAAAAGCCAACCGGGAACAGCACGGCTCCTAGTAGGAAAATACCAGTTTGAACGGCTATGGTAATTGCAAAAACGGCAGCGAGTGCCAAGATTGCGCCTGCCATATAAGCGCGTATTAAAGTATCTCGTGTAGACATATAAATCTTCGCTTCGCCTGCATCTACCATTTTGGTCGCAAACTCAGCGGGGAGAAGATAAGCCATGGTTTCACCTCACGTTGTCGTTATTAATAAGTTGCCAGTTGTGTTCCGAAAGTTAGCTATCTACATGCGCTCTTGCAGATCAAAAAAAGGCGTCCGCAGCACTCTCGTTAGAAAGAACTGGGGACGCCTTTGTCCAAAAATTGTGCATTGTAGTAGCTATCAGTCGTAATTTTTTAAACGCTTTATATGTGCACGCCTTTGTACACCAAAGTTCCTAAGCAATATTACATAGCAGCCATCGCTTCGAACTTTAATAACTATGGTTTTAAAACACCAAAGAAGTAGCCAAAAAAGTGCCAATAGATGAAAAATAAGCGATGGTTTTAAAAAAATCTATTTAAAACATTATATTAAGCTTATTTTTTTAGGCGGAAGTAAAAAGTAGTCCTGATAGAAATTCAGCCATTTGCACTAAAAAGGTGGGGGCGTGAATGTTTAAGGTGCAATGTCGATATCTATTTCACAAGCGCACTTACGCTTTTAGATAGGATCTTTATTTGAGAGACTGTTTGAGTGTTTTTAATTGAAGCTTCATGACTTCATGTCTATCAGAGCTTCGATCCCTCTTTGCATAACGCTCACGCTCAAATATCTCGCAGAGTTTTTTAAATGACCTGGCTGCATGCGGGGGTAAATAAGCGCTGGTTTGATTTATATAAGCTGATAAGGTTTTGTTATCTCTACGTACCCCTGTCTTTGTTTCAACAAGCTTTATCGCTTTTAGCAATATGCGATACGAAGGCGACAAGTGGACCTTTTGTTTTTTGGGTAAAAAATATAGCGCCAATATGAGCCCGATTAACCCAAGAGCCGATAAAAATACTGCACGCATTTTCTGCGGAGTCAGCGCGCCTAATAGTTCCTCAAGCATGTTGGTCTGGGCTGTATTATCGAAACCCAGCACCCACTTGCTCCACGAATAATCGAGTTGCTGAAACCAGCCTTGCAAGGTTGCAAAAAATGCAGAATTGCCAAATTCACTTAATATGGTTGTTTCGCGTGACTCCCCTAATTCTTCTAATGCGTGTTCAAGCCCAAAAGATAATCGAGACGGCGCGACCATGCTGGTGGGGTCGAAACGTATCCACTTACTGTCTATTAAGGCTTCTACCCATGCATGGGCATCGTACTGCCTTACTTGAAGGACGTTATCACTTAGTGCGCTACCACCCTGGTAGCCTGTTACCATTCTAGCCGGTACGCCAGCTGCGCGAAGCACGTATACCATAGCGCCAGCATAGTGAGCGCAAAAGCCGGCCCGTTGCTCAAATAAAAAGCTGTCTATAGGGTCCACGGGCATAGCATTTGGGGAAAGGGTATAGCGGAACCCCCCTTGATTGAATTCTCGCATTACCGCATTGACGACCTCAATAGTATTGCTGTATTGATTGGCTAGTGCTTGTCCCCAAGCCCTGGCTTCGGGGTTGCCATTTGTTGAAACTTGCAAATTTAGTTGCGCTTCAAAGTTTCCTATACCGTTTATGATCGGTGCGTTTGAAAAGTAGCGTAAATAAAAGGCTTTTTTGCTGGATATAGGCGTATCGGCACGCAAGGTATAATCAAATAGCGTGCTGACAGTAATACTGTTCTTAAGGTTATTAGGCGATGAAGGTTCTAGCGCGAATAGCCACCTTTGTTGAGTCGGCTCTACAATTAATTCATAGTCGGTTACAAGGGATAATTCTTTTACTGCTAGGATGGATAGAGGCGTTGATCTACCCATAGAAGCTAACTGTTGCTCGGCTTGTTTGCGTTTGTTACTGATAGACCAGGTTTTTCCATCAAAATGCTCGAGTGTCATTGCACGCCAGTATCTCAAAGGCGCATCGGGAACCTCTTCTTCACTATTGAAGGTAGCACTAAAAGCAAGTTCAGATGAGCTAGCAAGTGATGCTATATCACCAGGCGTCACTGTATCGGAAAGCCCGGTTTCCGTGGATTTTGACGTGGGCATTTGCCAAAGGGGCGGAAGCTGAGGCAATAATAGGAATAAAAGTAGCGCAATGGGAAAAGCTTGAACGATAAGTATACTGACGAATCTAACGCTTCTCGCTATAGAAACACCAGCACCGTGATAAATGGCCGTTGCGACGAGCAGTAATGCTAATATAGCTGTATAGCCTATCCATGCAAATACACTCAGTGACGAAATAAAACCGCAGCCGATTAAGAATAAGCTGGTACATATTAGCAGGTGAAAATCTCGCTTATTTTTAACAAGCATGATTTTTAAGGCGCACGCTACCGTCAACAAATTAATCATGCTATCAAGAAGACCTACTGAGAAACCAAACCAAGACAAAGCAAATACGGCAAGTACAGCAAGTAAATTCACCGTACGTGAAGTAGGTAAGTTGTGCAGTGTGCTAAGGCCTGCAACCCTCACCACCACAGCACACCCGCTAAGCATCAATACCCATATCATTAAAGGTGAGGTAAGCGTAGAGAGTATTAGGGAAAAGGCTGCGCAAAGTAGAAGAACAGCCACAGATTGGGGTTGGCTAAATACGCTTTTTAAAACAGCTAATTGTGAAAACTGCCTAGAAGTAAGGATACTCACTTTAAAGGCCTCATCTTCTTCTTTTGCTTGGAAGCTAAAGATACGGGCCTGTTTGTTGTTGAGGTGAACGATGACGTATTATGGCTTGTGTTACTTGCAGACGCTAAACAAGCAAGTGCGCTAAGGCATTCATGTATGTGCTCAGCTCCATGGTCAGGCGCAATATTTAGTCCTTTGAACTGTACACCGAACCCGCGTTTTGCACTTGACCCAAATTCCGCTTTTGTCCAAGAGCCCGCTTTTGTCAAAGAAAGTACGGCATGAGTAAGCGCCGAAACCGCAGTTTCTAAATCCGTATTAGACGGTATTGAAAGTATATAGCTGTCGCTTTGCAGAGAAGTAAAAGATTTAGAAACCCAGTTTCCATTTTTAGCCACATGCTTCCACGATACCCGGTTAAGTGGCTGTCCAACTTCGTAATCCTTCAATGCGTAAAAGTCTTCGCTACTGGTTGGGTGGCTCAATTCACTAACATTTTTTGACTCATCTGTATTGGCAATCCTATTGATAGTGATAGGGCCTTCCTGAGGCTTGGCATACACAATAACTTGCTGATCAAAATCAAGGTGAGTCCAGCATTTATAAAGCCCAAGAGGAAAGTCACAGGCGATGGTCATTCGACCCAAAGTGAATAGCCCTCGCTTTGGTATTTGCAAAGGTACCCTGAGGCTTTGTCGCTGGCCTTTGTTTGAGCCTAGATGTGTATTTAACGCAAAGCTAAAGTTTCGCTCTAAAAATGCTGATGTGTCGCCATCAGTTGTTTTTTGAGTGTGAGTATTTGCTGTGCGCACTACATTCAGCCACTTTACCGACAGTACGCCACTGCAGGGTTTCGTTGGAGTGTTCTTATGAGGAATGATCTGAAGGTGTATTTCACCGTCTAAGTTGCAATGAAATGAGTCGGGCGGAAGAGCTTTAAGAGCTAGACGGGCAAAGTTTTTATGAGTGTAAAACAACGTGAGTAGCATAATGCTTAAGCACAAATAGCTAAGCAGTAACATCAAGTTGTTTTGATAGTTGGTCCCGAGTAAAAACAAGCACAGCGACAAAATAATAAACGACCAGCCAAACCCACTTGGTAGTATAAAAATACTGTTCAAGTTTAGGTGATGTTCGGGGGAAGCCGGAACACGTTTATCTAGCCACTTCAGTAGTCGCTGCTTGAAGTAATTTGATAAGGAGGCAGGCACTTTACGCACGTGTAATACTCCGACAATCCATAAATACTACGCTGCTAATGGGTCGATACTATTAAGTAATTTTTGGCTCAGTTTCTCTCCATCAAAAGTTTGGTTATGTTGTCCCTGAGCACCTTGGTGGGAAGATAAACTTAATCGGTGTGCGGTAATTGCCACAAATACAGCCTGAACATCGTCGGGCGTCACATAATCTCTACCACACACATATGCCCATGCCTTAGCACCTTGAAGTATTGCTCGGCTTGCTCTCGGTGAAAGCGGGTTAGGGTAGTCGCCGCTCTCTCTGCTTTCGCTTACCAGTCGCAAAATATAGTCAAGAATGGCATCGCTCGTATGAATAGCAGACACTTCACTTTGCATTTGGTGTAAATTTGCTTCAGTTAGAATTTGGCTGAGAGGCGCTGAAGCGTCTTGCTGCAAAAGCATAGCTTTTTCGGCTTCCCAAGCAGGATAGCCCAGTGAAATACGCATAAAGAAGCGGTCTAGCTGAGACTCTGGTAAAGGGTAAGTGCCAGATTGATAGCTAGGGTTTTGCGTAGCAATCACAAAAAAAGGCGAGGGAAGTGCGTGGGTCACACCATCAATACTCACTTGGCGCTCTTCCATTGCCTCTAATAGGGCACTTTGAGTTTTAGGGCTTGCTCTATTTAATTCGTCGGCCAGAACTACTTGGCTGAAAATAGGGCCGTGTTTAAAAGAGAAGCGTTTTTGCTCATCGCTTTCGTGACTGTGAAAAATGTTTACGCCCAACATGTCGGAAGGAAGTAAGTCTGACGTAAACTGAATACGCGCATATTGAAGACCAAAAACTTGTGAGAGGGCATGTGAAAGGGTGGTTTTCCCCATTCCAGGTAAGTCTTCAATTAACAAGTGACCATTGGCCAGTAAACACGTAATGGCAAGTTTCAACTGGTGCTCTTTACCAATAATTTTTTGACTAAGAGCTTGCTGAATACGAATAATATCTTGGCGCATAGTTTTGTCACTTTTATTTAAAAATACTCTGTCATGCTAATGACGATAGTTTTAATCATAGTAGCAACGATAGGGTATCGCTTTCTATTCTTATACCTTTGTAAATCTATACGTTGGTATGCAATGGGTCTGTTCAACCTTTAATATTCACGATTCCTCAAAACATCTGCTATTAAGTGCTGCGTACTTTAATTGTGTTGTCTATAATGGTGCCTCTTAAAAAGGAAGTAGTTATGAAAAGCATTGAAATAGATGACGATTTATATGCCTTCATCGCCAGCCAGACTAAGCATATTGGTGAGAGTGCATCGCAAATTTTAAGACGTTTACTTTTACCTGAAGACGGAGCTGTATCGCAGGGCTCAAAGCCTAGTGAAGCTTCATCGACGCCTGCAAAAACAAGCGAAACAAAAAGTGCAGACGTTACAGAGTCGACAAGTAAACCAAGCTCGGCGGTAGAAGCAGAAGTGGAGCCTAAAGTACCATCAGCCAAAACTGCTACAAAAGCGTCTAACGCTTCGGCAAGGTCAACAACGAAAAAAGCCTCGGTTAATAGAACTGCGGCGAAGAAAGCGCCAGCAAAGGCCACGCCTGCAAAAACTGCTGCAGCGAAAACATCCGCTGGCACCAAAGCTGTGAAAAAGCCAGCGGCGGCTACTGAAACATCGCTTTCAAACGACGCCCACACCAAGCGAGACATTTTGGATGCCGTGTCAAAAGATGCATTGAGCACCTTTACTAAACGGGTTGATCAGTTCTTGTTTGTTTTAAGTGCAGCGCACAAGCTTAATGCAGAAAATTTTGCGCGTGTTGAAAGCATTAAGGGTAAAAACCGTACTTACTTTGCGACAAGTAAGGAAGCGTTACTTGAAAATGGCAGCAGTACAAATCCCAAAGCTATCCCAGATAGCCCGTTCTGGGTGGTGACAAATAATAACACTGCCAAGAAAACGAACATGCTGGAACAAGTTTTGCGTAACCTAGGTTATCAACCTGATGTAATTGAAACCGTCGTCGCGCGTTTCTCTTCAGAAGGTAAATAGCAAGCCAAGCAACAAATAACGAAACTTCTAAATAAGGACTTTTTTCATGGCATTACATCCGCAGGCTGGAGAGCATGCAGCAAAGGAACAACTCATTAACGTACCACAGTTGGTGAGCCAGTATTACAGCTACAAACCGGATATGAATGACCCGGGCCAAGCGGTTTCCTTCGGTACCTCAGGCCACAGAGGTACCGCTTCAAACGCTACCTTTACCGATACTCACATCAGTGCAATTTGCCAAGCTTTGGTAGAATACCGCAAGCAAGAAGGCATTGACGGCCCGCTATACGTTGGTAAAGATACCCACGCGTTATCTGAACCGGCCATGATCACTGCAATAGAAGTTTTATGTGCCAACGGCGTAGATGTTGTGGTGCAACGTGCAGATAATGAAAGCATGGGTTATACGCCAACGCCTGTTATTTCCCGCACTATCATTCGTTATAATCGTGCTGATAATAAAGACAAGGCGGACGGGATCGTTATTACACCTTCTCATAACCCTCCTTCAGACGGCGGCTTTAAATACAATCCCCCACACGGTGGCCCTGCCGATAGCGATGTAACTAAGCAAATTCAAGATCGCGCAAACACGTTAATTGCTGATGGCAACAAAGATGTTCAGCGTATTAATATTCGCCAAGCTACCGAGCGCAAACTGGTCCGTGAAGAAGACTTTATGGAGCCTTACATCGAGGACTTAGCCAAAGTCATCGACATGGAAGCGATTGCAAAAGCGAACTTAAAGCTAGGCACAGACCCACTGGGTGGCGCCGGAGTAGGATATTGGTCGCGTATTTCTGAAAAATACGGGTTAGACATTACGGTGGTTAATGATGCTGTCGACCCTCAGTTTGGTTTTATGCGTCGTGACAAAGACGGCAAGCTTCGCATGGATTGTTCATCTGCTTACGCCATGGCAGGGTTAATTGAGCTAAAAGACAACTTTGACTTAGCATGGGGCAACGATCCAGATTTCGACCGTCATGGTATCGTGTGCAAAAGCGCAGGGCTGATGAACCCTAACCACTATTTGGCCGTGGCAATTAATTATCTTTATACCCACCGTCCAGACTGGCCAAGTGACTTGAATATCGGCAAGACACTCGTATCTAGCAGCATGATTGACCGCGTAGCGAATAGTCTAGGTAAGCCGCTGGCTGAAATGCCTGTTGGCTTCAAATGGTTTGTAGAGGGTCTATCTAACAGCACTATTGGTTTCGCTGGTGAAGAAAGTGCGGGTGGTATTTTTCTAGAGCGTAATGGAAGCACGTGGGCAACAGATAAAGATGGCTTTATTCTTTGTTTGTTGGCAGCAGAAATTCTAGCCGTTACAGGCAAAGATCCTGGCGAGCACTACGAAGCGCTAACGGAAAAATTTGCAGCACCGGTATACAGCCGTGTAGACGTAGCAGCGACCCTTGAGCAAAAGCAGAAACTTTCAGCGATGGATGCGTCTGTAGTCACTAGCGATACCTTAGCAGGAGAGTCTATAACTTCTGTGCAAACTCACGCTCCGGGTAATAATGCAGCCATTGGTGGTGTTAAAGTATCAACAGAAAACGGCTGGTTTGCAGCTCGCCCATCTGGCACCGAGCAGATCTACAAAATTTACGCAGAAAGCTTCAATGGTGAAAGCCACTTACAAGAGTTAATTGGCGAAGCTGAAACGCTGGTGGGTAAAATTATTAAATAAGTACAAAAATAAATCGCTTTAGCGGTTTGTTTGTAACTAAAATGTAAAAGGCCGCATGAATGCATACGAATTCATGCGGCTTTCTTGTTATTTTAACAAAATTATTACAACATTAGGTGTGAGTCACTGCTATATTGCTGTCATATTCTGAAGTTATTCTGTAATTAAATTACGCTTTCGGTGTGTGAACACCGCTTTTACTTAAGAGTGAGACGCAAAATGAACGCAAAAGCGACCAAGACGCAACCCTCTCCAGTGATCGATAAGGCTGCATTCAAAGCAGCGGTTATCAAACACTTACACTGCACGCTAGGCACCGACGAAAACAAAGCAAACAACCACGCCTGGTGGAAAGCTACTTGTGCGGCTATTCAAGAGCAAGTGCTTGAAGGATTGCGCAAAACGCAGAAGAGTCACTATTTGAACGACACCCGCGCCGTTCATTACTTCTCGGCCGAATTCCTTATGGGTCGTTTACTTTCAAACAACCTGCAAAACTTTGGCTTGTTCGACGTTGCTGGCGGCGCACTGAAAGAGCTAGGCGTTGAGATTTCAGATATTCTTGAAGAAGAGCCTGACATGGCGCTTGGTAACGGCGGCCTTGGCAGACTAGCAGCGTGTTTTATTGACTCCCTAGCTACCATGGAATTGCCTGCTATTGGGTATGGTATTCACTACGAACACGGTCTGTTCCGTCAGGAAATTAAGAGCGGTGCGCAAATCGAGCGCCCAGATAGCTGGCGTGATTACGGTAACCCTTGGGAAATTTGCCGTCCAGAATCTATACAAGAAGTCTCTCTTTATGGTTACGTAGAAACAAAGTACGGCGAAAATGGTCGCGTGCTTAAAGAGTGGCACCCTGGTTCTATTGTAAAAGGTGTACCATGGGATATTCCGGTTGTAGGCTACGAAGGTAAAACCGTAAACGTACTGCGTTTGTGGCAGTCAGAAGCGTCTGATTACTTTAATTGGGACGTGTTTAATGCGGGTGGCTACGTTGATGCACAGCGTGAAAACGTGCAGGCAGAAACCATCTCAAAAGTGCTTTATCCAAATGATGAAACCGAAGCGGGTAAAGAGCTACGCCTTATTCAGCAATACTTCTTCTGCTCGTGCTCGCTAAAAGAT
This sequence comes from Alteromonas macleodii, assembly GCF_903772925.1. Classification (NCBI taxonomy): domain Bacteria; kingdom Pseudomonadati; phylum Pseudomonadota; class Gammaproteobacteria; order Alteromonadales; family Alteromonadaceae; genus Alteromonas; species Alteromonas fortis. Next base: position 1,609,706 of record NZ_LR812090.1, read on the forward strand.
ATTATTCGTCGTTACAAGCGCGCCCACGGTGACGATTGGAGCCGTTTCGCAGACCAGGTTGTTATTCAGCTAAACGACACTCACCCAGCTATTTCAATACCAGAGCTAATGCGTATTCTTGTAGATCGCGCAGAGTTAGGTTGGGACGAAGCTTGGGGTATCTGTACCAAAGTATTCGCCTATACCAACCATACCTTGCTGCCAGAAGCGCTTGAAAAGTGGCCTGCCCGCATGATTGAGAAAATTCTTCCTCGTCATTTGGAAATCATCTACGAAATCAATCACCGCTTTATGGCAGAGGTTGATAAGAAGTGGCCTGGCGACAATGCAATGAAGGCTAAGCTTTCAATCATTGAGGAAGGTAACGAAAAGATGGTGCGAATGGGTCACCTTTCGGTAATTGGCTCGTTTGCGGTTAACGGCGTGGCAGAAATGCACTCTCGCCTAGTTAAATCATCGCTTTTCCCTGAATTTGACGAACTCTACCCGGGTAAGCTTACTAACGTGACCAACGGTATTACGCCGCGTCGCTGGCTGAAAGCATGTAACCCTGGGCTATCTAAGCTTATTGATAAGAAAATAGGTGATGATTGGCCAAGAGATTTAGACAAGCTACAGGGCTTGGCAAAATTCGCAAGCAACAAAACGTTCCAAAAGCAATTTATGAAAGTGAAGCTTGAGAATAAAGAGTTGCTAGCAGAAGAGATTCGCAAGTCATTGGATATAGAAGTAGACGTAAACGCTATTTTCGATGTGCAAATTAAGCGCTTGCACGAGTATAAACGTCAGCACTTAGCACTACTTAATATTATGGCGTTGTACCGTCGTATTCTTGAAAATCCAGATTACGATATGCACCCGCGTGTATTTGTATTCGGTGCAAAAGCAGCGCCGGGCTACAAGCTTGCAAAAGACATTATTTACGCGATTAACAAAGTTGCTGACAAGATTAATAACGACCCGCGCGTCAACAACAAGATCAAAGTGGCATTCTTACCAAACTACCGCGTGTCGCTTGCAGAGAAAATGATCCCTGCAGCAGACGTGTCTGAGCAAATCAGTACGGCAGGTAAAGAGGCATCAGGTACAGGTAATATGAAGCTTGCACTCAATGGTGCGGTTACTATTGGTACACTTGACGGGGCCAACGTTGAAATTGCTGAAGAAGTAGGTGATGACAACATCTTTATCTTCGGTCTGACTGTAGAAGAAGTGAACGAGCTTAAGGCTAGCGGCTACAACCCGCACGATTACTACTACAAAGACCCTGAGATTAAAGCGGTGCTGGATTGGTTAGAAACCGATTATTTCACGCCGGGTAAACCAGGAGCTCTGGTATCTATCAAGCAAAGCCTGCTAGATAACGGCGACCCCTACATGGTGCTAGCGGATTTCCGCGCCTATTCTGACGCGCAAATAGCCGTTGATGCTGCGTATCGCGACAAAGAGCGCTGGGCGGAAATGGCTATTATCAACACAGCGAAGATGGGTAAGTTCACTTCAGATCGCTCAATTCGTGACTACGTTGAGCGCGTTTGGAAGCTTTCACCGTGTAAGATTGAAAGCTAATCGCAGAAGCGTATAGAAAGAACCCGGCAGTGTTAAACTAGCCGGGTTTTTTTATTACCTCTTTAAAAAGCGTCTATATTGTTAAATCAGTGCACCCTCACGAGGTATTGCCTTACTTGAAAGGTTTCTTTGGTATTTTATTAACGATAGTTAAGTAGCTATTGGCCAAACAGGGGCACAGAATTAAACAATGTTGTACAAAAGTATAAGAAGGTATGCAAAATTATACGCACGTGTCGTTGCGCCATTTGTATCGGCATGGTCTTATATAAGTAGTTGTTTTTAGTACCTAGAAGCGTAAAGCTCAAGGAAAACATCATGAGCCAACATAGATCACTGGCAACCATTCCCAATCGCTATGCGTTTATCGATAGCGTTTTAAAGCAGGCGTCTCAAAGTACCTCTATTTCTTTGATGCTGGTTGATGTAGTGCGTTTTTCAGATGTAACAACGAGTTTAGGTATTCACGTTGGCGACCGTTTCTTGCTTGAAATTGCTAATCGTATTCAACACCTTTTTGGGCAACATGTGCTTATCGGCCGAATTAGCGGCGATGTATTTGGAATTGTTTTTCCCAACGAAAATAAAGAAACCGTAATGCGACAAATGTTCGAGCGCCTTGTAGAGCATTTCAAAACACCTATGCATTATGACGGCACGGCATTTATTGCTGATTTTAATGTTGGCGTGGTATGCGGCGAAAACGATGGGTTTGAGATTACCGCTTTTGTATCTCGTGCAGAATCTGCATTAAAGCAGGCCAAAGAGAATAAATACGAAAACTACTTTGCACTGACCAAGTCAGACAAATCTGATACGGGCAGAAGTTTGGCGCTAAAAGCGGACCTAAAGCGAGCACTTTCCCAAAATGAACTTGAGCTTTATTATCAACCCAAAGTTGACCTGAATACCCTTGAAGTTGTGGGGGCTGAGTGCCTGTTGCGTTGGAACCATCCTCTTGACGGTGTATTGTTTCCCGGGCCGTTAATTGAAGCCGCAGAGTCATACAACATGATGAATGAACTGGGCTACTGGACGTTGGAGCAAGCGTTTAGAGCACTCGCTGAACTGGATGGGCTACGAATGCCGATTGTTCTGTCGGTAAACATTTCACCTACTCAGCTCTACGACAATCAGTTAATACCTACACTGAGAATGTTAAGTGATACCTATGGTTTGCCGCTATCCCTCATTGAATTAGAACTCACCGAAGACGTTGCGCTATCCAATTCACTAATGGTGAAAAAACAGCTAGATGAGCTAAGAAGTCTTGGTGTGGCTATATCGGTAGATGACTTCGGCAAAGGATATTCTAACCTTGCCTATATTCGCGACCTAGATATTGATGCGCTTAAAATAGACAAATCTTTTGTCATGGAATTAGAAACACATCCGGTCAACAGGGCGATTATTGAAGCTGCAAAAGTTATAGGTCACGCTAAGGGGTGTTGTGTAGTCGCTGAAGGTATTGAAACCGTAGAGCAGCTTCATATTCTACGAGAAGTCGGGGTTTCCCAAGGGCAGGGGTATTTATTCTCTCGTGCCGTACCTTTTACTGAATTTGTTCAACTTACTCAGCAAGAGATTATTGTCGGTAGTTCGCCAAGAAGGGCACAGGCCTAACTACTGCCAACGCTAGTCAATCGCAATAAACCTCAGTGGCTTTGCACTTTATTGCATCTTGGTTTCTAGACTTTTCAATTTTGGTCACCGATTTAAGTTAAATGTTGCTATGCTCTGGTTATTGAAGCGCGGCCTGGGCATGCAAAATATCGCTACCATTACGTGAAAGCGTTATTTATTAGTTACAGCCTAGCGCAATAAAACCTTGAGATTAGGTGATTTTGATAGACTGTCTCGGTACACTTAAGTCATTCGAGATTAGACAAAGTCAACAAAGCTCACACTTATGCAAGAACTTATCGAAAGCGGCCATTTTTTAACACTTTCTCGCCGTCAACCCGAGTTATTCGAACGTGCTCACCAATTTACGCTAGCCAATGGTACCGACGTTAGTATCACTGCGCCTGGCATCATTAGTTTCTCCGTACAGCCTACCTCTACGCCAAGTAAACGCATTGTTTTGTCCTGTGGTGTTCATGGTAATGAAACTGCACCTATCGAAATTTGTGATGAGTTGGTTAAAGGTATCCTTACAGGGGCAATGACGTTAGCACATGATGTGCTGTTTTTATTCGGTAATTTACCGGCCATGGATATTGCTGAGCGCTTTGTCGAAGAGAACATGAACCGATTGTTTAGCGGCGCGCACTCAAAAGGTGAGGGTTTAGTGAACGCCGAACGTGTGCGTGCTAAGCAGTTAGAAGAGGCGGTAGCGTCTTTCTTTGAAGCGGCTGAAGGCACCCGTTATCACTACGACCTGCACACGGCAATACGCGCTTCTAAAAATGAAAAGTTTGCGGTATATCCTTATCTTCACGACAGAGTTCACAGTAAAGGGCAGCTTGCCTTCCTTGCAGCGTGTGGGGTAAAAACCATTCTACTTTCTGAAAGTTCAACCACCACATTTAGTTATTTTTCTTCTTATCAATATAACGCCCATGCGTTTACCGTTGAACTTGGAAAAGTACGCCCGTTTGGGCAGAACGACATGAGCCGGTTTGCTGATGCTAAAAACGCACTCATGCAGCTTATAACGGAACAAGACTTTTCACCTTCGGTAAATATGGACGACCTTGATATCTACCGCGTGAACCAAGTAATAAACCGCCAGGAAGAAGAGTTTACACTCCATTTTGACGACGATACCCCAAACTTCACTGACTACCCTAAAGGCACAGTGTTGGCGTCTGAACCAGGCAAAGAATACGTTGCTGAGCAAGACGGTGAAGCTATTGTTTTTCCTAACGCAAAGGTGGCCATTGGGCAACGCGCCTTATTAACCGTAGTGCCTACCACCCTGGATAAGCTAGATGTTTAAACTTGATAGCCGTTTACACAATGATACATTTTTTGTCTGTGATCTCTCGCTGTGTCGTGTACTGTTGATGAACGACAGCCAGTTTCCGTGGCTCATACTGGTGCCTATGAAAAATGATATCGCGGAAATTATCGATTTATCAGAAGATGACCAGGTGGTCTTACTAAGAGAATCTGCGCTGGCTTCAAAGGCGATGCAAGCCATATTTTCACCATTAAAACTAAATGTAGCCGCATTAGGTAACGTGGTAAGACAGCTTCATGTACACCACGTCGCGCGTTTTGAAAACGACTGTGCTTGGCCAAAACCTGTATGGGGTAATCAGCCTACAGTGGCCTATGACACTAATAAAGAGCAAGCACTTGTTGAGACCATTAAGCAATGGTTTAAAGACAATAGTTAGGCGGTTATGTCTAATAGCGGTAGATTAATAGTTCACATTAAAAGGAGTTACGCATGATTGTTTCAACTACCCCAACCTTGGAAGGTCACAAAATTGAGGCTTATTACGGTATTGTTGTGGGCGAGGCCGTAATGGGCGCAAATGTGTTTAAAGATCTTTTCGCATCTATTCGCGATATTGTAGGCGGACGCTCGGGGTCTTATGAAGAAGAGCTTACCACTGCGCGAAAACTAGCGTTTACCGAACTAGAGCATGAAGCAAGAAGCATGGGCGCAAACGCTGTGGTTGGTATAGATTTAGACTATCAAGTAATTGGAGATAAAGGCAGCATGCTAATGGTGAGCATTAGTGGTACTGCAGTAAAAACGACGCCGGTATAAATACAAAAAGTGTATAGTTTTTAAAGTATGCGCTTATCCACCAATTAGAGCGAGGCTAGAGCCCGTTGTTTGTCAACGGGCGCAATGTCTCGCTTTTTTTGTTTATTACCCTCAAAAAACTTATTAAGGAAATAGAATGCTACGAAAATGGATGTTTGTCCTATTTGCCGCATGCTCCTGTCAGCTATTTGCGCAGGATGGCCTTCAGTATCAAAAACCGTCTAAAGAAATTCTAGATTTAGTAGATGTTACGCTAGCGCCAGCGACCCTCGTAGATGACGCACAAAAGAATATGGTGCTGTTGTTTCGCGATAACTATAAGTCGATAGAAGACTTATCGAAAGAAGAGCTTCGCTTAGCAGGTCTTAGAATTGACCCTGTCACCAACATTGGAAGTCGTGTCACTTATTATAATAAATTAGAGGTTCAGCGCGTAGGGAGTAAAGATAGCATTGCTGTTAAAGGCATGCCTGAAACCCCGCGTCTTACCAACTTTTCTTGGTCACCGAATCAGCGCTATATGGCGTTCACTCACACTACAAGTAAAGGTGTTGAGCTATGGGTGCTCGATATCAAAGCGGCAGCGGCGAGAAAGCTTTTTGATAAACCCATAAATGCGAATATGGGCGATACCTTAAATTGGAATGCAGATAGTCTTTCACTTTTGGTAAAAGTCGTACCCAAAGATAGAAAAGACTTGATCGACACCAGCGTAGCAGTGCCAACGGGCCCAACGATTTCAGTAAGCGACGGTAAAAAAGCGCAAAACCGCACATATCAAGACTTGCTGAAAAACAAAAACGACGAGTTTAATTTTGAGCAATTAGCCCGTTCTGAAATTTATGAAGTGCCACTAAAAGGTGAGCCTTCACCTTGGCTAGCGTCGGGAATGTATGGCGATATTAGCGTATCTCCTGCCGGCGACTACGTGATGGTGCAGGAGTACAACACCCCGTTTTCTTATTTGGTGACCTACCGCCGCTTTCCTCACACTATCAGCTTGTATAATAAAAATGGAACGCTAGCTAAAACACTTGTCGACGTTCCGCTTATTGAAGATTTACCACAAGGCTTCATGGCTGTTCGTACTGGGCCTCGCGATGTACAGTGGCGTAACGATAAACCAAATACAATTGTATACGCTGAAGCGCTAGACGGGGGAGACCCTGAGAAAGAGGTAATGCACCGTGACAAGCTTATGCAGCTTGATGCGCCATTTAGTGGCGATGCCGAGCAAATCCTTAAAACAGAAGACAGGTTTTACCGTTTTATTTGGAGCGACGACAGTACTGCGGTAGCCATGGATTATTGGTGGAATACCCGCAATCTCAAAACCTATCTGTTTAGCCCTGACCAAAGTAAGCCTGCAAAGATTATCTCAAATCGAAGCTATCAAGATAAATACAGCGACCCAGGCAGCTTTGTTACCCGCAAAAATGAATACTTCAAAGATGTACTGGCGCTAGATGGCGAGAATGCGTTTTTGCTGGGAGATGGGTTTACGCCCGAAGGGCAGTTTCCGTTCTTAGATAAGTTCAATCTTAACACCCTTGAAACATCACGGGTTTATTTAAGTGAATACACAGATAAATTTGAAGACTTGCGCGATTTCAATATGGAAAACGAACGCTTGTTGGTAAGAATTGAGTCTAAGCGAGATTACCCGAACTACTATTTCCGTAGTTTAAAAGATAACACGCTGACTCAGTTAACCCACTTTGAAAATCCTTTCGAAAGCATTCAAAACGTTAAGAAAGAGGTGATTACGTACAAGCGTAATGACGGTTTAGATTTAACAGGTACCTTATATTTGCCAACAGATTACGAAGAGGGCAAACGCTACCCTATGATCCTATGGGCTTACCCAGAAGAATTTAAGGATAAATCTAGCGCAGGTCAAAATACACAAAACCCTAATCGTTTTATTTATCCATGGTACGGCTCGCCTATCTATTGGGTAACCAAAGGCTATGTTGTGTTAGACGATGCCTCTTTCCCTATTGTAGGGGAGGGAGACGAAGAGCCTAACGACACCTTTAGGCCTCAGCTAGTTGCCAACGCAAAGGCAGCAATTGATGCGCTAGACGAAAAAGGGCTTATTGACCCAGAGCGTGTCGCGGTGGGCGGTCATAGCTACGGTGCCTTCATGGTGGCAAACCTGTTGTCCCATTCGGATCTGTTCGCTGCCGGTATTGCCCGTTCTGGTGCCTACAATCGTACACTGACCCCGTTTGGTTTTCAGTCGGAAGAGCGCCATTACTGGGATGCGCCAGACGTGTATTACACTATGTCGCCATTTATGCACGCTGAAAAAATGAAGACGCCACTTTTACTCATACATGGCGAAGCAGACAATAATTCGGGAACCTACCCTATGCAAAGTGAACGTTATTTTAACGCTTTAAAAGGCTTAGGCGCAGTGACACGATTAGTTATGCTGCCAAAAGAAAGTCATGGATACCGTGCAAAAGAAAGCGTATTGCACACCCTTTGGGAACAAGACCAGTGGCTTGAAAAGTATGTGAAAAACAAAGGCGCTAAACAAGCACAATAACCCAAACTAACTTAAGCTATATATTGCTAGCACGGTTAAAAAAAGGTGGCACTGTGAAGTGACCACCTTTTTCTTTTGCTGTAAAACTTATTACTTTATGGCATTTTCACTGCCAATTGGATGCACATTTATCTAGCTTTTATCTGTGCCCACCTTTTCTTTAAAGGTCGCATCGCTAGCACTATCATCCATGTTAGTTTTATCAATAGCACTATCATCCATGTTAGTTTTATCAATAGCACTATCATCAATATCAGTTTTATCAATAGCAATAGTATCAATAATCACGGCACAAGCCGCGTCACCGGTAATGTTCAGGGCGGTACGGATCATGTCGAAAATTCTGTCGAGGGCAAACAACAAAGGTAAGCCTTCAATAGGAATGCCTGCAGCAAGTAATACGGCAACGACCAAGAATGACGGGCCAGGTACTCCTGCTTGTCCAACGGCGCCAAGGGTAGAAGTTAGGATAATAGCGACATAGGCGCCCATGGATAAATCGATATTGAAAAGCTGCGCAAAAAACACCGCCACTAAGCCGTAATAGATAGCGTTTCCGCTCATATTAATGGTGGCACCTAACGGCAGTACAAACGACGCCGTTGCATTTCTTACACCCAGTTCGTTTTCTACAGTATTCATAGTAACTGGCAGCGTTGCCATCGATGATGCCGTTGATAACGCCACTGCTTGCGGCTTTTTCATCGCAACAAGAAAAGACTTAGCTGAGGTCTTTGTAAATAGTTGAACCAGTAGGGGGTAGATCACAAAACCAAACACTAAAATAGCAGCAGTAAACACTAAGAAAAGTTTGAACACTACCATGAGCGCGGAAAAGCCGAATGTGCCTACTGCTTCTGCCATCAAGCCAAAAACGCCGATAGGGGCAATTTTCATTACGCAGTTAATCATCCACACCATGGCATCAACAATGGTGTTTACCCCATTTAAAATAGGCTCACGGCTCTTTTTCGGCTGTTTGGAAAGGGCAATGCCGAAGAATAAGCAAAACACTAAAATTTGTAGAATGTTAGCGTTAGTTAATGACGCAAACACATTGGTCGGGATCATGCCTGTCACGGTTGCCCAAAAAGAGGGTAGCTCACCTTTAGAGGCATATTCGCCAGAGAACATGCCTTGCACCGATGATACATCAATACCAATACCAGGCTTAAACACTTCGCCCATTATTAGCGCAAGCGCTACAGCTAGGGCTGAGGTGAAGCCAAAGTAGGCTAGGGTTAATAGCCCCACTTTTCCTGCGTTGGTGCTGTTACCTAGCCCCGCTGCACCTGAGATAAGCGCCACGGCGACCAGTGGAATAACCAGCATTTTTATCAAGTTGATAAAAATAGCTCCCAAAGGTGCGAACATTTCAGCGCTTTCGCCCATAAAAGCACCAACGGCAGTACCAATGATCATAGCAATGACAACTTGAACGCCGATATTGCTAAGTAAGGTTTGTTTATTAGACACGTCTAGAACCTCGTAGAGTGTATTTATGTGATGGAAAGATAGTGAGCGGTTTGTGCTTGCAACTAGCCTAAACGGCATACTTTGATGCACACAATGACTAAAAGCACCTAACTAAAAAATTGGATTAGGTGCTCGCTTCAAGCGTCACTATCGATAAAGGGCGGTAATGAGCGATAATAGAGTTAAATGAAAAAGCTATTTCACGGATTTCTTGGCGTTGTCGCCACTACCATTATTTGTTTGTATCAACGAAGCATGGTCGCCCGCCGTTTCATTCTCGGCATGTGGGCGAGTAGCGTCTTTATTAGGATTGTCGTACTCGTCATCATATTCATCACCTTGATCATCAAAAGGCTTAGAGGGGGTAGGGAATTTAAACTTAGCGCTGTATTTAAGTAACGTAATATTTCCAATAACTACGCCTAATACTAAAACAATAACGATAATGACCCAGGTAGTACTCATAAAAATTCCGTAGGCTAGCGCCCTTTGTTCAAAACGTAGCGATTATACAAGTTAGGCAGCTGGGGCAAAATACACGACTTACCTTCTATACCGCTTTGTTCGATGGCTTGAGTAAAACCTTCTAGGTTTCTGGCACCTTCAAAGGTACTTGCTGTACTTTTAAAGCTCAAATGCCAAGGTTCAACGGCCACACCACCAGTATTGACAGAGAATGGACGGTAGAAACCGAACTGATCCATATTATCAGCTAACCAACAAGAAAGGTTATGGCAGGGGCCGCCACTAAGGTATTCGCTTTCTACAAGGTTAAAGTCGCCGCCCCAATTGTGCACAGCAGCTCTGTCATAAACGTCAATGTCGGTACCCCAATGATGACGACTGCCGCCAGGTAGCGCAGACCAGGTCAAAATTGCATGGAGTTTTTCATTGTCACTTAGCGTTTCGAAAGGAAGTTCTTTGCCGTTAACATCAAGAAGCTGCGCCTGCCCCGTCCACTTGCGGTTAAAAATGGCGGTTTGCCTATCAAAATCACGAAAGCTACTGACTAACTGCAGGTCTACACCGTCATTGTGCGCAGCATCTTGCATAGCAAGAAAGGGCGAAATGACGTCTTGATGAAGCCTATGGCCACTGCCAGCATCAACAAGGTAGTCGTTGTGCTGGCCTAGCCATGCTTGTTGAGGTATCTGATTCATGTACGACAAAAAAGCTATTTAGCCAGCAAACGTTCTAAAATACCGAAATACATATCGGCAAGTTGCTCTAGGTCAGCCATTTTTACGCACTCGTCAATTTTGTGAATAGTGGCGTTGACCGGGCCTAGCTCAATAACTTGTGCTCCCGTGGGCGCAATAAAGCGTCCATCAGATGTGCCGCCAGCAGTAGAGAGTACTGTAGGTGTACCTTTAACTGCAGCAATCGCACCTTGGGTTGCTTCTAATAGCGCGCCTGTATCGGTCAAAAATGGTTGTCCATTAAAGGTCCAGTTTATCTCGTACTCAAAATCGTGGGCTTCTAAAATAGCGGTGACACGTTCAATAAGAAGTTGGTCGGTCACTTCTGTTGAAAAGCGGAAGTTGAAGCAAACGTGAAGTTCGCCTGGTATCACATTACCTGCCCCTGTACCTGCGTGGATATTTGAAATCTGAAAGCTGGTGGGTGGGAAGAAATCGTTACCGTTATCCCAGTGTGATTTTGCTAATTCATCAAGCGCTGCCATGGCGCTGTGCACAGGGTTGTTAGCTAGATGAGGGTAGGCAACATGGCCTTGCACGCCTTTTACAACTAAATCGCCAGTTAATGAGCCTCTACGACCATTTTTGACAATATCACCAACTTCGTCTGTTGAAGAGGGTTCACCAACAATACACCAGTCTATCTTTTCATTTCGCGCTTCTAGGGTGTCGATAACGCGTGTAGTACCGTTAATAAATGGGCCTTCTTCGTCGCTCGTAATAAGGTAAGCAATGCTCCCCTTATGGTCTGGGTACTTATTCACAAATTCACGAGTGGCGACTAGCATAGCAGCAAGGCTGCCTTTCATGTCGGCAGCGCCGCGGCCGTGTAAATAGCCATCAACTTCTGTCGCAGTGAAAGGGGGTGTTTTCCACGCCGATTCTGGGCCGCTTGGTACCACATCGGTATGGCCAGCAAAACAAAATACGGGGCCTTCTTTACCTCGGCGAGACCAGAGGTTAGTGGTGTCTTCAAACACCATAGTTTCATTGTCAAACCCCAGAGCGCCTAGAAACTCGCCCATGGCCTCTTGGCAGCCCGCATCTTCTGGCGTTACTGAGCGGCGGTTTATGAGTTGCTTAGCAATTTCAATAACAGAGTCGTTTAACAAAATATTTCCTCATACTGTGCAGGCTTAAATCCAATGTAAAAAGCATTGTTGTGATAAAGAATAGGGCGTTTAACCATAGCTGGATGAAGCTCTAACAAAGCGAGCGCTTTGTCTTTATCTAAGCTTGCTTTTTCTTGCTCTTCTAGCTGGCGATAGGTTGTTCCACGTTTGTTTAACATGGTTTCCCAGCCAAGCTCAGACTCAGCGCGTACAAGGAAACCGTTGTCGATACCGTCTTTGCGGTAGTCGTGAAAGGTGAACGGGATATCGTTATCTGCTAACCATTTCTTCGCTTTTTTGATGGTGTCACAGTTAGGGATCCCATAAAGGATTGTGCTCATGGTGATTTATTCCGTACTACTTTGTTGATAAAGGCACAGTTACTAGCGTGCCATTAAGTCCAGTATTTATGTCGGTGCATAAGAAGAAAACGCGAAGCGCGTCTTGAGCACCAACAGGATTTCAGCTGTCGACTTTTCTTATTTGCTACATCATACAAGCAGTTGATACGTTGTTAAACTCACTCGCGATGGTTTTTGGAAGGTTAAAGCCTATATTTAGGTTAAGAATGAAGTTATAGATAGAGTGTTAGAAGTGTGTCTTCACCGGCTTCTACAAATTTTTGGTGAGTGGGCAATACACCGATAAGCGCCTGGGCATTAAGTAAAGTTAACGCACAAGTGTTGCTTACACCACGCTGTTTCAGCCATGCGGCATTTACGGTAAAAAGTACCTGTTTTGGTTTAATTTGCTCTCCGCGCTTTAACGCGCAAACGAATTGTGCGCCATGCAGAGACGTTGTGTCACCGCCGTATTTAATTTTGCATTTAAGACCAGCAGTAGACTGTATATCTATAGCGTAGTCTAAGGGCGAAATATTAATTACTTTGCCAGCGAAAGGCGAAATCACGGTATTTGAGTTAGAACTTATAGCGGCACCTGGCCCCATAAGCCCATTTTTATAGAAAGGGTCATCAATATCTGAGAGCGATACTACCTGCCCCGAAAACGGACTTAAGGTGACGAATTGCTTGGCAAAACTTTCTGGCGGGCACTGTAATTGCTTAGCTTTCACTATTTTAAATGTCCTGATTTACGGTATAGCCCGCGCCTTTAAGAGCGCTGATAGCATCTTTTAGTTTGTTATCTTTTACTAAGAAGAAATCGGTATCAAAGGTTGAAACGACAAAAATGGCGACTTTAGCTGATGCTAATACTTCGCCTATTTGTGCCATGATCCCTACCATAGACAAGTGTAAAGGTCCTAGCAACTCAAGGGCACGCCAACCTTCATCGCTATCAAGGGAGGGAACATTAATAGAATCTGGCACAACGATAGACAACTCATCTTCTGTTTTACCTAGAAAAAATAATGGGCTATTGAGTACAGAGGCTGGGATATCACTTTCTGGATCCAAGCTATGAATTGTAAACAAAGATTCTCTAACTAGCAGTGTTTGTTTTGGCATGAAAAACCGGAAAAAAGATAACTTCGAAGATATTCACATTAAACCACTAACTGTGATTAAGTGCTACGTGTTATCCACTTAATCTGTGGATAAGTTTGTTGAGTAGTTTGGGGTCTTATTGTAAGTTGCTGATATTAAATGATTAAATAAACTGTACAAACAATGTTCAGTGGATAACATTCTCAAATTAACAAGCATTTTCCACAGGCCATGTCTACAACTAAAATAAAAAATGTTTGGTCATTTTGCAATTTCTTAGCTTGACAAGCGTCACTTTTTTAAAAAATTTAGAACATTAAGAAGCGGCGGCTAACCGGGGATCTGCCGCTTAAAAACTGTTGTTTGAAACCGTGAGTAAGTTAAATCGATCTTTTATTTAACAAATATTTCGGAACGTACTAAAGTCAGAAACAAGGCGGAGGGTTTACTCCAATGTGCAGGAACAAGATTTAATTTAAGTTTTGGGTCAATGTTTGGATCAAGGCACAGCAAAAGCATGATTCTGTTATAACAAAACAGCTATAGCAAAACAGTTATATTGCACGTTTAGCGCAAGCTTTGACCAAAGCGATTGACCTTATTCCTAACTCTAACAAAAGAGAAAAAGATAATGTCAGATTCTTCATGGTGCGATATTACTGTAGAAAATGCAGATGAACTGGTCAGTTTTTATGAAGCTGTGATGGGCTGGAAGAAAGAACCTATTGATATGGGGGGCTACAATGATTACGTCATGCTGAAGCCTGACGGCACGCCAGTAGGCGGTATTTGTCATAAGCAAGGTGTTAATGCGCAGTATCCCGGCGGGTGGATTAATTATTTTACGGTGGAAAATCTTGAGTCTGCGTTAAATGCGGTAACTGAAAAGGGCGGAAAGCAGGTGGGTGACATACGTCACCATGGCAAAGACAGCTTCTGTGTGATCCTTGACCCAAGTGGTGCTGCTTGTGCGCTTTATGAAAAAGGGCAAAGTTAAACAGGGGTTTAATACCACCACAATTAGAAATAGCGCACTAAGAGAGCAAAACGAAAAATAAAAAAGGCAGCGTGTAGAGCTACTCGCTGCCTTTCTAGATAGCCTATTAAGCGATTTTACTCGCCTAGCGCGAAGAGATTACTCATTCAGTTCGAGGCGTTTACTTGTTCAGCACACCGCGGTTAACTTGATCCCGTTCAATAGATTCGAACAGGGCTTTGAAGTTACCCTCTCCGAAACCTTCATCTTGCTTGCGCTGAATAAATTCAAAGAACACCGGGCCAAATACGGTTTCAGAGAAAATCTGAAGTAACAAGCGTGGTTCACCATTCTCGGTAGTACCATCAAGCAAAATACCGCGTTTTTGAAGTTCGTCTACGTTTTCACCATGACCAGGTAGGCGCTCTTCTAGCATTTCATAATAGGTATTGGGCGGAGGCGTCATAAACTTCATGCCTCTTGCTTTCAGCTTATCTAAACATGCCACCAAGTCGTCACAAGCAAAAGCGATATGCTGTATACCTTCACCGTTATACTTCATCAAAAATTCTTCGATTTGGCCGCCACCGCCAACCGCTTCTTCGTTTAGCGGTATACGAATTTTACCGTCTGGCGCTGTCATAGCTTTCGACAGTAGGCCAGTATATTCGCCTTTAATATCGAAGTAGCGAATTTCTCTGAAATTAAATAGCTTTTCGTAAAACCCTGCCCAGAAATCCATGCGACCGCGATACACATTATGGGTGAGGTGGTCGAGGGTGTGGAATCCACATCCCTCAGGATGGCGATCTACCCCTTCAATCCAATTGAAGTCGATATCATAGATAGTGTTCTCGCCTTCATAACGGTCAATAAGGTACAGCATAGCGCCACCAATACCTTTTATTGCGGGTAGTTTCAATTCCATTGGGCCTGTGTGTGTGTCCATAGGCTGGGCACCGCGAGAAAGTACTTCTTTATAAGCGTGCTGGGAATCTTTAACGCGAAAAGCCATGCCACACGCTGAAGGACCGTGCTCTTCAGCATAGTAGCCCGCATGGCAGTTTTTTTCGTAGTTACTCAACAGGTTGATGTCGCCCTGACGCCATAGCTCAACGTCTTTTGATTTATGGCGTGCAACTAGGGTAAAGCCCATTGCTTCAAATATAGGCTCTAGTATGCCTTTTTCTGGCGCAGTGAACTCTAGAAATTCGAACCCATCCAATCCAATTGGGTTTTCAAACAAATCAGCCATAGCAATACATCCTCAACGTAAATCATATTTTATAATTGTTACTCGATTGTAAGGCTGCAGTGAAAAATCAGGCAATAGGTGGTGTGCATGACCGTTTTAATGATGGAAAGCGAGGCTGTAACGTTTAGTTTTCACTTGCGGTGGTAACGCTAGGTTAAAGCAAATGATTTTGCTCTAACCTGTTGAACATAATGCAAATATAACAAGTTTTGCGGCTGATGCCTGTGTTCATAAATTGATACAGGTAATAAAACGAGTAAACCTTTTAGTACTAAAAAGCATTCAGAGGGAGTAGCTCGCTTACTTCTGCCCATCATAATATTTTTTAAGACCTTTCCAACACGCCAAATAGTCTTGTTGGCGAATGTCATTATTTAAAGCAAATTCCGTCGGAGCAATGGCATAGCGAGACTCAAACATAAACGCCAATGTGTTTTCGTAGCGTTGGGGTGCTAACTCAGCGTTAGATGCTTTTTCGAAAACTTCAGCTTCAGGTCCATGTGGCGTCATGCAGTTATGAAGGCTCATACCACCCGGCACGAAACCATGTTCTTTTGCATCGTACGTCCCTTCAATAAGCCCCATAAATTCACTCATAATATTTCTGTGGTAATAAGGTGGGCGAAAGGTATTTTCCGCTACCATCCACCTGGGTGGAAAAATAACGAAGTCTACGTTCGCTGTACCCTCTAGCTCAGACGGTGAGGTAAGCACGGTGAAAATAGACGGGTCAGAATGATCGAAACTTACCGTATTTATTACGTTAAAACGAGAAAGATCGTATTTGTAAGGCGCAGAATTACCTACCCAAGCCACTACATCAAAAGGGGAATGATTAAGTTCGGCTTCAAATAGGTTACCGCAGAACTTGTTGACCATGGTATGAGGCGTATCGTTATCTTCAAACCAAGCCGTGGGGTAAAAAAAGTCTCGTTGGTTAGCATAGCCATTTGCGCCAACCGGGCCGCGTTCGGGCAATACAAAAGGGTGGCCGTAGTTTTCGCATACATACCCACGAATTGGTCCATTAGTTGGGTCAACAGCAAAACGAACACCTCGAGGGATAACCGCAATTTCACCCACAGACAAATTGAGCTTGCCGAATTCGGTGGTAATGAGCATATCGCCAAGCTGAGGGACAATAAGCATTTCACCATCAGATGAATAAAAAACACGGTTTTGCATATAAGCATTAGCACTGTAGCAGTGTATGCCCATACCCACTTGCGTCTTAGCATCCCCGTTAGTGGCAATGGTGATGAGCGAATCTACAAAATCAATCTCTTGTTCAGGAAGAGGCACCGGACTCCATCTCAATACATTAGGTGGACAATGCACGTCAGTCTCTGGCGCAGTTCTCACCAGGCCATTATCAACTCTTTTAAAGTCCCCCATTGCGATAGATGGACGTAGGCGATACGTCCAGCTGCGGCGATTCTCAGCCCTAGGGGCGGTAAATGCAGTGCTGCTAAACTGTTCAGCATAGAGCTTATAGTTCACCTTCTGCGGGCTGAACTGACCTTGAGGGAGTGCGCCTGGCAGCGCTTCAGTTTCATGTTCGTTGTTAAAGCCCGTCAAATAAGACAAGTTATCCATATACGCTCCAATAGGCAGGGCCAGAGTTAGGCTCTGCTCCCAGACCAATAATAAAGTAGTTGCAAATGAAACTATGTGATTTAGGCTAGAGGTAAATGAAATGTAAATCAATAATGCGTGTCTGGTTGGCGTGATAAAGGTAAAGCAGGTTTCGGTACGCTAGCTTTACACTCATTGTATTAGGCGTTAACAGGCTTGCTTTTACAAAGGAAGTAGCACATGAAGCTTGACGATATGCTTGCCTATAAGGTGGCCATGCTAGCAAGCGATTTAAGTGAGTCCCTCGCAAAGGAATACGCTGAATATAAGCTCACCAATCCACAGTGGCGTATCATTGCCACGTTAGGCGCTACGAATGATAGTGCGCCAGGGGCTTCGCTAACAGCAAAAGAACTCGCTATGGCAACGCGTCTCGATAAGGTTCAAGTTTCACGAGCGTTAGAGCGACTGGTGAAACGAGACGCTATCCATAAACGTGCCTGTGCAGATGATAAGCGTGCCACGCATATTTCACTGTCCATAAAAGGAGAACAAATTTATCAAACCTTGTTACCAAAAATCACTCGCTGGCAAAATAAGCGATTAGAAAATATCACTGATGATGAGTACCAAATATTTCTAAAAGTGATAGATGCACTCAGGCCTTAAAATTCGGGTGAAATCCTTAATAGGGCTGGTCTGAGCAGATGCGAGGCTATCGCCATAAAGGTTACTTTCACCCCTTTAGCTGTTAAATTCCTTTGAACTTATTAAATGGTGCAGCTTAGGCGTTTACTAATTGCGGCTTGTTGCCCTAGAGGTATGTAAAAAATCGCTATTAATTAGCGCTTGTAGTAAAGCTTGTATTGAAGCTTCATCTAAAAAACTTAGCAAGGAAATTGAGTGGCACCCTTAGACATATATGCAGGTAAGAAAGCACGCGAAACTATAATGAAAAACGGGTTTACGCCCGAGTTGTTTAGTTACTTCCTGGGTGCTTCTGGCGGCCCTAAATGGTTTTCACTTGCGGGCCTAGACCGCGTGCTATTTCCTGAATGGTTTGCCAATATTGACCATCAAATACATGTTATAGGCTCATCAGCAGGTGCGTTTCGAGCAATTTGCGCTGTCCAAGACGACCCGTTGGCTGCAATAAACCGTCTAGCGACGTCTTACTCGACAACTACGTACAGCGAAAAACCAACACCGAGAGAAATTACCGCAAAAGCTGAAGAATTGTTGAAAGAAATGGTAAACGAAGTAGGCAAGCAAGAGGTGCTGTCTAACTCTCGCTTCAAAGCCCACCTTATTGTTGCTAAGTGTTTAGGCGCTACCCGCTTTGAAAGTAAATTCAGACAGCTTTCGGGCTTAGCTATGAGCGCAGCGGCGAACACGGTTAATCGCAAAAATTTGTCGCGCTTATACACACGTTATGTCTTTTCTACTCCGAATACGGACTTTGCTATTAATGACCCTTACCAGCTGCCTACAAAGTACCATGAGCTGACACAGGGAAACATACATACAGCATTACTAGCATCGGGTTCAATTCCTGTTGTGATCGAAGGTGTACCGGAAATTGAAGGTGCGCCTGTCGGTATGTATCGCGATGGCGGTATTATCGACTACCATTTTGATCTGTCGTTTGGACCGGATGAAGGTTTAGTGCTGTATCCGCACTTTTACAATAAACCTATCCCGGGATGGTTCGATAAGGGCTTAAAGGGTAGGGTACCCCATAGTTCGAGCTACGATAATGTGGTGATGTTAGTCCCTTCAGCTTCTTTTGTAGCAAATTTACCTTACAGCAAAATTCCCGACAGGAAAGATTTTGAAGTGCTCGATGCTGACACGCGCATTAAATACTGGCAAACGGTACTAAAGGAGACCGACAGGCTGGGGGAGTACTTTATGCGTGCTGTTAACGACGGAACCTTAGTGGACGCTATCAAGCCGCTTCCATTTAATATGATATAAAACGGAATAGTTAATCGTTAGATAAATGGCTAATTGCTGTCAAATTAGTCACTTGAACCTTCTTTTAATAAGTTTTTCTTGCAGGTGGCGCCTATGCTAAGTATTATACGCGCCGTTGTCCGGCATTCGCCCACCTCACAGGTGCAACACAGTTCTATATGCGTCTATAGCTCAGTTGGTTAGAGCGCTACCTTGACATGGTAGAGGTCCCCTGTTCGAATCAGGGTAGACGCACCATTTATTTCTCCATCACAAAGATTACAACCTTTGTCGTATCCTACTTGTGCTATTGACACGGTATGGTGTATTGGCAGTTACAGTATTCATTTATTCTCTGTGTTCGTTATTGCGTCTTATAAGACCATCTAACTACTGGTTTTAGACTACACTGAAATAGTGCTGAAAATTTTTTTCGAACGCTGAGTACTTAAAAAGTAGTTACGGGAGTACGATGAGCTTGCAGAGATACGAAGAGCCCTTGTTGTTTGGACAACATGGTGCTGCTGAGAGGCGGTTCCTTGAGCTCATTAGCGCCTTACCAAAAGTATCTGTGCAAGGATACGACAAGTACCGAAATGTAATCTACTGGAATAAATCAAGCGAAGATATCTATGGCTACAGCGAAACCGAGGCGCTGGGTAAAAAGCTTGAAGACCTCATTATCCCTAACTTTATGCGCGATGACGTTATTAAATTTCATCAGCGCTGGATAGAGTTTAATGAGCCTATCCCTTCCGATGAATTGGTATTAAAGAAAAAGGGCGGTCAGCCCATTCACGTTTTTTCTTCTCACGTAATGTTAAAGCAAGGCACTGATTCGCCGGAGATGTACTGTGTTGATATTGACTTAAGTGAACAGCATGAGATACGCCAAGAACTTGAGCGAATGGCATGCACTGACTTACTTACGAATTTACCCAACAGACGCGCGTTAGAACAATGTTTAACTTCTGTTATTGACGATGCACGGTCATCTAACACAGGTTTTGGGCTGTTTTTTATCGACCTAGATATGTTCAAAGAGGTTAACGATACCTTGGGGCATTCCTGGGGTGATGAATTGCTAAAGTCAGTGGCCAAACGCTTGTCAGGCTGCATTGATAACGCTAATGGCGTACTGGCGCGATTTGGCGGCGACGAGTTTGTTTACTTGGCTAATAACGTAAGTTGCGAAATTAGGTGTGAGGAAATCGCGAAAACCCTGTCCGCGTGTTTTCGTGAGAGCTTTGCGCTAAGTACTGAAAACGTCCATATTACCTCTAGCATTGGCATCAGCCTGTACCCCCGTGATGGCGATGTGATTGACGACATTCTAAAACACGCCGACGCAGCTATGTACCAGGCGAAGGCTGAAGGCCGCAACAGATATCATTTTTTCACAGATGCGCTAAGCCAGCGTCTTCGCGAGCAAAGAAACGTAGCAGCGAATTTAAGAGAATCGCTGCGCAATGATGAATTTGAGCTTGTATATCAACCTCAGGTCGACTGCAAAACAGGTGGGTTTACTTCATGTGAAGCGCTGCTTAGGTGGTGTCCTGTAGATAAAACTAAAGCTGTACCTCCTGATGTCTTTATACCTATCGCTGAGCGCGGTGAGCTTATAGGCGATATAGGAACCTGGGTGCTTAGAAAAGCGTGCCAACAGGCGAAAGAATGGAAGCAAAAAGGCATCGAAATTCGTATCGATATTAACGTTTCAGGCAAAGAGCTAGAAAAAAGCTCTTATTTTAAATGCCTTACTGCTTGTCGCGACGAATACAACTTGCAGCCTAAAGATATCGGTTTAGAGCTTACTGAAAACGTACTAATTAAATCAGACAGTACCATTTTAGAAGATCTTCGAGTACAGCGAGATTTAGGCGTAGAAATCTCAATTGACGATTTTGGGACTGGCTATTCCTCACTAAGTTATTTGAAGCATTTTCCTGTTACACATTTAAAAATTGACCGCTCTTTTCTAGAGGGCGCACCGGAGAATGACTACGACAGCGCATTAATGGAAGCCATTGTAAATGTAGGACACAAACTAAACTTGAAGATTGTTGTAGAAGGGGTAGAAACAGAAAGCCAGTCTGACTACTGTAAATCACTAAACGTAGAATATGTACAAGGCTATCTGTACTCAAGGCCGGTAAGCGCTGACACCATTGAAAGCTTATATTCAGGTCAAAGTTGGTAGGTCTAAAAAACGTTTAAGGCGCTCACTATTATGTCTTAACCCTTTCACATGCATCCGCGCACGTCTTAAAGCGCGGTAATCATCTATCGAGTATTAATAACAACCGGCGTATTAATACACATTCCACAGTGATGGTTTGGCAAAGTAATAACCTTGCTGATGATCGACGCCAAGCTTATTCAAGGCCACGGATTCAGCTTCGTTTTCTACCATTTCTGCTATCACTTTTATGTTCAAGCCTTTGGCTATACTCACAAGGCTTGAAATAAATAGCTGGTTGTCTTTATTTGTATGAATACCTTGGGTCAGCCTGCCAGAGAGCTTTACAAACTGCGGTTGTATTGCCCTTAGGCCAGAAAGTGAAGCAAAATTATCACCAAAACGCTCAATAGTAATTCCACAGCCTATGTTAATTAACTGGCGGCAAAGCGATTCTGTAACCTCTCTATACTGAATTAGGGCGGCATCTTCTACTTCAAAATTCAGTCTATGGCTTAAGGGCTTACGCTTAGCGATTTCCTTTACTAACCAGTCTCTAAACTCGGCATTCGCAATTGAGGCTATGCTTAAATTTACAGCGACATGTTGAGAAGTTACTTCTAACTTTTTCAGTACGATAGTAGTGACAAGCTTGTCCACCTGTGGAATAAGATCTAATCGCTCCGAGGCTGGAATCAGTTGCCCCATAGGGATTACGTCATTTGTATCCTTATCCTTGAAACGTCCTGATGCTTCGTAATAAGCGGGAACGTTTTGGTCTGTGTTCATTACAGGCTGAATCATAATATCGGCGTACTGTTGAGACACAATGTAGTTCAATCGCTCACGCCACTGAGTATTACTGTGTACTTTTGATATCTCTGATGCCAACTGCCAGCCGTTTTGGGTTTTCATTGCAGTAATGAGAGCGCTATCCACACTTTCCATAATTTGCGGCATTGTCATTGTACCGACAAATCGAGTGATCCCCATGTAGGTCGCTTTGGTTCCATCTCGAAGCGGCGATGCGCTTGCACATTGCTTTGCAAGATTAGTAAGCATAAGTTCTCGGGCCGCGCTTTCCATAGCTTCGCTGATTAGTGCGAAATCACCGCCCGACAATCGAAACACAAAGCGGATATTGTGGTTGTTCTTGGTTTCTTCTACCAAAATATTTGCCACCGCTTTAATGTAATTATCGCCCGGAACCATACCCATTTTCGTATTTATACTGCCTAAGTGAGCTAGTCTGACAATGATAAGCTCTTTCTCTTGAGCAGAAGCATTTTCATTTAGAAGAGCGCGCATATGACGCTCAAAAGCACCTCTATTAGCTAGCATTGTGAGCGAGTCTTTACTGGCTTCTTTTTTAAATAGTTCTGCTTGACGCTTTAGCTCATCAAATTTAGTAGATAATGTGCCTGCAAGTGAGTTAGCCGCTTCGGTTAATGGCTTAAAATCTTCACTCGACGCTGTTATTTTAGGCGATGTAAAGTTATGGCTGCCAATCTCATTGAGCTTTTTAACGGTGTCATCAACGGGGCGCTTTATGCGTCGGTTAACGAGTACAACGAAAAGTGAAAGAAGCACTGCAAGAGCGAGAAAAGCAGCGATATTTTTAATTAGTACAGCAAGTAAATTACTGGCAAGCGTACTTTTACTTGCCGTAAGTACGAGGTTATTCTCACTATTGTATAAAGCGATGCGCTTCACAAAAGCAGGGCTTGGGTCAACGAGTGAATACCACGGTGGCACGGTGTTTTCGCTTGCGGCCTTTGCGCTCAACGCTTCTTTACCGTTTGAGTCAACAACTGATGCAGCAGATACATAGGGCTGTGCTACGGCACTTTCTAGTAACGTTTCTAGTGCTAGACGCTCAGCTTGAGGGGAAAGAGGAACCTGTTGAGCGACAGCCTTCTTATATACCAGCGCACTTTTTTCAGCCTGCAGCGTTACCGCCTCAGACGTGTTTGATTGTAGCTCACGTAATTCAGCGACAGACAATGCAGTAAATGCTAAAAACAAAAGGGTTACAATACCCAAATTAGTTTGGCTAGATAGCTTCATTACTAGCAGTTATCTCCTTCAACTGAAAAATTGATTTTCGCTATAGCGGTCGCGCAGCATCTCTGTGCGCTTAGACTTTAACCGCACAGCATTTTATCTAATTGTAGCTTACTCAAGAGATGAGTGCGAATTATACAATGTAACCATAAATGTACAGTAAAACAAAATGTTAAGCGAGTAGTAATAAAGCCTTCTCTTTGTCTATATGTTTTATCTGTTTTCCATCCACCAGGTCTTATTAGGGACTTCACCAGCACGCTTTATAGGTACTATTTCGCCAAAGATAGGAATGCTGGTAGGGACACCCTTAGCACCAGCAAGGTCTGTGATTTTTATTAAAGGCTCATTCCAATTATGTAGTGCTAAATCAAAGGTACTGTTGTGCACAGGCATCATGACACTCGCTTGAATATCAATATGGGCTTGCAAGCTCTCTTCAGGCAGCATGTGAATGTCAGACCATAGCTCGTTGTATGCGCCGGTTTCAATCATCGATAAATCAAACGGACCGTACTTTTCACCAATAGCTTTAAATCCGTCAAAATAGCCCGAGTCGCCGCTGTAAAAAATGCTTGTAGTTGAAGATTTGATAACCCAGCTAGCCCAAAGTGTTTCATCTCTATCAAATAATCCTCGCCCGGAGAAATGCTGAGAAGGGGTCGCAACAATTTCAAGATTGCCAATTTCAGTGTTTTGCCACCAATCTAACTCTACAATCTTGTCTGCATTTACTCCCCAGTTGCGTAGATGATTACCTACTTTTAACGGCGTGATAAATACGCCAACCTTGCTTTGAAGTATTTCAATACTGCTCTTATCTAAATGGTCGTAATGATCATGACTAATTATCACTGCATCGATGTCAGGTAAGTCTTGAAGTGATATTGGTGCATCGTGAAACCGCTTGGGTCCTATCCATTGCACAGGAGACGCTCGTTCACTAAATACCGGATCGATTAATATAAAACGCTCGGCAAGTTTCAATAGGGTAGTAGAGTGGCCCAGCTTTATCACGCTATCTTCTGCAACTGCGTCAAGCATCTGAGGTGTCAGTGCCGAGACGGGTATGTCAAACGTTGGCGTTGCTGCATCTCTGTTGTCACGAAAATACGCTTTGGTCACTTTCCACATGTCTCGCCACGTCGTTTTATATTCAATATGGGTATTCGCAAATTTTTCAGATTGTGACGCGCTTGCAGCAAGGCTGTTTGAAGAACCACAGAAAGATGTCATAAATAAAACTCCAACAAGAAAGCGTGTGCGATTAAAAACGGGCATGCTCTCACCTTAAATAAAAAGTATACTGCACAGTGTAGTTTACCCATAATAAACTAATTTTGTTAAAAGTAAACTGGTGGGTGTAGTTTTTGTTGCTTTGTCTGAAGTTTTGATTGTACTGACAGGCTTAACTATGAAGCACAATTACTTTGTAATACGGGACCTAATCTGGGATGAGTCGAGCGAATGCTTTCGCAGAACTAGGTGAATTAAAGCAACCTGTTAACACATAGCCAATGGTATTGAACTTATTGTCGAGCAGCCTTGCACTAACCCCATTATTACTTTGTTCTTCAATTAACCAACGACTGCGGCCAACAGAAGTATGAATGGGTAGCACCATGTTTATAGGATGACAGCTGGTTTTTACGACAATGGGCATAATGGGGTAGGACAAATGCGCGGGTTGCTTCCCGTTCATTTTCTCGTTGGCTAAGTTTGATGCCAGTAACTTAACTTGATTCAGTAATGGCGCGACATAGGGCAGCACTACGCCAACCCGCTCGGGCTTATTATCAGCAATTATATGAGCGCCTGCATCGTCGTGCTGTGTTGATACTTGCGCACAGTCTCCCACTGCAAACACATCTGGCGCCGATGTTTCTAGGTTACTATTGGTTAAAATGCCACGCTGACACGAAATGTCAGCGCGTAACGCCAACTCAATATTGGGCTTTACACCAATTGCTGACAGCACAAGGTCGCTTTTAAGTCGCTTGCCGTTGGCAAGCAACACTTCTACGCCCTGCCCATCATTCTCAACACGCGATACTGTAGTGCCAAAGTGAAATGCTGCACCTGCCTCTGCTAATGCATGAGTGAGTGAAGTAGAAGCTTCGTTGGGCAGCAGCGCACAGAGCGCACTGGGTTGAGGGTCGACAATACTCACATGAACACCTGCCTGCAGCAGGTTATCAGCAAATTCACAGCCAATTAAGCCAGCCCCCATGATCGTAATGTGGCGAGCATGCGCGGCGTCGGTAATGAACTGTCCATAATCAGTGAGGTTATTCACAACGCGAATCTTGTGACTTGCATTACCCTCAATAGCTGGCGTCATTGCCGATGAACCTGTAGCTAGAACTAACTTGTCATAAGGTTGCTCTCCGCCACCTTGAAGTAACACGCATTTAGCGTGCGTGTCGATATGCTCTACCAACGTATGAGTAAACAGTCTAACGCGATATTGGCGTGAAAAATCCGAGGCCGAACTTTGCGTAAGCGTAGCGACACTTTTTTGTTGCGCATAAGCATTAGATAGCTGAGGCTTGCTGTAAACCGCGCCATCATCTGAGCAGATAACAACAATGGGCGTATGCTTGTCGTGTTGACGGTACGATTTCACAAAGTTAACGCCCGCCATGCCCGAACCTACAACCACGATGGGAGCATCGCTTGCGTCGTTGTGCTGAGTTCCTTGGCTGGCTAACGGTTTTGTGCTTGCAGGGCCTTCACTGTGAAAGGGTTGGAGCGATGCCTTTTGAGTGTTTATATGCTCAACATCGCTCACCTCAGCCACTTGTCTCATCTGAAAATCGCGTTTACTAATGCCACAGTCAGGGCAACGCCAATTGTCGGGAATGTCTTCCCATTTAGTACCTGGACGTAAGCCTTCTTCAGGGCAGCCTTGCTCCTCATCATATAGCCAACCACAAGCCTGACATTCCCATATTCTATACTGCGACATAGCTTCTACCTCACCGAGCCTTTTGTTTTATAGCCACTAAAGACAATTTTTTATGCAAAACAGTCGTTACACTGAAAGAAGTGCATCAAGCTCTTCATTAAAGGCGTGTAAAGCCCATTCATTCTTACCATATTGAATGTAGGGCAGAGCGCCGCTTTCTAACGACGATTGGATAGACTCACCCAAAGCCCAATCCTCGTTGAGCGTGGTATTGGTGATGTCGTGGTTTTTCTGCCAATGACGAAGCTGATTAATATCGTTAAGATCGGCGCTCTTGGGGATTAAGGTCGTAATAGTAATTTCGGTTTCTCCCGCGCAAAGTGGGCGAAAGTTAATAAATTCCACGTGTTCCTTTTGTATAAGCAGCGCCGTATTCGGCAGCAACATGAACAGCGTGTGGCTATAGTCGTGCAGCGATAAATCATCTGTTGCCTGTGCTTCCTCAGACGACAGGTTCTTTGTGGGCATAACTACTCGGTAATGCATATCAACCTTGTCAATTACCGCAACATTGTTGTAAAAAAACGGCGCAATGGTCTCTTTATGTGCAAATGCAAAGTGATAAGTCTCAAGTCCACCTTCAGAAAAGAGCTTCCAATTACCCTTCCATACCTTAGTAAAGCGCTTGAAATGCGTTAGTTCATCTGCTTTAAGCCACTCAAGGTGCGCATTCATACCTGCCAAGTGTCCCGTTAAATGGGCTTTGATATCTTCATTTTCAGCAGCGCTTGGGCATACCCATATAAAGCCATACATTTCGATGCTTGGCAGTGCAATTAAGCCATTGTCTGACTTATTGGTATTTGGAAAGCAGTGCTGGTGACCTGGAATGTTGTTAAGTGCGCCATCAGTGGTATACGACCATGCGTGGTAAGGACATACAAACAGCTTACTGCACCCAGAGCCTTCAACTAATTTCGCACCTCGATGTCGACATGCGTTTCTAAATACGCGCACGAGGTTGTTCGAATCTCGGCTTACAATCAACGAGCCCATAGTTGTCTTAACTTCCTTATAACTGTCGAGCTCACCTACTTCAGAGGCATGAGCCACAATGGTCGGTAGAGAATTGAACACCTTTTTTAGTTCATCGTTAAATCGAGATTGGCTAGTGTATCTGTTGGTGTCTGAACGCACCTCAATATCACCCAGTGAGGTGGTTTTGTTAGCGACGTTTTGTTTCGCATTTTTAATCAACAACTTTTCGATATCGGTGTTCATGATGTCACTCCTAAACGGGAAGCGTATGTTTTGATAAATCAAACGCGGTATGCGTATTTCAATTTACTTACCGATTGGTAGGTTTTTACAAAATACCTACCAGGTGGTAAGCTGTCAATATGCTATCTACACTTTTTGCTTTGGAATGATGAAGTGAAATTAAAAACGAAAGATAAGTTATTGAGTACTGCCACAGTTCTTTTTTCGAAAAATGGTTTCTATGGTACAAGTATTAACGATGTTGCCGCGGAGGTTAGCGTTAGCAAACAAGGCCTGCTGCACCATTTCCCATCAAAAGAAAAACTTTATGCAGCCGTAATAGCGCAGGCGGCGCATCATCTCGTCGATTTGGTAGAGGAAATAAGAACTGAATCAGATAATGCGCAAAATCAGCTCTTCGCACTATTTAAAAGAATGGTATGTGCTGATGAAGAACGATTGAGAGTAATTATATTGCTTATGCGTGAGTTACTTGATAATCGCGAACGTGCTGAACAAGCACAAAAGTGGTTTTTACGCCCGTTTCTTGATGATGTTGTAGCTATTGTAACGAACGGGCAGCAGCACGGGTATTTTAAAGGGCAGTCACCGCTTGCTTTCGTATATCACTTGTTGGGCGCAACGCAGTACTATGTGGTTTCCCGTCCCACGCTCGACAAGCTTTACACGCGCGAAGAACGAAAGCTACATGAACAGCACCACATGGAGATGTTGAAGGGTATTATTTTTGATGCATAGCCGCCCCTAGCACGGTATTTCGTTAAGTACTTTAATTTCTCGACGTGAATATTGACCCTTGATAGGGCCAATATTCAACCTGTTTCTACAAATGAAAGCTAATAAAATACGCTTTCTCTTCCGCTAACGGTTTGTTTGTTGCACAACCCTCAATTCCTAGTCCTACCAAAAATTTTACGACTTTTAAGTGATTAAACTTTTTAACAAATAATTTTATTACTGTTGACAACCTACCACATGGTAAGTTATTTCTATTTTGCCTACCGAGTGGTAGGTTTTTGACTCCCTCATGCCTAACTAACTGCCTAAGGATGCGAAATGATGAATGATGTACTCCCATTAAGTGCGCTAAGACACAACTTTAAACATCTTGCTGTGAAGCCGGCATTTTACCAACCTGATGGTGCAAGGCAGCGCGTATGGACTTGGGAGGAGGTAGAAAAAGCGGTGCGATCGTTAATAGGTGGTTTGCATGATTTAGGACTGGGTAAAGGCGATGCTGTGGCAATTTATGGCAAAAACAGCGCCGAATGGATAATTGCTGACTGGGCGGTAATGCTTGCTGGTATGGTTTCGATCCCCATTTACCCAACGGCAAATGAAGAAACGCTGGCTTTTATTATTGAGCGTACAAAATGCAAGGCTGTATTCATTGGAAAAGTTGACGATTACCAAATAGGTCAGCGGGTATTTTCCTCTTCACTTGCACAGATAGCGCTTCCTTGTGATTCAATTGACGGCCCAATTGCATGGAAAGATTGGATGGCTCAAAAATCGTTTACCGGTGAGTTCTTTAAAGGGGCAGCTGATAGTGTTATCAGTATCATGTACACATCAGGCTCAACTGGCACACCTAAAGGCGTCGAACTCACCCAATCTGCATATGCATCAGCATGTGGTGATACTGCAAGGTGGCTTAACGTAAATCAAAGCGATAGGCTCTTTTCCTACCTACCTCTTGCTCATATTGCCGAGCGTGTTGTTACCGAAGGTATGATGATTTATGCTCCAGGTGCAGTGACTTATTTCTCCGAATCACTTGAAACCTTCATTGACGACCTGAAAGCGGCAAAGCCAACTGTTTTTTTCTCAGTTCCTCGCCTATGGGCCAAGTTCCTTGCTTCAATTTATCACACTGTTCCCAAGAAAAAACTGTCATCACTGTTGAATGACCCTTCTGTAAATCAAAGTATTAAACGAAAAATAAAATGTAGTTTAGGTTTTGAAGAAACAAGAGTTTGGGTATCGGCTGCCGCGCCAATCGCGAGAGAAATTATTGAAGAGTTTGAAGCCCTTGATATCTACATTTCTGAAGCCTGGGGCATGACTGAGGTAACGGGGGCAGGGTGTATTAACTATCCGTTTAAATCATCGATGATAGGTACAATAGGCAAGCCCTTTACTGATGCTCAGGTTCGTCTCTCACAAGATAATGAGATTCAGGTGAAGGGGCGCAATGTATTTGAACGTTACCATTTGAGTCCAGAGGTAACCGCTGAAAGTTTCACCGACGACGGCTGGTTTAAAACCAAAGATAGAGGTGAGTGGGATGAGCAGGGCGCTCTTAAAATCGTAGGGCGATTAAAGGACGAATTCAAAACGACAACGGGAAAGTACATCATTCCTTCTCCTATCGAGGCAATGATGTGCAATCACGACATTATAGAGCTTGCGTGTGTGATGGGAAGCAATAGGCCTCAACCTTTCGCTGCAGTTGTACTTAGCGACACTGCATCATTATTAGATAAAGATGCTATTAGACGAGAGCTTGAGCGGTTTCTTCAAAATACGAATGAAAGCTTGGAAAACCATCAAAAGCTAAGCCATATTCTTGTGGCAAGTGAACCATGGACAATTGAAAATAATATGCTTACGCCGACGATGAAAATTAGGCGCTTTGAAATTGAAGCAAGATTTAAAGAGGCTGCGTCAGCACTTAATAATCAACAAAAAGTGTTGTGGTGTGAATAACCAGAAGCAATACTAGCACGTATTCAAACGACGTTATTTCTCAGCAAAAACATAAGCCACAATAGGGTTTGTTCATTAATACCAATCCGCATAGATAATTACCCACTCAGCGAGAGTTAAAATGTTCGTAATCGCGGCGTGTTGCCGCAGGTATAGTGGTTCTACATCAAGGTGACACAACAAAGAGTACGGACATTTTAAACTCGCCCTTCGGGAAGGTCTGGCAAGCTTCCTAGCTTCATTCTGGGAATTTGAAAGGGAACAACCATTCCTGCATTCCCACGCTTCGCTATGAAGCTTGCCAGCGCCTTCTGAGTGGGTAATGATCTATGCGGATTGGTATTAGTGGGCGTTAGTATATACAGAAAAAAGCTGGCAACCTAAAAAAGGAGCCAGCTTTTTCTGTACGATTGGGTTGTAGACTTTTTACTCAGACTTAATACCGTGGAACGTACAGTGAAGCACCGGCAAAATGAGCAGTGTAAGCACGGTAGCAACAGTCAGGCCGAATACAATAACTACCGCCATTGATGCGAAGAACGCGTCAGAAAACAGCGGAATCATACCCAGTATAGTAGTGATGGCAGCCATAGAAACAGGCCGTACACGAGATACCGATGCTTTAACTACGGCATTAAACGCATCGCTATTACCTTTCGCCTGCTCGTTTATCTCTTCCATCAACACAATGCCGTTTTTAAGCACCATACCAATAAGGCTCAAGCTGCCAAGCAGCGCCATAAAGGTAAATGGGGCGCCTACTAGTACTAAGCCACCAATAATGCCGATAGTGGTAAGTGGTATTACGCCCCATATGGCTAACGCTTGGCGCAATCGACCAAACAATAATACGGTAATGATAAACATACCCAAAATTCCAATGGGCATACTCGCAAACAGTGCGCTTTGTGCATCTGTTGATGTTTCGTATTCCCCGCCCCATTCAATACGGTAGCCATCGGGCAGTTCAAGTTCTTCTACAAGTGGTCGAACTTTAGCCTGCACACTAGCGGCTGTTTCCCCAGAAAGTGGAAGTGGTTCTGCATAGACAGCTAACATGCGCACTCTGTCTCGGCGTTTTATAATGGGATTGTTCAAGGTCACATCAACATTGCTTATAACGTCAGCCATGCTGATATATTTACCTTGCTCCTGACTCCACACGTTAAGCGAGGCAAGGTTGTCTATATCATAGCGCTGGTTCGGGTCGTTGCGCATTACAATCGGAATTAAATCGCT
This sequence comes from Alteromonas macleodii, assembly GCF_903772925.1. Lineage (NCBI taxonomy): Bacteria > Pseudomonadati > Pseudomonadota > Gammaproteobacteria > Alteromonadales > Alteromonadaceae > Alteromonas > Alteromonas fortis. The sequence goes on from NZ_LR812090.1 coordinate 1,640,930, forward strand.
GCCTTCGCGGTATAACCCGACAGTTTCACCTTCATTGTTAAGGAGAAATGCGGTGTGAACGGCATCTCGGGTTACCCCAATACGTCTGGCTTGTTCTTCCAAGAATACAGGCTCAATAAATGGGACTTTATTACTCCATGATAAGCGCACGCTATCCATGGTTTGTTCTGCTTGAAATATAGCTTCAACGTCACTACTTATTTCACGCAAAACCTCAGGCTCAGGCCCGTATATTCTGGCCTCAATGGCCGCTTTTGCAGAAGGCCCTACTTGTAGAGCTTGTACTTTGTATTGCACGTTGGGGAAGGTTTCGCGCAGTAACTCAATAATTTCTCGCATTCTGGCATCGCGAGCTTCCACTGTACTGGTCTCTACGATAAGTTGCCCATAGCTCGCGTAGCGGTCTTCAGGCGAGTAAGTTAGTGTAAGACGCTGTGCTCCGCCGCCTATTACGCTGGTAATGTTGGCGATCTCAGGCATATCCATCACTTTTTCTTCTAAACGTCGTATCGATTGTTCAGTCGTTAAAATATCGCTACCTTCTGGCAGACGTAAGTCTACAAAAAACAGTGGAGTAGATGAGTTAGGAAAGAACGCGTTTTTCACATATTTACCCGACGCGACGCTGCCTACTAGGGCAAGAACGACAAGTACAATAGTGATATATCGATGATTAATGGCAGCAGTAAGTAGTCGCTTATAAATGGTGAAGATAATACCTTTATAAGGGTCGTCATCCTCGCTATCTGATTGACGTTCTTTCTCTGTGTTAAACAGTAAGTCGAAAAAGAATGGGGTAATGGTCAGCGCTGTGATCCAACTCAAGAATAGCGAGAAGCACAGAACCCAGAAAAGGGAGCCAACAAATTCTCCCGTGGCATCAGGGGAAAGCCCAATAGGTGCGAAAGCGGTAATAGCGATAACGGTCGCGCCAAGAAGCGGTAAACCGTTTTGAGAGACTACGTCCTTGGCCGCCTGAAGTTTAGTTTGTCCTTTTCTCACACCTATTAACATGCCTTCGGTTACCACAATGGCGTTGTCGACCAGCATACCTAAGGCAATAATAAGGGCTCCTAAGGATATTTTTTGAAGTTCAATGCCTTTTATCGACATTAAAATAAAGGTGCCAAGAATAGTAAGAACAAGAATAAGCCCCATCAGTACGCCGCTACGCCAGCCCATAAATAGCAGCAGTACAAAAATAACGATGGCTACCGCTTCAGCAAGATTGATGAGGAAGCCGGTTACAGAATCGTCGACTACCGAAGGCTGGTTGTAAACAGTATTCAGGCTCATACCAAGTGGCATACGCTGTTCTAGCTCCGCAATTTTGGTATCAAGTCGCTTGCCTACATCAACTACATTTACTGCCGACGCGAACGACACGCCAATAGACAGCGCAGGGGTGCCAGAACTATGGTAAAGAAGGGAAGGGGTATCGTTAAGCTTACGCTCAATAGTGGCAATATCAGTTAAGCGAATAAGGCCGCTAGCTGGTGAGCCAATTACCACCTGGCCTAATGCCTCCAAATTATCAAACTCACCCGTAGGCTGAATAGAAAGACGCTTACCTTGAACTTTAATTGAACCTGCGTTGCCTACCACGTTTTGAGCAGTTAACAGACCGGCAATAGATTCTGCAGAAACATTAAGGGCTTTCATTTTATCGTGATCTAAAGACACGATAATTTGCTCGGAAACGGTGCCTGCAATGGATACTTTTTTAACGCCATCGACAAGCTGAATTTCTCGCTGCATAAGGTCAGCAAAATCTTCTAACTGTTTTAATGAATAGTCTTCGCTTTGTAAGGTCATCAAAAGCCCATACACATCGCCGAAGTCATCATTAACTATCGATGTACCGGTTCCAGGTGGCAGTGAAGCTTGTGCGTCACCCACTTTACGGCGCAAATTGTCCCAGTATTGCTCTAAATCCTTAGCTTGAACGCTGCTCTTTAATTCAACGGTAATTTGCGACAGCCCTACCATGTTTACAGAACTAATGCGCTTTACGTTGGGTATACGCTGAATGGCCTTTTCAAGCTGAAGCGTGACCTCTTCTTCCACTTGTTCAGGGGTTGCCCCCGGGTATTGCGTTATGACGAGAGCGTTTCTAATCGTAAACTCAGGAAACTCTAGCTGACCAAGACCTAAGAAAGACACAATGCCACCAACACCTAAAATGATGGCGACCATCCAGCTTATAACTTTTTGACGAAAAAAATACTCGACCATGATTTACAGGCCTCCTTCTTTCGTCCACTCAGTAACCGCCTGGCCTTCTTTTACAAGGTGAGCACCAGCAGCGACAATTTTATCTTCGTCGTTTAGCGGGCCCTCAACTAACAAGCCGTTTGAAATAGCGCGTGTGATCATTACCTCTACCGCTTCGACAGTGCCTTTTTTAGTGTCGTCACTATCAGGTTTGAAGCGCCAGACAATGGCTTTTTCTGGCTCTTCATTGTCGGTAACTACAGCACCAAAGGGAACTAACCAAAGTTTAGCATCAGACTCAATGAGCTTGGTCATATCCAGCAATACAGTAGCGCTCATACCAGATAGTACATTGATGTCGTCTGGCTCTGGCAGCGTAATGGTCACTTCATAGCTAAGCTCGCCTTGTCGTGTAGTGCTTTCGTGATCCTTATACATGGCAGCATAACGTTTTTCTGGCATGCCAGAAAAAGTGACCCACGCCATTTCTGAGGTACGGTTTTTACGGGCTCTAGAGCGGTCAATCATGCGCATTTTTTGCTCTGGTAACTGAAACGTTACGTCAATAGCGCCTGGCATATGAAGCTCGGCAATGGTTTGCTGAGGCACAATTACTTGATAGTTTTCAACGGGCACAGAGGCAATAAGCCCAGCAAAAGGTGCACGAAGTTCAGTATAACTTAGCTGGTCTTGTGCATTGGTCAGGCTGGCTTTAGCGGCTAAAAAATTGGCTTTCGCTTCATCAAAGGTAGAGCGGCTTACCGCGCCTTTTTCAACCGATGCTTCCATACGTTCAAACATAGCGGAAGTTACATCGAACTGAGACTGAGCGGTGGCGAGCTGCGCTTTTGCGTCTCTGTCATCAAGCCGTGCGATAAGTTGATTCTCTTTAACTTCCTCGCCCGCTTTTACATTGAGTTCTTGCAGTTTGCCGCCAATGCGAAACGAAAGGTTAGAATACTCGGCTGCTTCCACTTGCCCTGGGAATTTAGCGATGGTCTCGTCTGAATGCTGAACTTTATAAAGTGTTACCGGTGTTGATGAGACGGGTTTTGGTGGAGTGGGGGCGTCTTCACACGCACTTAAGCCAGCAAGTGCAGCAAATGCAACTACAGCGCGCATAGCTACACTGTTAAAGAGACTCTTTTTAGACAACATGGTAACTCTCCATTTAAATAAACCACTTTTTATCCCCATTTTGGCAATGGGTTATCTTTTATTACGCGTATATCCATTCTTTTTAAGAAGGATGTAGTAAAAATCTAATATACGCTTACTTCTTTGTACTTAAAGGTTATAGCGTTATTTGTCGTTTTCGATCAGAATTTTTGTTCACAAATACAAGCGTTAATCGGCAAATACCAATTAACACCTCGACCCGCAGTTCAAAAGCGCAAATTAAGCTCCGCAGAGTTACACACTCATCATTCATTTGTTTTACTTGGTTTTTCATCAGGCGCAAGCTTTTCAGCATACCCTTTTGGTGGTGGCGTCCAGCCACGCATCTTCGAATGTTTGTCATGTAAATCTGCTTTCAGTGCATCTTCAATAAGCGATTCTAGTTCGCTGAACAGTTTAAGGTAGTTGTTGTCTATCCTTTCGCCACTCGCGTCATCTACCCACGCGTGATACAGCACATCGTTTTGTTGAGATTCAATGTTCTTGTAAGCCATTTTCTGTCGCTCAACGTGAAAGGGGTGGATATTGAGTGAGCGTAATGCTTCTGCGCCCATCTCTAGCGCACTATGGTAGGTTTCTGATACCACAAAATCTGCGCCTAACTGGCGCAACCGATAGCCATGTCCTCGGTCAAACGCCCGAGCAAGCACTTTTACATTGGGAAAGGCGTGCTTAGCATATTTCACCATCTCTGCAGCTGTACTTCTGTCGTCAATGGCGATAACCAATAAAGAGGCTTCCTGTGCCCCAGCGGTATGCAATATGTCAGGTTTAGATGCATCGCCGAAATAAGCTTTATTACCGAAGCGCCTGAAAAGGTCTATTTGCTCAGAGCGAATATCGAGCACAACCGTTTTGACGTCGTTGGCCACTAAGAGGCGATTTACTATCTGCCCAAAACGGCCAATGCCGGCAATGACAACAGTGCCTTTCTCGTCGATAACATCTTCATCACGTTGAGATTTAGCTTTTTTATAGTGAGGAATTATGGCCTTGTCGAATAAAATGAAAAGCCCCGGCGTCAAAAACATAGAAATGGCCACGACTAAAGAAAGTATAGAAATGATGTCGCTAGGCAATACATAGTTTTGCGAGGCGAAACTTAACAGTACAAAACCAAACTCACCGGCCTGTGCGAGGCTTAGTGTGAATAGCCATTTATTCTTACCTTTTATTTTAAATAATAAGGCAATAACAAACAGAACTAGGGCCTTAATTAACATAACAGCAAGGGTTAACCCTGCAATTAACACCGGGTTTTCTGAAAGCACAGAAAAGTTAATGCCAGCGCCTACCGTAATAAAAAAGAGGCCCAGTAATAATCCCTTGAACGGTTCGATATTGGCTTCAAGCTCATGCCTGAATTCACTGTTAGCTAGAACTACACCCGCTAAAAATGCGCCAAGGGCAGGAGAGAGCCCGACCAGCCCCATTAAAGCTGCAATTCCGATAATGAGCATAAGCGCGGTTGCGGTAAAAATTTCTCGTAAGCCAGATGCGGCCACAAACTTAAATAATGGGCGACTTAAGTAGTGTCCTCCGATGGTTAAAAAGGCAATTGAGCTAATGATCACGAGACCTGAAGCCCAAGGGGCAAGCCCTTCAACAACGTTTAGACTATCGTGCGATCCTGTATCGCCGCCATGTGCATTTCCTGCTTCGACCAGCTCGGGTATGGCAAGAAGAGGTATAAGCGCAAGCATGGGAATAACGGCGATATCCTGAAATAGCAAAACGGAGAAGGCGCTTTTGCCCCCCTCAGTTTTCTGAAGGCCTTTTTCTTGTAGTGTTTGTAAAACAATAGCGGTTGAAGAAAGAGCAAAAATAAGGCCTATTGTAAGAGCAATGCCAAAAGGCTGTTCAAGAAACAAGGCGACGCCGGTGATAAGAACGGTGGTGAGTGCTAATTGTAGCCCGCCTAAGCCTATTAGTTTGGACTTCATTGCCCATAGTGACCGAGGCTCTAGCTCCAACCCCACTAAAAACAGCATCATTACTACGCCGAATTCAGCAAAATGTTGAATGGCAACCGTCTCATCGCCAACGAGCCCGAATACTGGCCCGATAACAAGGCCTGCAATTAAATAACCAAGTACAGATCCTAACCCAAGGCGCTTTGCTATTGGCACTGCTATTACTGCGGCAATAAGGTAAATAAATGCATATAGAAAATAGCCAGTCACGTTAATCTCCTTGAGATGTACAAAGGTCTGCGAGATTCTCGATATACTTTGCTTTTTCTAAATCGAGAGTATTGGAGGTCAATTTGTTAAGCAGAGTTGTCCACTTACCCCTATGTTCGGCTACCCGATGCTCTTCTTGGGCGGTACGGGAACCGAATATTGCAAACGGAGCGATGTAGGTCATATGCGTGATTTGCGCCATTTGCTCTAATGGCTGAAGTAGTTGTCTAATGGTGTAATGATTGAAACCGTCAGTTTGGTAGGCTTCTTCTTTACCGCCTGCACTCAACGCACAAAGAAACAATTTATCCTTAAGTGCAGTGCCTTCATGACCGTAGGCGAACCCATATTCCAACACCAAGTCTTGCCATTCTTTTAAAATTGAAGGGGTCGAATACCAGTAAAGAGGGAACAAAAACACAACGACATCGTGATCGATCAAACGCTGCTGTTCCCGTTCAATATCAATATTGAAATCGGGGTACTCTGCGTATAAATCTACTGCGGTAACGTGTTTATTTAGCTGGGCTTCATGGAAGAGCGGCACGTTTACTTCAGAGTGCGTTTGTGCGGGGTGGGCAAACAAAACCAGTACCTTTTTACTGCTCTTGGTGCTTTCAATAGCATGTTTAATGGAGTTTTCGTCTGTCATACATCTCTACTCAGTTTTACAGCCAATATTTCTGACGCTGTTTGGGTCTTATTGCTGTTAAGCACACACCAAAGGTCAGCAGTCACCCGTCTTACTCCTTTATTCAAACTTTATGTTTAGAGCAATTCGTAATGTCTGTTTCCGCAAAGTTATAAGGTTACTAATAATTAGTAGGTTGAAAAAAGTAACCTAATTACCATTATGAACTCACAAATGGAAATACATTCGAAGAAAACTTCGAAAAAAACTTAGACGGAACGCTAATTTTAATTTTGCTTAAAGCAGTATAAACATGAAAACACCAGTAAAAACACTCGCACTTGCATTATCTTTACTTTCACCTTTTGCATCCCTTTCCACTTATGCTCTACCTCAAGGTACCGAACTCAAAGCTGGGGCTGCGGTTTGGAATCTGTTTGATGACGCAGACCGTTACGCATTGCATGTGGCCTATGTTCACAAACCGCTTGAATCATTTTACGGAGTTCGACCAACAGTTCTCTTGGTAAACGCAGATCAAGGTCAACACTATTTCGCTGCGGGATTGGCAAAAGACGTCTACAAATACAATGACTTTTCCCTGCGTGTTGCTTTTCATGCCGGTATTGTCGATGAGTCTGAAAATCTAGGCGACACCATTGAGTTTTACTCATCGCTTTCTGGTTTATACAACGTTTCTGAAACCTTTTCGCTAGAGGCTGAAGTTGGTCATATTTCTAACGGTGGGCTAGGGGACACTAACCCGGGTTCAGAGTCGTTCGTATTAAGTGCTCACTATCTTTTTTAGCAACAAGCTAGTGCCCCCCACAGGTTAAATAAGCGCTTCCTTTTAATATAAAACAACCCGCAAAAGTGCGGGTTGTTTTTTACTTTGCTCAACTATTCCATGTTTAGTGTCAGCGCTCTAACTTTAATACTAAATAGCTAGCTAAGCCTTAAGCGCTTTTTTGACGTCGCTTGATAACATGGGGAGGTGTCGCAACCTTACACCTACCGCATTATAAACCGCATTACCTACAGCTGGTGCTACGCCAATAACTCCTGGCTCGCCAAGTCCCACTGGAAATTCATTACTTTCAATGAACTCAATGTCCATATCAGGGACATCATTCATTCTAAGTGGCTGGTAAGTGGTTAAGTTTTTCTTTGCCACGTAGCCGTCTTTTATCTCATTGTGTTCGAATAACGCAAGGCTAGTTCCCCATAGCAAAGACCCTTCCATTTGTGCCATAGCGCCATCTGGATGAACAACAATACCCGCGTCAGCTACTACCCATAATTTTTCAAGCGTGATCTTACCGCTACTTTTATCTACATGAACATGCGCTGCAGTAGCAAGCCATGCAGGCATGGTGCGTTCTTGTCCTGCAGTTACACTAAACCCAATACCATCGTTCTCACCAAGTGCAACATTAGCCGTCTTGTCTTTAAGCTTTTTCAAAGCGTGAGCTAGGCGCGTTGCTCCGCCAACACTTTCCGGCGCTTTACCCGCCTGTTTGCCTTTGCCGTCTAGCATAGACAGTCTAAAGTCTAGGGGGGTTTGGTTCGCTTTGTGTGCTACTTCGTCAATAAAGCTTTCAAGCCCCCACACTATCCACCCTTGACCTACAGAGCGAAGCCATCCCGGAGTAAAGGTTTCTTGCGCGACTTTGTTGTTTATCACTCGGGCGCGGTGATGTTGCATGGTATACCAATGATCTGCACCCGAGGCGGAAAACGGATCGAATTTGCCTTTACCATCAACACCGTCGGGCATAAACCCTGGAGCCATTGCCAATGTTGGCCAGCCGGCAGCAAGTGCGTGCTCCATCCCTGTGAAATTCCCAGCGTCGTCGAAATAGGCGTTAAATAACGAGGTCGATGCCGAACGAGGTTGGTCAAACATGGTATCGTCTGGGCGCATGAAAAGCATCTTTACAGGTTGCCCAGCGGCTTTCGCGGTAAGTAGAGCAGGAATTATCCAATCACCAAAAAGGCGTCGTCCGAAGCCTCCGCCAAGGTAGTATTGGTGTATGACTACATCAGAGTCGGGTACGCCTGCGGCTTTTGCTACTGCTGGCAGTGTAAGCCCTTGCCACTGGTTACCCGTGTGGACATGCCATTTGCCTTCTTTAAATTCAGCGATTGCGTTTAGCGGCTCAAGTTGAAAGTGACTCGCTGTTGCTGTGGTATACATGGCCTCGATTGATTCAGCTGCCTGCTTTCCAGCATTCTCGATATTCCCCTCATCGACAAACAGCGTACCTTCACTTCTGTCACGGCAGATTCGTTCTCCCTCTTTTTGAATGTCAGCTTCGCTCACATTTCCTGTTTTACCCGCGTTATAGCTGACCTTCACTTTATCGATAGCTTTGATTGCCGTCGGATAGTCAGAAGCGAGTACCGCAACCCATCCTTCAACGGTACCTGATGGGTCGTTGAGAATTTTGTACCCTTTGTAACCAGGCAACGATTTCGCTTGGCTGTCATCCACCTTAGTGACTTTACTGCCATAACGAGTAGGCGGAAGTATGGGGCGAGCGTACAGCATGTTGTCTACTTCAACATCAATGCCGTAAACTGCTGTACCATCTGTTTTTGGTGGTATATCGAGTGCTTTATATTGGTTACCCAAGCCGATAAGGTGTTTCTTATTTCCCGGCTTAATCGGTAAGCTTTCTAATTCGTCTGCCGAATAAACCTTATCTATATTGCCGTTCGCAACAATATCGCCGTAGCTGATTTTCTTACTGCCCGATACTACGAAGCCCGCGTTAGCTTCACAATCTGATACTGGTACGCCTAATAATTTAGCACCGGCACTAAGTAGTACTTGGCGGCCAGCAGCCCCTGCTTGCGACATAGGTTTGTAAGTTTGGAAAACAGACCATGAACCGCCTGTCACCATGTAACCCCACTTAGGGTCGGTATCAACGTGCACAATGGAAACTTTGTCCCATTCGCACTCTAGTTCGTCTGCTAAGATACGCGCTAAAGCAGTGCCAACATGCTGTCCCATTTCAGCTTTAGCGATATTTACCGTCACGTGACCCTGGGTGTCCATCTCAAACCAGACGTTAGGTGAAAATGTTTTGTTTTCTATGGCTTCTTTAGCTGATAACACGGATGGTATTGCCGAGGCACCAAACGCCATGAAAAGTGATGTCTTAAGTGAGCCCGCCATAAATGAGCGACGAGACAAGTTTATTGTGTCTTTTTTCTCTCTAGATAGGTCTTTAATGCTCATGCGTTTTCACCTTCTGATGAAGCCTTAGGGTCGTAATGCTGCACCGTAGAAGTTGCGGCGCGCTTGATCGCTTTTTTTATTCTTGTGTAAGCCATACAACGACAATAATTACCATTCATGTGATTAACGATGTCTTGGTCACTAGGATTAGGGTTGCTATCCAGTAGTGTCGCTGCCTGCATAATTTGACCAGACTGGCAGTAGCCACACTGTGGTACTTGTTCCTCAACCCAAGCCGCTTGCAAAGGATGCTCACCGTTTAAACTTTCGATTGTATTGACCTTCTTTCCATTAACGAGAGAGACAGGGTAAGAGCATGAACGAATAGCATTGCCATCGATATGAACGGTGCATACGCCGCACATGGCCACACCACATCCGAATTTAGTACCTTTTAATCCAAATTCATCGCGAATCACCCAAACAAGGGGCGTATCTGAGGCAGCATCCGTCTGCACTGTTTTTCCATTTAATGTAAATTCAATCATGGTAATCATCACCGTGAAGTTAGAGTCTAAATGCTCTCGCCAAAGTAAGCCTTGGTTTGAACGGTCTGTTTTGCCTGTATTTTTTGCCCAACAATATTGTATATCGGTATTAGTCTTATGCTTTGGGCGTGAGTACTTTGTGAACCTTTTATTTATAAAGTAGACTAATTGACAAGAGATATACGACTGTCAGCCAAAATGGTTTATGTGGTATAGTTTAGTTACCTTGTTCAACTAAGCAATTAGTTTACTTTTAGTTACTAGGTGCTTTTTTAAAGGACGTTAATGAAAACTGAAATAAAAACAGACGCTAAGGGTAGAAAAACCGTTTTAAATACGTGTACAGAGCCGTGCGCCATTGAACGCGGCATGCGTTTGATAGGTGGTAAATGGACAGGCTCTATTATTTATCATTTAAAAGACGAGCCTGTTAGGTTTAACGACTTATGTAGAATGCTAGGTGGCGCAAGCCGCAAGATGGTAGACCAGCGCTTAAAAGAGCTTGAAAACAACGGTATGGTTATACGCAATGTTATCGACTCTCGCCCTATAGCCGTTGCTTATAGCCTGACGGATTTTGGCCGTTCTGCCCTAGATATCCTCGAACAACTGCGAGTCTGGTCTGAAAGCCATACGAACGATTAACGAATGCTGATAAACATGAAGATTGATTAAGGCAATGAACGCATCTGTTCACTGCCTTTAAATAGCGCGCTAGAACAACGCTTAAGTTCTCAAACATCTTAAAATTAGACTGGCACTATCGGTAATCTAAGAACCTTTTCAACAAGGTCACTCGCTTTTTCTTGAAAATTGGTAAAGTGCTTAGTAGCTTCATGGGCATCAAGTTCTGCTTGCGATTGCCATTTTTCCGTAATAACAAACACCCCCTCCTCACTTGAATGTAGGTCATACATTACAGCCCCTTTTTCTTCGCGGCTCGCGCTAACCAAAGGTATTAAAACATTTAACAGGGCTTCACTTTGATTAGGCTTAGAAAAAATAATAACTGAGAACTCGATCATTAAATTTGTCCTTAGTAAAAAACTCTAAACATATGCACGCTATAAATTTTGTGTAGTGTTTAAAGATGATTTGCCACTTTTTTAAGGTGAGAGACTGGCAACTTACCTTAATACTTTTTATGTGTTTGCAAGCGCGAGCATTAGTGATATCTAAGCCATTTTCTTAGTTATTCGCGTTAGCTAAGAAAAAAAACTAATCTATACTTGTTTATACTAAAGTATAAGATAGCTAGGTGCTTAACGTGAGCACTATTTTTATTGAGGCGACGGAATGCAATTACCTAGCGGGGCGATGCCCTATGTTTGAAGAAACCTTTTACTCTTGTCCAGTAGGACTTGCCCATGTCAGTGTGGATGGAAGCTTCATCCGTGTGAACAAACCACTGTGTGATTTCTTAGGTTATTCAAATGAGGAACTTACTAAACTTACTTTTCAAGAATTAACCTCTCCAGATTATTTAGACCGAGATCTGGGGTATTTAGAAAGCCTATTAAAAGGCGAGGTTGATAACTACACGCTGGAAAAGCGATATTTAAGGCGCGACGGAGAACAGGTATGGGCTCAGCTAACCGTTTCCATGGTCAGAGACCAGCGGGGTAACCCAGACTACTTTATTTCTGTGGTCGAGGACATTGATGAAAAAAAGCGTATTCAATCTGAGCTTTTTCGAGTTGACGCACTGTTCAGTAAAATTGTTAGTGCGTTTTCGAACAGAACCTTTATATGGGTAGCGACGCCTGATTTAAAAAAGCTGCAATATGTCAATGATGGGTATGAAAAGATTTTCGGGCGCAATGAATTTGAGCTTTACTGTAACCCCATTGGATTTATTGACCATGTTCACGAAGATGATAGAGCGCGGGTTTTAAAAGTGTTCAGTCAGCGGCCTTTGCAAAATTGGGATATTCAATATCGTATTTATGATTCAAAAGGCGAGGTAAAGTACCTGCACGACCGAGGCAGTCTGATCTATGACGACAGCGAGATGCATTCGCTTATTCTAGGTACCGCAGACGATGTAACGAGAGAGAAGTCGCAGCAGCAGGCTTTGATGAGTGCTGTTACTAAATTAGAGCACCTTTCTAAAACCGATGCACTTACAGGGCTTGCCAATAGAAGAGAGATTTTCAGTCAGTTAAGCGATGAGATTGCTCGAATGGGACGAGGTCAAAAAGCGTCTACTCTTGTTTATGTTGACCTCAATAAATTTAAAGAAATCAATGATAAATACGGTCACAAAATTGGTGACAAAGCGTTAGTCGAATTTTCACAAAGAATGGGAGCACTTTTGCGCGAGAGCGACAGGTTTGGTCGTATCGGCGGTGATGAGTTTGTAATTTTGCTTTATGGCACGGACGAATCTGAAACAGCGGCGTTTTTCGACAGAATTCAAGACAGTAAATTTGAACTACATACTGAGGGTAACAATGCCGTCGCTATCAACTTTAGCGCAGGCTGGGTGCAGTGGAACGAAGGTATTGAATCTGTTCAGGAATGGTTAGACCGAGCTGATGAGGTAATGTACGAAAAAAAGCAACGTGGGCAAGTTTTAGCAGCGCCAAATAGCAAGTGGGATAAAGCGATGTAGCCAAGCAGCTACATCGCTCAACGTATTTTACTGCTGTCGCTGTGCAAACCAGCGCGCTATGATTTGCCTTTCTTCTTCGGTCATCTTTGTTTTGTTCAAAAACGGCATGTCTTTGGTCACTGTGGTTCTTCGAACCACTTGTGGCGCGAACCTTTCAACATCTTCCCATGAATCTAAGACCACGCCTAAAGGCGCCACTTTGAAAATCTCATCAGTTGGTGTGCGCGAGTGGCAGCTTACACAGTGAGTGGTAATTAGACTCGCGACGGTTTCGTTACTAACCACTGTCGATGTTTCGTTTTCTATTTCGCTTGTAGGCGCGCTTAAATCAGGTTGAGCCGCTGTGTTTGCGCTCATGGCTGAAGAAGGTAGCGCGTCATTATGACTCAACGGTTGAATTGAAGATGCCTGTGGCCAAGATACCCACAGTGCTATAGCGAGCATGGCGACAGCGCCAGAGACTAATATACTTGGTTTAGTGGTACCCACATGACGCAGGTTAAAGAAATGGCGTATCCACGCTGCAGCGGCCATTATGGCAATGAGTACCAGCCAATTTTGAGGATGCTGATAGGTCATTGGGTAGTGATTTGAAATCATAATAAACAGCAGGGGTAGCGTGAAGTAATTATTGTGTACCGAGCGAAGTTTGGCACTTGCGCCCCACGCAGGGTCTATATCTTTTTTGTCAGCTACCGCAGCTACCATTTTGCGCTGGTTAGGCATAATATTGAAAAATACGTTACCTGCCATGATGGTGCCAATAAGGGCTCCTACATGAATATAGGCGCCTCGACCGCTAAACCATTGGGTAGACAGATAGCTAACAACACACACTAGAGCAACTAACCCAATACCAAAAGCAAGAGGGTATTTGGCCAATGGACTACGACATGCGAATTCGTATATGGCAAGCCCACCAAAGATTAATCCAAGTCCTAGTGATATTGCCGTAGCTGGCGACATGGCGTTGACAGATGGATCAATAAGGTAAGCGCTGGCACCGAAGTAATAAACGATAATCAAAAGGGCAAAGCCTGATAACCAAGTCGTATAGGCTTCCCATTTGAACCAGTGTAATGTTTCGGGCATTTTCTCTGGTCCATAGGCGTATTTTGCTACCTCGTAGAAGCCACCGCCATGAATGGCCCATAAATCCCCTTTAATCCCTTTGTCTTGTTTCCACTTAGGTGGCGTTCGCAAGTTGTTGTCTAGCCATATGAAGTAGAACGACGCACCAATCCAAGCTACACCGGCCACAACGTGAAACCAACGTACAAATAAACTTATCCAATCTAGCCACGGCATTATTATTCTCCTTATGTAGGGCCGGCTGGCCCTATAGTAGCTTGTTACTCTTTATCTTCTTTGGTGTAGCGGCAGGTACCGCTTATCCACGTCTGCTCGATAGCGCGGTCATCACCTAAAATACTAAGCGCGAAAAATACATCATCGAACTGTGCATCTTCTTTTATACGCAATCGTGTTAAATCATCGAACCTTGGTTCTACAACAATAAAATCAGCAGTAGAACCTGGGTTTAAGTTACCAATTTCATGATCAAGCGCATGGGCCACTGCTGCGCCTTGGGTCATAAGATAAAACCCTTCCAGCGGGCTAATGGGCTCGTTGCGCAACTGACTGACCTTGTATGCATCGCCATAGGTCTTAAACATGTTGAATGTGGTACCTGCGCCCACATCGGTAGCCATGGCAACATGTACTTTATTAGCACGCGCTGCGGTCATATCAAAAAGCCCGCTGCCTAAAAACAAGTTAGATGTAGGGCAAAACGCAACCGTAGCGCCGCTGTCGCCAAGGCGCGCCCATTCGTTAGGCGTAAGGTGAATACCGTGGCCAAACACTGCACGCTCGCGCACCAAATTGTAGCTGTCGTAAACATCCAGATAGCCGTCAGCGTTAGGGAATAAGCTTTTTACCCATGCAATCTCGTCTAAATTTTCAGACAAGTGGGTTTGGATGAATACGTCGGGATACTGCTGGGCAAGTTCGCCTAGTGCGGCAAGCTGGGCTTCTGTGCTAGTAGGGGCAAAACGAGGCGTTAACGCATAGCGGTTACGCCCCTTGTTGTGCCAAGTTTCAATTAACTCTGCACTATCAGCTTGTGCTGTGTCGGGGCAATCGTTCAGCGCACTTGGACAGTTTCTGTCCATACACACTTTACCTGCCACTATCGCCATATCAATTTCACTGGCGGCGCTAAATAGTGCTTGGCTACTGCTTTTATGAACGGTAGTAAATACAAAACCTGTGGTGGTACCGTTCTTTAGTAGCTGGTTTAAAAATACTTTTGCGATGGTGTCGGCGTGTTCGCTATCGGCAAACTGCATTTCAGTGGGAAACGTGTAGTTTTCAAGCCAGCTCAATAGCTGCTCACCGTAGTGGGCAATACTTTGGGTTTGCGGGTAATGCAGGTGGCTGTCTATTAAGCCCGGTAAAATCCACTTACCCGAAAAATCTGTGACAGTGGCCGCAGGGTAACGTTCAGCAATGTCGCTAAACGGGCCAATGTCTTTTATTTCTTTGTTATCTACTAGCAAGCCACCATCTTTAAAAATGGCAATGTCATTATCAAATTGTGTGGTTTGTTTAGGAAAGTGCGCAATGCTTGCACGAAAAAGCTGCATGTTTATTAGCTGCCCCTGTAGCTGCTGAAACCGAATGGAGAAATAAGAAGTGGTACGTGATAGTGACCACCATTCTCAACAAGTTCAAACGTAATATCAATGTGTGGATAGAAACTGCTGCCATGAGTTTGTGTTAAGTACTCCTTGCAGTGAAAGCGCAAGTTATAAGCCCCTGCAGCAAAACCATCATCAACGCCCCAATTTTTAAAGCGGCCGTCACTGTCGGTTTCACCAGAGAGGGTGCTGCCGTCAGGTAATGTAAGAGTAAGTGCAATGCCTTGCGCTGGCTTACCCAATGTGGTGTCGAGTACGTGGCTTGAAAGCGTATTCATACTATAGTCCTAAAAATTTTTTTAAATTCGTATTACCGTTGCCTATGGCATAAGCGCCGAGGCTGTCGATTAAGGCTTCGCACTAATTAAGCGCTTTATTAATACGTAACAGGGTTATCTTTATTTGCTGTGCACCAGCATTAGATATTTCT
Source organism: Alteromonas macleodii (assembly GCF_903772925.1). Lineage (NCBI taxonomy): Bacteria > Pseudomonadati > Pseudomonadota > Gammaproteobacteria > Alteromonadales > Alteromonadaceae > Alteromonas > Alteromonas fortis. Next base: position 1,656,618 of record NZ_LR812090.1, read on the forward strand.
TGCTGCGTGGTATTCGGCAGTCTTTCTTGCAGTGCTGTTAGCATGGTTTGCGCAGAAAGCCCGGTAGCGCAAATAATAAAAATAAACCCATGCTTGTCTAAATAGGCGTGATTAGCTTCTTTTAGTTGATGCAAGACGGCCTCAGACGCACTAGCAGTACCTGATTGTTCTCCGGCAGCAATAGCTTTAGTGTTGGCAAACTTTTTACGCAATGAGTCTACGTCACCAATCATTGGGTGCGCGGTAAAGGCTTCTAGGTAGTCATCATCGCTACATTTTGCCCAAGCATCTTTTGCTTGATTAACCAGGGCGTCTTGATCGCTGTAAGGGCGGGCTTCTACCATTTGGTAGATCCATGCTTTTGCCGCGCAGCATTGCTCAAACCAAGAAAATGCTTCGTCAGCGCTTAGTGTATTTAATTCAGTAAGTGTCACTGCTGGTATCCTTTTCTATTTACACGACTTTAGCAGGGGGCTTTGTGTGTTCACCCGTATATGCGTCAGCATTTGTTTCAGTGCTCTTATCTGAAGCCACTGCTGCGTGGTTTGCATGAAGACGTTCAATGATTTGCGCTGATATAGAAACAGCAACTTCAATAGGGCGCTTTCCAGGAATATCTCGATTGCCAATAGGCGTGAACAGCCTTGCTAGCGCATTGTCGTCAAACCCGCGCTGGGTAAGTTTAGTAATAAAACGCTTTGCTTTAGTGTCTGAACCTATTAATCCAACAAAAGGCAGGGAAGGCTGCTTTAATGCTTGCTCGGTAATACGGTAGTCCAATTGGTGGTCGTGAGTGAGTATTATCAACCAGCTGTTCTCATCGAGGTGTCTTACCTCACTCTCAGGCGCTTCTTCCACCACCTTTTGTACATTGGCAGGTAGCGATGATGGGAACAAATCTTCTCGATTGTCTATCCACGAAATTCGCACTGGCATTTGAGCCAAAATTGGCACCAGCGCTTTTGCTACATGGCCTGCGCCAAAGATGGCAATGTGCTGCTGATGAACATTACACACATCAAACAATACCTTTACTGCACCGCCGCAGCATTGCCCTAAAGAACTGCTTAATGGGTAGCTGTGTAGCTCAGTACATACTTCGCCTTTAGCGAGATATGCTCGGGCGCGGGCAATAGCATCAAATTCAAGGTGTCCGCCTCCAATAGTATCGATACTATGTGAAGCGGTGACCACCATTTTACTGCCCGGCTCGCGGGGAGTGGAGCCCGCTGTACCTACAACGGTAACTAAAACATAGCCCTCATTACGCTCCTGGCACTCGGCTATTGCCTCGTGCCAATGCGTCGCACGAAATGATGGGGCTGCGCGTAATGATTGCCCTGCTACGCGAGTCATACAGCAGCACCTCGGTTATCGGCTTGCTGAGCTGCTTGTTGGATTGCAGCGACAGCGTTTAACACGCGTTCAGGCGTGGCTGGCGTATCTAGCTGCGGGTCGGCAGTGTAGCCAGATAGGCTAGATATTGCGTCTTTTAAAGCACACCATACTGAAATTGCTAGCATAAACGGTGGCTCACCTACAGCTTTTGAGTGGTAAATGCTGTCTTCAGCGTTTTCTCTACCAAAAAGCTTCACGTTAAATTCCTTGGGCGTGTCGCCAATGGCAGGAATTTTATAGGTCGCCATGTTTTCACTTATCAGCTTGCCTGCTTCATTCCATTTTAGGTCTTCTGTGGTAAGCCAGCCCATACCTTGTATAAAGGCGCCTTCAATTTGGCCAATATCAATTGCAGGGTTAAGGCTATTGCCCACATCATGAATAACGTTAACTTTATCTACCGTGTATTCGCCAGTCAGCGTATCTACCGAGACTTCGCTCATTGAAACGCCGTAAGCAAAGTAGAAAAACGGGCGGCCTTCACCTGTATCACGGTTGTACTGTAATTTAGGCGTTTTATAAAAACCGCTTGAAGACAGCGACACACGATCAAAATAGGCTTGTTGAACCAGCTCTGTAAAAGCAATGCTGTTTTCGTCGAGTACAACATGTTGATTGATAAACTTCACATCACCAGCGCGGCCCTCTAGACCTAAACTTTTAGCGTAGCATTCAGCCAAACGGGTTTTTAAAGTAATACACGCGTTTTGTACGGCTTTTCCGTTCAAGTCAGTACCACTTGATGCCGCTGTCGGCGAAGTGTTTGGCACTTTATCCGTACGCGTAGCGGTGACTTCAATCATATCCAACTCTAGCCCAAACTCATTGGCTGCGATCTGGCCTATTTTAGTGTGTAGGCCCTGGCCCATTTCTGTGCCACCGTGGTTTACCTGAATACTGCCATCGGTATAAATGTGTACTAAAGCGCCAGCTTGATTTAAGTGCTTTGCGGTAAATGAAATACCAAATTTAACCGGCGTTAGCGCCAGCCCCTTCTTGATAACCGGGCTTTCGCGGTTAAACGCTGCAATAGCGTCCCGGCGCTGCCAATACTGCGCACTTTCTTCTAACTCGGCAATCATATCAGGTAAAAGGTTGTGCTCTACCTTCATGCCATATGGAGTAAAACTACCGGTTGTCGGGCCGTATAAATTACGCTTCCTCACCGATAGCGGGTCGCTGCCGATAGCCCGTGCAATTTTGTCAATCATGGCTTCGGCCATAATCATGCCTTGCGGGCCGCCAAATCCACGGTAAGCGGTGTGCGATACCATATTTGTTTGCAGTCTGTGACCAACAATATCGCTATCGCCTAGGAAGTAGCCGTTATCGGCGTGGAACATGGCCCTATCTACAATAGCATCTGACAAGTCAGGAGAGTGCCCACAAATGCCATTAATGGTCATGCGAGTCGCTTCAATTTTACCTGTTTCGTCAAATGCCACATCAAATTCATTTTCAAACGGGTGGCGTTTACCCGTAACGTGCATATCGGTGAAGCGCGGCAAACGAAGCTTAACGGCGCACTGATTGCGTGAAGCGAGCAGGGCAGCGATACAGGCCCATTGTGCGGCTTGGGTTTCTTTACCACCAAAACCGCCGCCCATACGCCTCATGTCTACCATTACGCGGTGCAATTTAACATCTAGCACTTCTGCAACTAGCTTTTGCACTTCACTTGGATGCTGACTAGAGGTGTAGATTTTCATGCGATCTTCTTCATCGGGGATCGCAAGGCTCACTTGGCCTTCTAGGTACATGTGCTCCTGACCGCCAATGCTTAGCGAACCATGTGCCTGGTACTTAGCTTTTTCAATAGTGCTGTCGACGCGGGCAACATGTTGGCCAAATCTATGTAATGGACGAACGAATGTTTGCTGCTGGTGGGCGGCTTCAGCATCAAGTACAGGTGTAACTGCGTCTACTTCTATTTTGCCCTTTAGCGCAGCTTGTCGGGCAAGATTTACTGAAGTGGCAAGTACCGCAAACACCGGTTGACCGTAGAACTTGATTTCGCCGTTCGCAAGTAGTGGGTCGCCTTCAAACACAGGGCCAATATCTTTATGGCCAGGTACGTCATCAATGGTGATGACATCAACAACGCCTTCGCTTTGGCGCACGGCGTCAAGATCTACAGAGCTGATAGTACCTTTGGCGCACTGGCTTACACCGACTGCCCCATAAAGCGTACCTTGAGGTTCAACAACGTCATCAACGTAGTTGGCGCTACCTTGTACCTGACGTGTCGCACTTTCGTGCTTTTTAGAAACGTGAACAACACCTTGTTCGCCGTTTGTTTCTAAAGGATTTGGGGCATCAATTAATTTACGCATGCTGCACCACCCGAGTTTCAATATGGTTAACTGTTTGGTTTTCTAACCAGAAGCGGTGCCACAAGTTAGCTAACACGGTTTTGCGATATTGTGCTGTTGCGCGTACGTCATCAATAGGCGCAAACGCATCAAATAAGATTTGCTTGCCTAGGGTTAAGCATTCTTTGCTCGCGAACTGTTTACCTTTCAGAGCATTTTCCAATGCTTCGCAGGTTGACGGCACAGCAGCCACACCGCCAAAGCCACTAGTAATTGCCTCGACCTTGCCATTTTCTAAGGTAACGTTAAACACTGCACATACCGCCGATATGTCATCTTCAAAACGTTTTGATATTTTATATGCGGCCAGTGCTTGATTAGGCTGTTTAAGCGGTATTTCTATTGCGCTTATCCATTCATCATTAGCGAGTGTCGTTTCGCGATAACCCGTAAAGAAAGTGCTAATTGGGATAGTGCGAACATGCTCTCCATTATCCAAATGCAGCATGGCGTTAAGCGCAAGTAGTAAAGGAGGCATATCACCAATAGGTGATGCGTTGGCGACATTCCCACCAATTGTGGCCTGGTTGCGAATAGGCAAAGACGCAAAGCGCGTTACCAGTTCAGCGACTTGTGGAAATGCGTTTAGTAAAAGCGGTGCTGCATCATTGAGCGGTACAGCTGCACCAATAATAAGAGAATGCTCGTTTTTGGTGCATTGTTTTAGTGCATCGATATGCGTAACGCTGATTAGCGTTTCTACGTTCTTTAACTGTTGGGTGAACTGCAAACTTAGATCAGTGCTGCCTGCTACTAACTGTGCGTTAGGGTTCGCCTTAATAAGCGCTTTTAATTCTTCTCGCGAGGTTGGCGTATGTATATTGCCGGTACCAGAAGGCTTCTCACCTGACAAAGAAAGCAATGTCGCAAGAGTCTGATCTTGGCGCTTGGAAAACTTATCATCAGGTGCTTGCTCGCATACCGCAAGCGTGGCATCGATTATAGGGCGGTATCCAGTACAGCGGCACAGGTTGCCAGATAAAGCATTTAACACATGGTCGCGATTAGGCTTTGAATTGCTATGGTATAAAGCGAACATCGACATGATAAACCCTGGTGTACAAAAACCGCATTGTGAACCATGGTGGTCGACTAGCGCCTGCTGCACGGGATGTAAGTGTTTACCATCGCTTAAATGTTCTACGAATAATAGCTGCTTACCGTGAACTGCGCTCATCAGCGTGATACAACTATTCACGGTTCGGTAGCTAAGTTTTGTAGCGCTATCAGATGATGCGGGTTCTACGAGTACAACCGTGCAAGCGCCACAGTCGCCTGCCGCACAGCCTTCTTTAGTGCCTGTTTTCTTACGATGTTCCCGGATAAACTGTAGAAGGGTGAGGTCGGCTCGCGCTTCATTTAACTCAACAACATCGTTATTTATTAGAAAGCGAATCATACTCACACCTTCTTGTTATATTCATTCTTGTATTCATTAATATAGCTGTATTTTTTGAAGAAAAGTAGACCATTTGGTCAATTTATTGCTTATAAAAAATGGCCGCGTTATAAAAGGCCATGATTTTGTGCAGATTTATTGGAAAGTTATGTAACGCCTTTCCAAGTTTTCTTTAACAAGCAATGCATCATTTTGTAAAAAGAATAAGGCAAGATTCGTGCTAGGTTTTAAGTTAAATGCACAATAAATACTTTCTGAATGGCTCATTTCATTAGTGAGGGGCGCAGATGGTGGGTAACTCTGAACTTTAAGAGCATAGCAACATCTTGGCAATAAATGCTAACCTATCGAAAAGGCATGCAGCATTTATCCTGCCTGTCCGCTTGCAAAGTAGATTGCAAAGGAATTTAGATAATAATGATGAAGGTAAAAAGTGCTGACGCAGGTGTTGGCGCTATGAATAGAAGAAAAATACTCCAAGCCGCAGAAAAGTGTTTTGCGCAGTTTGGTTTTAAAGGTACGGCGGTACAGAAGATTGCTGATGAAGCAGGGCTTCCAAAAACCAACGTTTTGTATTATTTCAAAACGAAACAAGAACTTTACGTAGCAGTATTAGAAGAGACGCTTTCATTATGGAATTCGCGTTTTGATAAAGCAACGGTAGAAGATGACCCCGCCGAAGTGCTTGCCAATTACATAGCAGAAAAAATGGAAGTGTCACGCACTCATCCGATGGCTTCAAAGATTTTTGCCATGGAAATTATTAACGGGGCGCAGAATTTAAGCGGATACTTCGATGAAGAGCACGCACTATGGATGAAAGGTCGTCTCGCGGTTATCGAAGCGTGGATAAATGCGGGTAAGCTGCCCCCCGTTGAAGGCGAATACTTGCTTTATACCATTTGGGCCAGCACCCAACACTATGCAGATTTTTCAGCGCAAATAACCCGACTACGGGGAAAGAAAATGACAAAAGCAGATTTTGAAGACGCCACAAAACAAGTGGTTAAGCTTGTGCTAGGCGGCTGCGGTCTTGCGGTACCCGAAAGTTTCGAGGTGTAGTATGACAGAATCTGTTTATCCTCGTGATCTTATTGGCTACGGTGAACATGTCCCCCATGCGAACTGGCCGAATAATGCTAAAATTGCCATTCAGTTCGTCTTGAACTACGAAGAGGGTGGCGAGAACTGTGTACTTCATGGTGATGAAGCATCCGAAATATTTTTATCAGAGATTATCGGCGCGCAGGCTTACAAAGATCGCCACCTGAGTATGGAGTCAATTTACGAATATGGTAGTCGCGCAGGCTTTTGGCGTTTACATCGCTTACTCAATAAGTACGACATCCCCGTGACTGTATTTGGCGTTACCATGGCCATGCAGCGGCATCCTGACGCTGTTAAAGCCATGATGGATTCAGGCTGGGAAATAGCCAGCCACGCCATGCGCTGGGTGCACTATCAAGATATGAGTGAAGATGATGAGCGCAAACAAATCGACGAGGCGATTATTCTTCACGAGCAGTTAACGGGTAAGAAGCCCGTAGGATGGTACACGGGAAGAACGAGTCCCAATACGCTTAAACTAATAGCAGAGCGTGACGATATTTTATATTGTGCCGATTCTTACGCTGACGATTTGCCATATTACGACTGCCATTACAGCAAGCCGCTACTTATGGTGCCTTACACGTTAGACACGAACGATATGCGCTTTGCAACGCCGCAAGGTTTTAACAGTGGTGAACAGTTCTTTACCTATCTAAAAGACGCGTTTGACGTACTGTACGAGGAAGGGGAAGAGGCGCCTAAAATGCTTTCAATTGGTCTACACAATCGTATTATAGGTCGACCTGCAAGGCTTGCTGCGCTTAAGCGTTTTATCGAGTACGTGAAATCACATGACAAAGTGTGGTTAGCCACGCGAGAACAGATTGCGCGTCACTGGGTAGCCACTCATCCTAAAGACGGTAGTGACAAGGCACGTTCATAGCGTTTACAGTACGCCCATTGTAATAGACATAAAGTAAGGTGGAAGATAAGGGGGCCAATAGGTTGCTTTCACTTCTATTTGGATAAAGGATAACACCATGAAATCAAAATTAGCCATCATTGCTTTAGGTGCACTAGCACTGACCGCATGTTCAAAACTAACTAAAGAAAACTATGACAAGTTAGAGATGGGCATGTCTCAGGACGAAGTTGAATCTATTTTAGGTTCAGCCGACAACTGTGGTAAAACAATGGGCACTATGGCGTGTACATGGGGCGCTGAAGACAGTAAACATGTGAAAATCGTGTTTATGGGTGATAAAGCAGTTACCTTCACATACGACGGTTTAAAGTAAACCAATAGCTTGTTCACATTGCTCAATAAAAAAGAAAGGTGGCATTTAAGCCACCTTTTTTGTATCTAACGCAAGTCGTTGCGCACAATATCACTCGCACGCACCGCTAGATTATTTTAAATCTAGTAAGTATCTAAGTAAGAAAACGATAGCTAATGCATAAGTAAGTGGGGTCACTTCCTTAAATTTACCGGTACCCACCTTAATACCCACATAGGTAATGAAGCCAAGGGCAATGCCTTCACTAATGCTGAAGGTAAGCGGCATAGCGATAAGTGCGACAGACGCAGTAGCCAAAGCCCCTAAGTCATCGAAATCTACATGTCGAATCGAATCCATCATTAAAATGCCTACCATTAGCAGTGCTGGGGTAGTGGCCATTAGCGGAATGACTTTCATTAACGGTGTGAGGAAAAGCGACAATAAAAAGCATACAGACACTACCACAGCGGTGAGGCCGGTTCTCCCTCCAGACGATACGCCAGTGGCGGACTCAACATAGCTTGTCACTGGCGATGTGCCTACCATTGCTCCAGCAATACTTGCAGATGCGTCGGCAGTCATAGCTGACCCTATTTTAGGTAGCTTGCCTTCAGGGGTTAGTAAATTAGCCTTGCGAGATACGCCTATTAATGTGCCTATAGTGTCGAACATGTTCACGAACATAAGCGCGAAAATAAGGTCCCATGTCTCGGCGATATGGTCGATAGGGTACCAGAAGTCCATTGCCATAAACGTGTTCGACATAGATTCAGGCATGCCTACAACAGCAGATGGTGTGGCAGTTAACGTTCCGCTTTCGGTAGGGATAAAAGCACCGATTAAAGTAAGGGTAACGATAGAAATTAATATAGCGCCGGTAACGCGCTTAACCATAAGAACTATAGTAAAAATAATACCAACAAGAGCAAGCATAACTGCCGGCTCAGAAAGGTCACCAAGCTGAACAAAGGTCGCAGGGTTATCAACAATAAGACCTGCATTCTTAAGGCCTATAAAGGCAATAAATAAGCCTATACCGCACTGAACACCAATCTTGAGGGAGGGCGGGATAGATTCAGCTATTTTGGTTCGCACGCCGGTGAGAGAGAGTATTAAGAAGAGAATACCGTTCCAGAACACAATGCCAAGGGCAGCTTCCCATGGGATTTCGCGGCCAAGACAGATAGTGAAAGCAAAAAAAGCGTTTAAACCCATACCCGGTGCCAGTGCAATAGGGTAGTTGGTCATCAAGGCCATCATTAATGTGCCAATGCAGGCCGCGACTGCTGTCACTGTAATTAGACCTTCCACCGGCATACCGCTAAGACCCAAAATACCTGGGTTTACCACAAGGATATAAGACATAGCCGCAAACGTAGTAAGACCTGCAATGATCTCAGTTCTTACAGTTGTACCGTGCTCCTGCAGCTTAAATAGCCGTTCAATAACGTTGTTGGACATCTAGAGTTCTCTGTTTGTGTTTTATGTAGTGTTTTGTGCGTTTGAAAGCAATAAACTGACCAATTAGTCAACTTGTTGGTGTGTTTTGTGCTAACTTACATTTCAGTACAATGATTAAATAACAATCATTGCGTGACTCAAGGTCACTAGCTAGGCAGCACAAAGCCAGCCAAACGGTTAGTAAACAACATAGATGATGTTAAGAAAACCGCAAACAAAAACCTAAATGAGCAATAGAACTCGTTTACAGATAGCATTAAAGATAAACTATTACGCACCAATTAAATGCCATTGCATCATTATGGTGCAAATAAGTGAGGGGCCATGTCGCTGTCATCAATAATTAAAAACATACCAAAGGCCGAACTGCATCTGCATATAGAAGGTAGCTTAACGCCTGAACTAATGTGGCGCCTAGCTGAAAAGCACAGTGTATCACTTCCTTACGCAAGCGTGGAAGAGATTGAAGCCGCTTATAATTTCAAAGATTTACAAAGCTTTCTTGACCTCTATTACGCAGGGGCAGGAGTATTAAGAGATGAAGATGATTTCTTTACGCTGATGTGGGAATACTTATCTCGGTGCGCTGAAGAAAATATCGTTCATACAGAAATCATGTTTGACCCTCAAACCCATACTGAGCGGGGTATAGGTTTTGATGTGTTTATGCCTGGCTTTTTACGTGCTATACAAAAAGCAGAAAGCGAATTTGGCATCAGTAGCTACCTAATCATGTCTTTCCTAAGACATTTGCCGGAAAGCGAAGCTTTCGAAACACTAGATGCAGCGAAACCTTACTATCAGCATATCACGGCGGTGGGCCTCGATAGTTCTGAACTAGGGCACCCCCCGTCTAAATTCGAGCGGGTTTTCAAAAAAGCGAAGTCTCTAGGCTTTAAGATTGTTGCTCATGCAGGGGAAGAAGGGCCGGCATCTTATATTTGGGAAGCGATTGAATTACTTGACGTAGACCGCATTGATCATGGCGTACGCTGCCAGGAAGATCAGGCGCTAATGGCGCTTTTAAAAGAAAAGCAAATACCGCTTACCGTATGCCCACTAAGTAATTTAAAGCTATGCGTGATTGATGATATGAAAGAGCACAATATCGTGCAGCTGCTAGATGCAGGCTTATTAGTGACGGTTAATTCTGACGACCCCACCTATTTTGGCGGCTTTTTGAATGAAAACTTTGAAGCGCTTCATACGTCGCTAAACATAGATGAGGATACGATCCGCGTGCTGGCCGCAAACAGTTTTAAGGCAAGTTTCTTACCCGAAGAAAAGAAAAACGCACTTATTAAACAAGTAACTGGGGCTATGTAAGCGACCTGCAAAAGCAAGACTTAAGAACTAGCGCGAGCTTATCAATGGAAGTCTCAATTAGCTCGCTTCGCCTTAAGATTGCATAACAATAAGCGTTTGCTCAATTAAGCTTTTTAGTTCTTCTATGTCTGAAGCTATCTCTGTTAAATCACCTTGCTTGGCTTTATTTTCAATAGATGACGCTTTTTCTCGAATAGCATCAGCCCCTACATCCCCTGATACTCCCTTCATCGCATGACTTGTGAACTTTACTGCATCGACATCTAACTCAGTTGAGGCCTTTTGCAGGGCTTCTTGTTTCTGTGTTATTTGAGCTAAAAACATTTCCACAATGCGGTTTAGTAACCCTTCGTTACCCCCGAGCCTGCTTAACGCAGCATCTTTATTCCATAATTGTTCTTTTGGAAGCGCCTTATGCGTATGTAACGTATCCATTCTTATCACCAAGCAGTTAGTACAGGGTTTAATAGTATGTTAATTGTGCGACACCTAAAGTATTGCAGTCAATGAGTTACTCTTTTAAATACGCATTTCCCAACTAAAGTAGACTAAAGGTTAATGTTTTTTTGAGTATGTCGGACGATACTAAATAAGGAGTTTATAATGTAGTGTGGTAATTCTCATGGATAATGAGACACAAAAAGTAGTCATCATTGACGATGAACCAACAACACTCTTGCTACTGGAAAGTGCGGTAGAGTCTTTAGCAGAAGTGATTACGGTCTCACAAAGTGTAGCAGCATTTTCTGTAATACAGTCGCAGCAGCCTGATTTGGTCGTGTTGGATATAAGCATGCCTGAGCTGTCAGGCTTTGATGTATGTAAGCAGCTCAAAGCATGTTCAAGTACAGCTTCAATTCCTGTTATCTTCGTTACTTCTCATAGCGATACTGAAAACGAACACAGCGCCTTGTCGCTCGGTGCGATAGACTTTATCTCAAAGCCTATCGATATAGAAATGTGTCGAATGAGGGTGAGGAACCAACTCACGCTTCAATCTCAAAAAGACTTATTGAAGAAAGTTAACCAAGAACTCGAGGCGGAAAAAAAACAACTAGCCATAACATTAAAATCCATAGCTGATGGTGTAATTTCAATTAACGCTGCGGGTGATATCACATTCATAAACCCCGTGGCACAAAGGCTTACCGGATATAGTGTGCAGGATGCTTTAGGCAAGCCTATTGATGAAGTAATGAATCTGCGCGATGCATCAAGCCATGAACCACTGTTAAACCCCGCTCTTTACGCGCTAGAGGTGAAACGCCCAGTGGCTATGTCGTATAACGCAACCCTTATCAGTAAGCACAAGCAAATTTTTAGGGTTGAAGATACGGCATCTCCAATTGTGGACGATGAAGGTAATATTAACGGTGCTGTTATGGTTTTTCAGGATGTTTCTGAAGCCGAAGAAATGGCGGTGAAGATGACGCACTTAACCAACCATGATCAGCTTACAGGTTTGCCTAACCGTGTGTTACTTCACGACCGCATCGTCCAAGCTATAGCGCGAAGTTTTACTAGTAAGCAAAGCATCGCGCTACTGCTAATAGACATCGATAATTTTAAATACCTCAACGATAGCCTAGGGCATCAGGTCGGTGATTTTGTCATATCGACGGTAGCAAAGCGTCTTGCAGACACGCTAGGGCACAGCGCGACCCTGGCGCGTGTAGGCGGTGACGAGTTTGCTTGTCTTTTATCAGATATAGGCTCTGGATTTAGTGCAGATAGTATTGCCATGGCTTGTTTGCAGGCAGGTAGAGTACCTATAGAGATCGATGGAAAGTCTCATAGGTTGAGCCTAAGCATAGGAATAAGCCTGTACCCACAGGATGCAGTGAACGCAGAGGAAATGATGCGCCATGCTGATTCCGCAATGTATCGGTCGAAATCAAAAGGCAAAGACACGTTCAGCTTTTTCTCAAAAGACTTACAACATGCTATGCATCATAGGGTCGAAATGGAGATTAAGCTTAGACAGGCAATTGAAAACAACAGTTTAGCGATTTATCTTCAGCCAAAATACGACTTTAATAGCGATGAAGTATTCAGCGCTGAAAGTTTAGTTAGAATGTTCGATGAAAACGGCAATGTAATAGGACCTGACGAATTCATTCCCCTCGCCGAAGAAACCGGACTTATACATCAGCTCGGTAAACAGGTGCTTCGGAAAAGTTGTGAGTTCATTGCTCGTTGTAATGATCGAGGCAAGCACTTTAAAGTAGCGGTGAACGTGGCTGCCAAACAGCTAGCAAACCCCGGGTTTGCGGATGAAGTTGCAGAAATCATTCACGCAACGGGCATTGAAGCCAGTTCAATAGAGCTTGAAGTGACAGAGTCGGCGCTAATGCACGATTTTGAGCAAACACGTGATATCCTCAACAAGTTAACGTCGTTGGGTGTTACTTTAGCCCTTGATGATTTTGGAACGGGTTATTCAAGTTTATCTTATCTGCGTCAGTTCCCTCTGAACGTGCTAAAAATAGACCGGTCCTTTGTTATTGATATGGATAAGGAGCAGCAAGCTCACGATATTGTCACCGCTATCGTACATTTAGCTTTAAGCTTGGAGCTAACCATTGTAGCAGAGGGCATAGAAACCCAATCACACTTTAATGAGTTAAAAGCGCTAGGCTGTCATCAGGGGCAAGGCTATTTTATGTGTCGTCCCATAGCCATTAACGATTTTTTTGCGCAATTTATTGGTAATGAAGAAGTCGCCTGATTGAAGGCGGCTATCTTATTTATTTCCATTCATCGCTTGTTAGGTGTTTTTCCTAATACCTATAGCGTATCTAAAGTTAACCTTTTCAATATACATCTTCCTTTTAAATGTTAGACTGTGTCGCAACGCTTTAACTATTAAAAAAGCCATATATTACAATGCTAGAGCGCTTGTATCGCTTGCGGCTCGCATTAGAAAAAACAATGGACAAAAAAGAAATTAAACCCTACTCACAGTGCAATGTACTTATTGTCGACGACGAGCCAATGAGTCGATTGCTATTACAGTCAATACTTGAAGCAGAGTTTCAATGCACGACGGTCGAATCTGGAACCGATGCCATTTCCTATTGCGCCAAAACGCTACCCGATTTGGTTTTACTTGACATGAACATGCCTGATATAGGTGGTCTTGAGGTGTGTGCAACACTAAAAGCGACTCCTGAAACCAAAGATATTCCAGTTGTATTTGTCACGTCTACCATGGATATTGAGAGTGAAAACGCGTGCTGGGAAGTAGGGGCATCTGATTTTGTGATGAAACCAGTAAACGCGTCAACGCTAACTCACCGAGTAAAAACACACCTTCAAAACAAGCTGCGTACCGAGTTTCTTGAAATGATGACGTTTCACGACCAGCTTACTGGCCTTTACAATAGAATGTACCTGACTAAGGAAATCCCTTTATTGATAAAGCAGGTAGCCAGAGACAAAGGGTCGGTAGGGGCAATAATGCTCGACATTGATTACTTCAAACTCTTTAACGATACCTATGGACACCTTGAAGGTGACTTGTGTCTCCAAAAAGTGGCACAAATAGTCTCTGATACAGTGAAACGACCCAAAGATGCTGTGATACGTTTTGGCGGTGAAGAGTTTTTAGTTGTTCTTCCTTACAACGACCATAATGGCACCAAGCTTGTGGCAAACCAATTAGTAGATGCGGTAGCCGAAGCGAAAATTCCTCACGGCAAAGGCATTGAAAACCGGGTCTCTATCAGCGCAGGTTTTGCGGTTTGGAAAGCCGCGGAAGTTGCACAGGACAACCTTGCGGCCCTAATTGAAGACGCTGACGTGTCCTTGTTTGAAGCTAAAGAATTAGGTCGAAATCAAGCAAAAGGTTAAACATAGGTAAGGCTGTAAACTATCCTATTGTTTAATGTCGCAAGTGTTGCTTGCACGCTATCATCAAATGTAATGGCGTACTATTCCCAAATTTTGTGATAGCAGCGGATAGTACCACTCTGGTACACGTTTGAGGCTTAGGTAAAGAGCAATGGTTTATTTCGACGAGCAATCGAGTTTGAATGTGAAGCTGGAAGAGCAGCTAAAAGCATCGCTTACTCAGTTATTACAGCGTGGTTGTGACTCACTTGGGATATTCCAAGCACTGCTTTTGCACCTCGAAGAGGATACCGTCAACATCCTAGTCAAAGCCTCATCGGCTTATCCTCCCAGTTTTAAATCTATTCCCTCGTTCGCAAGCTGCACCCAGGTAGATAATTGTTTTCCCGTAAGTAGTGCGAAGAGTTCTCTAGCATTTAAGCAGTGGTTTACCACCTATTTCAGCGCGGAAAAATACATTAGAGGCCAGGTTCACAAGCTTGATGGAGGATACGTCTGTTTAGTGTTCATCAATGCATGCCCAGACCAGCCAAGTAACCTGGATAAAGTGGCGTTGCTCGACGAGTGGCTGTCCGTTACTTTGGACAAGTTTCATATAGAAAAAGCTGAATCAACCCAAAACACGCTGTACGAAAAACTACAAAACGTAGCGAATGTTGGTACGTGGGAAGTCGACCTTATTACCAACGAGTTAACCTGGTCATCTCAAACTCGCTGTATTCATGAGGTGGACGATAATTACATGCCTACGCTAGATACGGCAATCAGCTTCTATAAAGAAGGGTTTGATAGAAATGAAATAAGCCGTATCGTTTCTCACACTATCGAGACCGGTGAGCCATGGAGCGCAACCCTCGAACTTATCACTGCAAAAGGTAATTCGGTGTGGATAGAAACCCACGGTATGGCAGAGATGAAGCATGGGAAGTGCATTCGCTTGTTTGGAACGTGTCAAAATGTGAATAAATCGGTTCAGCTCAGGTTAGAGTTGGATGCGCGACGCAAAGAGGCAGAAGCCGCCTCGAGAGAGCGCGGTATGTTGCTATCTAGAATCAGCCACGAGCTAAAAACGCCCTTGAACGGCATCACCGGCATGCTTCAGGCTATAAAGTTTGAAACGAAAGACAACGTAAGAATTAGAAAAGCTGACATTGCGCTACACAGCGCCGATCGTTTGTTATCGCTTATAAACGATGTGCTTGATTATACATCAATTATCAACGGGGAATTCAGCTTAAAGCACAGTGATTTTTGCGTTCGCTCCTTGTGCGAAGACATTGTAGATGTGTTTAAAACTAAATGCGCTGAAAAAGGCGTGCGGCTTTACGCTGTGCTGTCTTTTGACGAAAAGACCTATGTACATGGCGATGCCGCAAGAATAAGTCAGGTAATAACTAACTTGTTGTCGAATGCCGTAAAGTTCACTGCTAAAGGCTATATTTCAGTGCAGGTTACGCTAAAACATCAAGGCGAGGTGCCCATTCTACTTGCTTCAGTAGAAGACACCGGCGTAGGCATGAGCGACGATATCCTGTCACGGGTATTCACACCGTTTCAGAATGATACCGGCTGTGCGTCAGAAGAGCTAAACGGCAACGGGTTAGGCCTATCTATAGTAAACCAACTCGTTGACAAGATGGGCGGTGAGCTTGAAGTGCGCTCAAATGTGGGTAAGGGAACCTGTTTTGACGTGGCTATACCCATTGAAATGGCGTCATTAAATGAAAAAGTCACTGGCGATGTAGAATTGTCCTCTGAGCTTTTAAGTGTACCTTTAAACGTATTAGTAGTTGACGATAACGACATAAACCGCCTGGTTTTAGGGTCTATGCTAGAGAAGTTTAATTATCTACCGGATGAAGCAGAAAACGGAGAAGTTGCAGTACAAATGGCAAGAGCCAAAAAGTACGATATCATCTTTATGGACTGTGCTATGCCTGTATTAGATGGTGTAAGTGCAACGAAAATAATACTGCAAGAAAACCTGATGCCGAAGCATGGCCGAATTATTGCGGTTACCGCCAACACGACAGCCGAAGATAAAGCTAGCTGCAGCGAAGCAGGCATGCAGGACTTTCTGGCCAAGCCCGTAGTGCAAAATGATGTAACGTTACAGCTTAAGATAGCGCTAGATGCAAAATCAGTAGCAGCTTAGAGGCTTTTGGTTATATAAGCTGTATTTTTACGGCGAATAGTCTTCTCCATCGGTAAAAACATAAGATACTCCTAAAAAAAAGAGCCCAGGTTTCAAAAAAACTGAGCTCTTTAGTGAATGTGATGCAGTGAATTAAAGTCGCACTTCTATCTTGGATAGACGTACGACAACACCACAACTAAGCATACTTAGAATGAATAAGTAAATTTAGCATTCCAGTGACGCGGTAGTTCAGGTAGAACGATTTGGCTACCGAACAGATCAGGGAAGTTAGAACGGAAGTAATCTTCATCAGTTAAGTTCTTAACTGTTAGATTAACGCTCCAATCTTCCGCCTGATAAGAAAGGCCAGCATTAACCAAAGTGTAAGAAGGTAGTGTAACTGCGCCTGAGAAGCCAGAAGCCACTTCGTCAGCATTTACAACACTTACACTAGCCGCATAGCCATTTAGGAAATCGTAAGTAGCGGTTAAACCATACGTATTTTCTGGTATGCCCGCTTTGATTGCCCCTTCATTACTATATGCAGTGTTACCAACAGGTGTTCCGCCAAAGAAAATAGATGGGTCGTCAATGTTTGCAAAATCCTCAGCACCGAAGAAACCAAATTGGAAACCAGCGCCATCAAGCACGGTTAAGTTAGTGACTTCAATGTTGGTGTAAACAGCAGTAAGTACCAATTGCTCGTTTACTACCCAGCGAAGTTCAAATTCAGTACCTTCATTTAATGTTGTGTTATTTGTAACGGTAGACTGTGCATTAATATCGGTACGCTCTTGCTCGTAGATTGATAAAGCTACATATAGGCTATCGTCCAAAAATGAGCCTTTAACACCGTATTCGAAAAGCTCAGAGGTATCAAAGTATCCACCAGGGATGTTTTCCACATCGATGTTCGCGCCTTGACCCGCAACAATAGTCGCTTGTTCAGCAACGGTAATGTAGGGGATTAAACCGAAATCTGTTTTGTATGAAACACTCGCATTCCACGAAATACCATCTTCTTTATCTTCAGCGGTCACATCTTCATCGCCACCAAACAGCGTAATACCTCCTGGTGTTGTACTTTCAACATCTACCGAGTCGTAGCGCAGCCCTAATACAATATTTAATCCATTTTCCCAAGTAAGGTCGGTCATTGCGGCTATACCTAAGTTAAGGTAATTACCTACATCATAGTTCGAGTAGCCGAAGCCTGCGCGGGTGGCAAGTAAACGTCTATCTAAAGCCGTTGAAGGGCCGGTTAGGTCGCGACGATCGAAGTACTCATTTATGAAGTCGTCACCACTTTCAAAGTCTGTGTATCGAATTGATGGAGAGAACTGGAACTGAGCAAGTAGGCTATCGTTTTCATATTCGGTAGCAAATACGACCTTGTCTTCTATCACATAAGCATCGTGAAACTGCGAGAAACCATAGGCATTTTCGTTAAGATTTTCATAACTTTCGTAGAAGAACTGATTCTTTACTTCCCAGTCATCTGCAAAATAAATCATATCGAAATAAAACGTTGTGACTTCATTTTCTAGCACGTCGTCTGCAGCAATTAGGGTTTGATCACGACCTAGCTGAGCAGTACCCACATCGACCAAAGCCATGGAATCGCCGAAGCTCGAACCGTCTTCTGTCAAAGGGTCAATACCGTCGACAAAAAGATTGCCAGCGAAGTATTCGAAGTGACTAATGCTACCATCGCCATCAGCGTCTAGCGGTTTTGCGTTACCAGTGATGTAGGTGCCATTATCAATTAAATCCTGTGTAACGCGGTTCCAGCCAGCGTTTTGGTTACCATCGTACTTGTGATACATACCGCCAAATTCGATACTCAAATTATCAGTCAAGTCCATATCAAATGCGGCTTGAACTACGGTTTGGTCAGTTTCACTATTGCGATAGTAAGAGTCAGAGTTTTCTTGCTCAGCATAGATATAATAGCCAAGATCTTTACCGGCTAGCTTGCCCGGTCCACCGACTTCGGCGGTAAGGATATTCTTATCCCAAGAGCCTGTGGTATAAGAAAATTGACCGGTAGGGTTATCTAGATATTGGCCTCTACCTACTTTTGCTGATTTAGGGTTGAAGTTTAGGTATCCGCCTATTTTAGCTGGGCCATAAATAGGAGAGGCGGGTCCACGAACAATATCTACACTACTAGAGGCGCCAATTGGCGTTGGGTAGTTGCCAGGGTTATCTAAACGGCGAACCCCTCTAAAGTAAACTTCACCCGGGGTACCACGTACGTCAAGTGAGCCTGCAACACCAAAGAAAGACTGGGTGAACGTACCTGGCGCAAATGCTACTAATTCATCAATATCAGAAACGTTAAAACGCTCCATTTGCTCTTGAGAAATAGTGGATGCTGAGCGCGGTGTTTCAAGAATAGATTTACCAAAGCCAAATACCGACTCGACGTCTTGCCCGGGCAAGCTGCCTAGCGACCCAGTCACCTGAATCTTTTCGACATCTTTTTCTTGTACCTCTGTCTCTTCTTGTGCAAATGCTTGAGATGACAATGCTACCGCCGTTGTCATCGCTAAGGCTTTTGCTAGAGGAGATAATGCGAATGTAGTGTTTTTCATGGTTTCCTCATTATTTTTAGTTGCCCTTTTTTAGGGCTTTATCAACGCACTATTTCTATTGCGCCTTGCTGTATGCAAGAGGTTTAGCAGGATGAGTGCCAACTTCCTAACCAGTTGGTCAACTTTTAACCTGCTCTTAAGTTGCTGAATTATATGGATTTAAAAATATAATGTTGTTCTTATATTGTTATTATTGTGTTAACGAATAAGGTTTTTCTTATTTTTGCACCTTCGCAGTGATTTCTACCGTGGTTTTGCACTATAAAGAGCAGGGCGCAGCACTTGGCGCTGCTTTATACCTAATATCGCTTTATGGGGGGAAGTTGCTGAGTTGCTGCGATTCTCTTTAGTACGCTTTTTTACCTCAGGGGAAGCGGTTTTGACCGAGTCGTCCAAAGCTTCACTCGCATTACTTTCTGTAAGTTGATTGACGGTGGTTGCCAAAGCTTCTGACTTATCACTAGCGCCTTTTTTCCCGGGTAACGTTAAATCTAAAATAACCGCCGTAAGTCCTGCTGACGTAACAGGGGAAAGAAGAATATTTTCAAGCCAGTTAGGTAGTTCGGCCAAGGCTTCGGGTACCATCATTACCCCAATTGCCATACCAAGGGCACAAGCCGTAACCAAACTGCTGCGTCTATCCAACGCATAGCTGGCAAGAAGTTTAAGGCCGCCTACTGCAACCATGGCAAACATCACTAATGTTGCGCCGCCTAAAACAGACTTAGGGATAGCCTGCAACACACCACCAACAATTGGAAAGCAGCCAATAAGAACAAACAGCGCAGCAACAAAGAAGCCCACTTTGCGACTTGCGATACCAGTTAGCTGAATAACTCCATTATTTTGACCAAAGGTAGTGTTCGGAAACGTGTTAAACATACCTGCCAGTAGCGAATTTACGCCGTCGCCTAAAATACCGCCCTTTACTCGGGCTAAGTAAACCGGGCCGCTCACCGGTTGCTTGCAGAAAAGGCTATTGGCCGTTAGATCGCCCGCGGTTTCTATAGCACTGAATAAGTAAATTAGCGCAATAGGTAAAAACAGATTGATATCAAATGAGATGCCAAATGCAAACGGCGTAGGAATAGCGACAATAGATAAAGAGGCAAGGCCGCTAAAATCAAGACCTTTTGTAAATCCAACATAAGTTGCACCAATGGCCATGCCAATAAAAATAGCGCTTAAGCGTAGCCAATGATTGTGAGATGCGTTTAAAAATACAATAACAAGCAACACGCCAAGACCTACCGCTAGGTTGTCAGTACTCGCAAAGTCCGCAGCATGAAAACCGCCTGCAAGGTCGGTCATGCCCACGTTGATTAAGCTAAGCCCTATGGCCGTGATCACAATGCCAGTAGTTAAAGGGGTAATGATGCGTTTAAGTTTATCTACAAATAGACTGAACACTACCTCAACAAGCGCACCTGCCATGGTGAGGCCAAACAGCAGTGCTAAAATATCTTCGGGCGTACCGCCATTTGCTTTAACTTGGTTTCCCGCCAGAATTAGCGAGCTAATAAACGCAAAGCTGGTACCTTGAATGGCTACCAACCCGCTACCTACCGGCCCAATACGCTTTGTTTGTATTGCAGTACCTAGGCCACTAACAAACAGTGCCATGCTGATAAGGTAAGGTGTATATTCGGTAAGACCTAAAGTTGATGTGACAATGAGTGTTGGTGTAATAACGCCAACAAAGCTGGCTAATAAGTGCTGGAACGCCGCGGTAAGAGAAGGAAGAAATGCCGGGCTATCGTGAAGGTCGTAAAGTAATTCGCTGTGATTTGAAGACATGAGCAATATTTCTTAATAACAGTTGCTCAATGACTGCAAGATATTGACCAATTGGTCTGCTCACAATTGCCGCTGTATCACACTGTTTTTAATAGTTAATTTTTGATTCTTATATCTTGATGGATAAGAGGGATGAATGGATAAGCCCCAATTTGGTGCTTAAACAAAAAAATGCGCTAAATTAGCGCATTTTTTCAAGAAAGATTTGAAGGTTTAATTTAAAGAGTAACACCTTCATCTAGCGTGACAAAAATTGAGTGACGTACTTCATTGTACATCGCGCGAGAGCAGTGACCTTCACCCTCGGTATCTTCTAACAGCAGTACATCGCCCGCACCAAATACATGGCGCTCTCCGTTTGATACTGTAAATTCGGCACGACCTTTTATAATGAAAAGAAGTTGTCGTGCAGGGGCAGGGTGCCATTTGAAGTCATAGTCGGCAGGTGTCTCGCGAAAGATAATTTTATCTGCACCAAATTTCTCTGAAAGCATACCGATAGGACCGCCGTCTTTTAGCGCTATTTCGACCTCGCCAAAGTGGCTTTTGCCCGCTTCATCGTTGTAAATCCTTGTTATTTTCATTATCGACCCTTGTTTAAGACTGTACTGATTTGAACATTACGCGTGCTTGAGTTTGCTTATGGTTTTATAAAGCACCGACAAACTGGCAGCCACATCCTCATGGGTAATAGACTCAGCTGGGTGATGGCTTATGCCACCCTTACAGCGTGTGAATAGCATGGCTACAGGGCAAATATCTGCAATAGCCATAGCGTCATGACCCGCTCCTGAAGCAAGAATTCGTGGTGCTATACCGCTTTCTTGAACACCGCGAACAAGTGCTTGCTTTAACTGACTATCGCAATGTACCGCAGGCGCACTATGGGTTTGCTCGCGGGTGAAAGTTAACTGCCTAGCTTGCGCAATGTCATCAAATTTTTGCAATATTTCTGCCAATACTGAATCGCGTAAATCATCATCCTCGCTTCTAATATCAAGGGAGAATCGCGTGCGCCCAGATATTACGTTTACGCCGTTCGGCGCATTCTCAATTTTACCTACGGTGGCCACAACCCCCGGGCGTTGTAAGCTTATGCTTTCTACCGCTAGTAACATTTCTGCACTTGCGCATAGGGCGTCACGACGCATAGACATAGGCACAGTACCGGCGTGTCCAGCCATTCCTTCTACGGTAAAGTTAAAACGCTTGGCACCTGCAATAGCACTTACGACACCTACAGGCAGGTTTTCTTGCTCTAAAACAGGCCCTTGTTCAATGTGAAGCTCTAAATAGCCCAGAATGTCAGTGGGGGAAATAGCCGCGCTGTTAACCGCATCGAAACTAAGCCCAAAGTTAGCCATGGCTTGTTCTAGGCTTACACCGTTTTCATCTTTTAAGTGACGCCACTGCTCTTGCCATTTGCCGGTTAGTGCACGGCTACCTAATAGCGTGGTGCCAAAACGCGTGCCTTCTTCATCACAAAAGCCCACAATGTCGATGTGGAACGGGAACTTAGTTTGTGTGCCGTCAAACATAGCAACCATTGAGATAGCGGCAACTACGCCCAGCATTCCGTCGTACTTTCCGCCGTTAGGCACGGTGTCGAGATGACTACCTAGAATTAATCGCGGCGCATTGGGCACACTGGAGGTATAGCGCCCCCAAATGTTGCCAACGGCATCTTGCCATGTAGTCATGCCCGCCTCAATCATCCAGCCAGAGGCCAGTTGGTTGGCAAGCTTGTGCTGCTCGGTTAAATAGCGTCTGTCTAGGCAAGTGGGGTCTTGGCTTAAGGTGCCTAACGTTTCGCACCTTGCCATAACCTGGGTCGCTAGTTCAGTAAATTCTACGAATTCACCCATTCGCAACTCCCGTTGCTTTAGCCTCAGCATAAACGCTAAGCGCAGCGTCTACCCCTTTACCCGAAGGTAGCGCAAACCCTTGCATGCGAAGTACGGTTTCAAGCGACTGGAGTGTATGCATTACGGCATCTTCTCTGGCGTTGTACCCCATTGTACCAATGCGCCAAATCTTACCTTTTAAAGGCCCAAAGCTGGTGCCGATTTCAATATTGAATCGCAGCAATAAGGTTTCGCGTACTTCTTCACCGTGAACACCATCGGGAATATGAACACCAACCACGTTGTACATTTTGTGCTTAAGATTGCCGAATGGTTTAAGCCCCATAGCCTGTATACCGGCAAGCATGGCGTCACCAGCCACTTTATGACGCGCAATAACGTTTTGCTGACCTTCCTCTAAATGCACACGCGCACATTCCCGAGCGCAATAAAGCATAGTGGCCGCTTCGGTATGGTGGTTTAAGCGCTCTTCGCCCCAATAATCCATGATCATAGGTAAATCGAAGTAGTTAGAGCGAATCTTAGGGCCGCGCGCCGCCTCGTGATGGGCATCGCGAATACCGGCTTCCACGTGATGACGGGTACGTACGCTTTTAACAAACTTGTCGCTAAGGGTAATAGGCGCACTGCCTGACGGACCACCCAAACACTTTTGAAGGCCAACCGATACCGCGTCTAATTTCCATGCATCAACATCCAGTGGGTTTCCACCTACTGACGCGGTTGCATCGCAGTAAAACAAGACGTCATTCGCCTCACAAATGGCGCCAATATGCTCAAGCGGTTGAAGCATTGTGGTAGAGGTATCGCCTTGTACAATGGCAAGAAGCTTGGGTTTTACTTCTTTTACTGCTGCTTCTATTTGCTCAGGCGTAAATACTTCACCCCAAGGCACTTCAATGGTGTGTACTTCAGCGTCGGCACGCTCTGCAATTTCAGCAAGTAAGTGGCCGAAGCGCCCGAAGATAGGCACAAGGACTTTGTCGCCTGGCTCTATTGCCGAGACCAAAACCGCTTCGATACCCGCGCGCGATGTACCGTCGACCAAAAAGGTTTGCTGGTTTTGGGTATTAAACACATCGCGATAAAGCTGCATTGTCTCATTCATATAGCCTGTCATTACCGGGTCGTACTGGCCTACTAATTGAGTAGACATCGCGCTTAACACACGTGGGTAGCAGTTAATAGGGCCAGGGCCCATTAACAAACGAGGTGGAGGATTAAGTGGCGCGAAAGTTCCTGTAGACGCTTCTTTAGACATGTGGGCACTCCTAGATAAGCACTTGCGCTAGCATGCGCAAGCCAGTGATGATGAGAACAACGGCGAAGATTTTTTTAAGTAAACCAGCGTCTAGCTTGTTGGCAATGGTCGCGCCGACTGGTGCAAATAAAACCGTTAGCGGAACAATGCACGCAAAACCTAGCAAGTTTACATAGCCGTATGTTGCGAAGGGGGCGTCAGCAGGTGTGGTTCCTACGAATAACAACGTAAGTGCTGCGGGTAGCGAAATAATTAAGCCTACCGCCGCAGCAGTTCCAACCGCTTTGTGCGCTGGGTAATTACAAAAAGTGAGTGTAGGCACGGTTAGCGTACCGCCGCCAATACCCACCATAGAGCTAAATAAACCAATACACGTTGCCATCACTGACTGACCTGCACGGCCCGGTAGCCCTTTAAATAGCGCATCTTTTTTGCCAATAAGCATATTGATGGCAGATAAGGTTGCGATAACGCCGAACAACAGGGTCAAGAACGTTGGGTTAACCACGGTTACCGCATAGCTTCCAGCAAGTACCCCAATTAAAATAAATACTGCCCATGCTTTTAGCAGCGCAAAGTCAACGTTGCCTTTACTGTGGTGAGCGCGAATAGAGCTAACTGAAGTAGGGACGATAGTCGCAAGCGACGTGGCCGTGGCAATAACCATGGCACTTTCAGGCGACACACCAAGTGCTTGGAAAAGAAAAAATAGTACCGGCACAATAACAATACCGCCACCTACGCCAAGCATACCTGCTAGTATGCCGGCAAATACGCCCGTTCCCGCGAGCGATAATATAACCGTGAGGTTATCCATTAAAAACTGCATGTGATTTCTATCTCTTTAACAATTGCTATTTAAATACTTTGTATGCGTTAAGCTGTTTGAGAAGCGCCTTTGCAGACGCTTTCCAAAAAAACGGGGTTGTGGAAGCCAAGGTTTAAAAAAAAACTAGCGATGACCGAAGTAAGCTTTACCGTCACTTCGCGGGTCGCTCGCGCCGCTAACCGAGCCCTCTGTGTCGCGAATAATGGCACCCGCGTGGCCCATAAGTTCGTTGCAAGGATCTACCGTAACCATATCGTGCCCCCTTGCCAGTAAGCTTTCGCCCACGTATTCAACTAAATCACGTTCTGCTTTTAAGTTGTGGCTTTGATCGCCCCAGGTTCTGCCAAGTAACCATCGACCAAGGGAAATCGCTTTACCAATAGGCTGTCCGTGGTAAATATGGCGGGCAAATAGCGCGGCTTGGGTTTGAGGTTGACCCTCACCACCCATGGTGCCGTAACTCATACGGCGTCCGTCGATAAGCTCGGCAAACGCAGGGTTTAAGGTATGGAACGGCTTTAAGCCAGGCGCTAAATATTGGTTACTGTTTGAGTCTAGCGAGAACGAAGTGCCTCGGTTATTCCATACAATGCCGGTTTGAGGGCTAACTACGCCTGAACCGAACTCCCAATAAAGAGATTGAATGTAGCTCACCATACGACCTTCTGAGTCGCAGCAGCCCATCCAGATGGTATCGCCATGCTTGGCTTCGTGTGGCCACGGCAATGCTTTATCTAGTGAAATGTTTTTCACCATTTCATCAAGTGCGTCGTCACTTAACAGGCTTTGTAAATTTACCGGGGTACGAGACGGGTCGGTTACATTCGCGTTACGGGCAATGAAAGCTTGTTTGGTACATTCAATAAGTAAATGCACCATGTCTGCATCGGTATTGCCTAAATGCTGAACCTTGTCATAAAGTGCCAAGATAATAAGCGAGGCTACACCTTGCGTTGGTGCAGGTAGGTTATAAAGCTTGCCTTTGCTGGTAGATACTGACAATGGCTCAACAATCGTTGCTTTGTAATTGTTGAAATCTTCAAGGCGAATAGGCGAGCCAGCCGCTTCTAAGTCTTCAGCCAGTTTTGCCGCTAATTCACCATGGTAAAAATCATCAAGCCCTTTATCTGCCAATTGCTTTAAGGTTTCTGACAGCTTTGTCAGTTTTAAAATTTTGCCTTTTTTAAGCGCCTTGCCTTTAATTAAAAATTGCGCGAAGTTTTCGTCAGCGCTTAGTTCGTCGAAGGTCTTGTTACTGGCATCAACTAAACTTTGAGTAACTTCAATACCCCAGTTAGCTTGGCTTATCGCCGTATCAAACAATGTGGTTAGTGGTAAACCACTTTGCCATTCATGGCTTATATCTAGAGCAGCTTTCCAACCGGCCACTGCGCCGGCCATGGTCAATGCAGACTTTCCGCCTCGGCTTGGTATGGCATCGCTACCTTCGTAAAATGCGGGTGTTGCGCCTTTTGCTGCCACGCCTGATGCATCGATACCAATAGGCTTTTTGCCCGGCTCACTGATGAGCCAAAATCCGTCACCGCCCATGCCGTTCATATGTGGGTATTCAACGGCAATAGAGGCTGCAGCGGCTACCATAGCTTCAATAGCGGTGCCGCCTTTTTCTAGTATGTTTAAGCCCACTTGTGATGCTGCAAAGTGAGGGGCTGTAAACGCAATATTAGGTTTTTCACTCATAATTATTTCCTTCAAAAACTCAGCAACCACGCCATCGTGTTTAGCCCTAGTTAGTCAATAGCTAGGTAAATAGACGTGCTGTCTCGTCTAACTTCCGTCTCTTTTTTCAACTTAAGTGCGATAGGGCGCTCTGTGCTTTATTTTAGTGCGGCATAACCGGCACTTAAATGAAGTTAAACAGATACTTTGCGCGCTTTTCACCTTTAGCGAGTGGTTAGCGTTTTAGCTAACGCGAGAAGTGCAAGATCGTTGCCTTTTTTGCCCACAAGCGATAATCCGCACGGGGCATTGTGTAGGGTAAACAACGGTAAATGAAGCTGGGGTAAACCCGCAAGCCCTGCTACTGCCGTAAGGGCGAGCAGAGCGTTTCTATCATTTGCCAGAGTCGTATCATCGGCGTCACATCGAGGTGCGACACCAGGTGTTGTGGGCATAACCAAAACGTCTATTTCTTCAAATAGCCTAGTTAAATGGTTTATTACCACGATTTGCTGCGCTTTAGCTTGTTCTACATCTTGTGTTGTTATGGTTTTACACCAATCTAAGCGCAACATAATATCGTTAGCGATGTCGGGTTGAGTATTTTCAATCCATTCGCCATGCTGCTGCCAAATTTCACTGCCTTGTAAAGTGCGAAATGTAGCGGCGGTTTGTAACTTGTTTAAATCAACTTGTGTTTCTGACAGCACAATACAATTATTGCTGTCTTCAAGAGCATTAAGCCAGGTTTGGCAAAGCGATGTATGAGCGGTTTGCTCAAATAAGTGTGCCGCTATACCCAAGCGAGGTTCGTTAGGTATGTCACTTTGCGTAGCACTATCAAGACAAACATTGGCTACCTTTGACAGTGTATCTAAATCCCTTGTCATCCAACCCACGGTATCGAACGATGGCGCAAGGGCTACCATGTTGTCGCAAGCCACGGCGCCATGGGTGGTGCGAAGCCCCCATAAACCCTGATAGCTAGACGGTACGCGTATAGAGCCACCTGTATCTGTGCCAAGACCAATATCGGCAAGGTGTGCGCTAACGGCAACCGCAGAGCCTGACGAAGAACCGCCAGGAATATGAGCTGGCGCTACCGGGTTCACAAGCGTTTCGTAATGCTTATTTTGCCCGTGTAAGCTGTAAGCAAGTTCGTCAGTAATGGTTTTACCTTTAAACGCGGCGCCTGCTGCAAGCATGTTCGCCACACAGCTATTTGTACTTTTTGGTACGGGGTGCGTTGCCAACCAATCCGGGTTGCCCGCTGCTGTCGGTAACCCTTCAATATCGAATAAGTCTTTTACCGCGAGCCCTAAACCGCTTAGCGGTTTGTTTACATTGCACGCTTTTGTTGTGCCTTCGGTTAACCCTTGGCTTGCCCCGTTATTTAAAGAAGACGTGTCTTCCTTACGGTTTTTAAAGCCATTAAAGGTTGTTTCTAAATTTTCAATCGCCTGCGTGAACTTTGCATCACAGGGCTTTAGTACAAAAGGAGAGCTCACAGCGCGTTACTTATTAATTATTGTTTCTTTATTAGTCTTTCCATCATGAAACAACTGTTTCACTATAAAGTCAAGAGAAACGATCGTTGCTTTTCGCTTCAATAGAAATAATTGACTGAGAGAGAATAAATGAAGACGTGAGCAAGAACGCAAAGCAAGGCTCAGTTACAGCGGATTACGGTTAAGCAGCCTTACCAAGCTGTGTGCTTTTCTCTGCGTTTTCTCTGAGGCTATTTGGATGGGGTAAATAGCTTGGGATATGCGTAGTTGTGCCAGTTAGTAGCTAAAAGCCTTGAGGGTTTTCTTTCAGAAAGGCAGCTTCTTCGGCTGTAGATTCACGGCCCAACACTGAATTTCGGTGAGGGTAGCGTCCAAACCTTTCAATGACCGCCTGATGGCGTTTCTCAAAAGTGTATTCTTTCTCAAGCCCTTCCTGAGAGAAGAGTTCCAGCGCTACATCGTGAATAGCTAACGACTCGCTGTGCATAAAAGGCATGTACAGAAACGCTCGTTGTTGCGGGGTAAGCATTTTGTCAGCCTCTACGCTTACCGCTTCTTGAGCCAATATCAGCGCTATACTGTCAGCACTAAATGCATCTGGCTGATTGCGATAAATATTTCGGGAAAATTGATCAAGAAGAATAATTTCGGCAAGCCTACCTGTGGCCGTAGCGCGCCAAGGCCAAAGTTCACCACGCACAGCCGCTGTGCGCAACGTAGAAAACCGTGAAGCAATGGTTTTATCTAATGCTGCATCTTCTTTAAACCATTGTTCAGGTGACAGTTCACCAAACCAAAAGTCTAGTACACCGTTAGCCTCTTCCATGACTACTCGCGTTTTATCCATATTCACCTCAACTACACGCTTACTGCAGTAAAATTAAAGTCATTAAGACTTATACTTCTTTTTATCGAAAAAGTTCCATTTTCGCTTGCGAAATCGTAATTGTGTGCTACGACCGCCTATATAGTATTGCTTAAAAAGTGTGCTATGGGAAGAGTTAACGCTTAGGGCTTTCTAATTCATCCATTTGAATGTAGATATCAGTAATGGCATCAACACGGTCTGCGGCCTTACTACCTAATGCGTCGTAGGTAAGGTTACACAGGGATGCGACTAAGCTCATGGGCGCGGCGTAGCTATCGAAAGGAGAGTCACTGCCAATGTGGGTTACAAGCAGGTGGTCTACATCATTGCGATAACCTTGGCCTGTAGGGTCGGTTATTAGCACCGTTTTGCAGTGTTTTATGCTGTTTAGAACAAACTTGAACTGGCGGGTCCTGCGGCGAAAGCCGAAAAGTACCACTAGATCATTTTCTGTGAGGTCAATAAGATCTTCGCTAAGGGTCTGCCCAGGTTGGGGAAGTACGCGAACCGATGTCCTAATTTGCTTAAGCTGCTGTCTAAAATGAAGGGCGATTGGGTAAGCGTTGCGAAACCCAATTAAAGTAATCTGACCTGCTGAAGCAAGCAGTGTAGCTATATCTTTTAGTGCATCGGACGATGTACCGTCGAATGTATTAGCTAAATTTTTACTATCACTTTCATGCTGTAGAACGCTGCTTGAAGGATTTACTACAGGCACGCCCTGCTCACGTAGTTGCACTAATGCGTCTTTGGCTTGTTGGTGCGACTCGAAGCCCAGCTGGCGAAAGAACCGACTTACGGTGGCTTTCGAAGTTCCTG
Source organism: Alteromonas macleodii (assembly GCF_903772925.1). Taxonomy (NCBI): domain Bacteria; kingdom Pseudomonadati; phylum Pseudomonadota; class Gammaproteobacteria; order Alteromonadales; family Alteromonadaceae; genus Alteromonas; species Alteromonas fortis. The sequence continues at coordinate 1,686,117 of NZ_LR812090.1, forward strand.
TTTTTTCTGCAATGAATGAGGTGGACTGGCTAAGGACAGCGATAGGGTTTTGCTGAATGTAATGCGCGATAGATTTGCCCGAAGGTGACAACGCGGCATAGTGTTTTTCAATCTGTTGTAAAACGTCGCTAGGGCTATTTTTTGTCATTGGTATCGCCTTATACATCTTGTGCAATTATTTCACGACTTTTGTTCGATATACAAACACAACGTGAAATTCACCAATCAATTCCACTGAAAATCGCCAAGGGTTACGAAGATAAGAGCGATAATAACGAATAAATAGGTTACTAAATTCCGCCCTTCAAACTTTATTTATCGAGTACAAATCTAAAAAGTTTAAAGCCAGTAATGGCTTACCTAAACTAACGCCTGTATTGGGCTAAAGTTGCATCTAATTACTTCTTCAATTCATACATTTTGGCACTACACTTTCATACATACTAACGGTAAAAATTCACGAAAGTGTCATCAGTTGGTAATCATGTTGTTGGCTTAGCTGTTTTGCTGTTTTTCTAGGCACACCCGATTTACTAGAAAGGTCTACAGCGAGTTCAGCGTGGTTTAAAGAAAGAGGTGAGTTGTGGCAAAGCTGTGGTCTGAATTGATCTTGCTATTTGTAGCAGTTCCTTTTGCCGTTCTTTACTGGATTAAGCATTTTGCAGATTATCTCATGCCTATCTTAGGGGTAATGGGGCTTTGCTGTTTGGCTGTCTTGTTAGCAGATAAACAATTTAAACGTATTAAATTGTGGCATTGGGAAGATTATCGAATACATTTTAAAAGTACGCTTAGGCTATTTTTGCCGTGGGCGAGTTTACTCGCGCTTGTGGTTTACTTTTTAAAACCCGAACTGTTTTTGCACTGGCCTATGAATCAACCATGGATGTGGGTAGCTACTTTGCTGATTTACCCCATAGTGTCGGTTATCCCACAAGAGATTATTTTCCGTACCTATTTCTTTCATCGTTACAAGCGTATTTTGCCTTCCAAATACGCAAGATGGGGGCTAAGTACTTTTCTATTTGGTCTTGCTCATTTGGTATATGGAAACTGGATTGCAGTAGTAGTTTCTTGGATTGGTGGTGCTATTTTTGGCTACAGGTATATGCAAACAAACTCAACGCCTGTTGTGGTTATTGAACATGCCATATGGGGAAGCTTTTTGTTCACCATTGGGTTGGGATCTTATTTAGTTATTGCTTCGTAACAACGTTTGTTAATAACAATCACACATGAACACCAAGGAGTAGGGTTATGTTCAGTGCTTTGCAAACTTTGCTATCAACAATCGCAGATAAGTGCTTAAAGAATAGTTTTTTTTCCAGCGGCGTAGCCGAAAGTTTAAGCGGCGTAGCCACAAACTTAAACGGCGTAGACCTGAATTCAAACGACATAGCGCTGAAATTAAAAGAATTAGCTTTCAACCCCTTCACACAAACTTTGCTTCAGCAAGATGATGACGCTGGTGCGATAACTAGCTTGTCGAGCGCTCAGTCGTTGCTCTCGCAGCTGTGGGATAACTTTATTTATCGTTTGCCAGGCATGGCGTTAGGCATAGTCATTATGGTGGCGTTCATTCTCTTGGCGCCACATGTCGCAAAGATTTTAGTTAAGCCGCTAACGCGGACAACCACATCTCCGCTTTTGCGCTCGGTAATTCAACGAAGCGTTAGCTTACTTTTAATACTACTGGGTATTTATCTTTTTCTGTTCTTAGCTGGGCTTACCGGTTTTGCCATTGCGGTAGTAAGTGGTACCGGTGTAGTTGGGCTTATTCTTGGTTTCGCATTTCGCGATATTGCAGAGAATTTTATTTCAAGCCTTTTGCTTACCATTCAACGCCCGTTTCGAATAGGCGATATCGTACAAATTAATGACTTCACCGGCATTATTCAGAAAGTGACGGCGCGCGCGACAACGCTGGTGGATTTTGACGGTAACCACATACAAATACCCAACGCGACCATTTACAAAGGCGTGATTAAGAACTTAACCGCTAATCCGCTTATGCGAGGCCATTTTGTTATTGGGGTAGGTTACGACGCCGACATACAAGATGCGCAGCGAATTGCCCGCGAAGTTACAGTAGAGCAAGGCAATGTTTTAAGTGACCCTGAACCGCAAATTCTTATTGATGAACTAGGTGCGTCTACCTACAACGTAAAAGTTTACTTTTGGGTAGATGTAGAGAAAACCAGCGTATTAAAAATGGCTTCTGTGCTAATGCGTAATATCACGCAAGCGTTCTTAGATGCGAATATTAGTATGCCGGATGATGCTCGAGAACGAATATTCCCAGAGGGTATGAACCTTAGTATTGAAAAAAGCGAAGCGGTAGGCTCGCAACGTCATGAAGAAAACACAGAAGACTGCCCAGAGCTAAGCTCAGAACTAAAGCCAGAACTAGGCACAGGCGACAAGGAAAGCGTATCTTCAGGCTTTTCTGGTGGAAAAGAATCGGCCCAGGAAAATGTGGCTGAACATTCAAGTGATAAAAGTGGTAGGGCTACAAGCAGTGAAAGTGCTGCTAACACGAAGGGCCAGGGCAAGAGTCGGAAAAAGAGCAAGGGCAAGAACCCGTTAGGTCATAGTCCTGCCGGTGATTATACAGTTGAGCCTTCAGGCACTTCAGCGCACAGCAACGAGCAGCAACAAACTAATAGCCACAAAAACGATAGCCATAAAGGCAATAAGCAAACAGAGAATCGCCAACAGCCAACATCTAATGAAGATGACGTATCATCAGAAGCCCATGAAATAAGAGAGCAGGCCCGCAAGTCGAGAGACCCAGAGGCCGGTGAGAATATTCTCTAATACCGCGGCGTTAAACCGGTGGTACAGGTGAAAGGTTACACCTGCCAAGAAACCCTTGCCACAGGTTAACATGGGCTTTCATAGCGCGACTGTATTCATCAAAACCGTCTTGAGATTGCTGCTTGATATAGTTTTTGAACTCTTCATGTAACGCAGGCTGCTTAAGCCAGTCTTCCCACAAGGGAGCTAGCTTGTAATGGTATTGATTTACCAAGCTTCCCACGGGCTGTATTTCTTCAATGAAAAATAAGTAAAATACGTTTCGCAGTATCTTAGCTTTATCACTAGCGCGGCCTTCCGGGCAGCTCACTGAATCAAGTTCAGTGGTTAGCATGTTTGTAAGCAAAGAAAGGTTTTGCGTTAACGTTTGCTGTGTATGCCACAGCGTAGCGGGTAATCGAGCTGAACGTATAATTTGTAGCTGTTGTTCTAACTCGCTGCTGTCGATAAGGCTTTCTTCACTATCAATTGGGCTTTTATCAATGACCTCGTCACTGGCGCTACCTGTAACACCTTCAGAAGCATTGCCTACGCGGTTCTGATTGGTGGTCACCGTTCTAGTGCTTTGCTTTGGTGCCGTCTCGCCATAAGAAAATGACATGTTATTTAAGCTGCTTAGGTAAAAAAGCGCGTTAACGCTTGAAAGGGCGTCTTTATTATTTTCAACGGAAAAAAGACGTTCAGGCGTGTTTAGCGCCAACCTTAATTCTTGGCTCCCTTGAATAAGGTTTGCCCATGTTTTGCTGTAATCTTGTGACTTTTGTTCACGCCACGAAGCAATCGTTTCGGCCAGCGCCTTATTTTTTTTAAGCGCGTTTTTATCTGCGCTTTCACTATCACTAACCCTGCCACTTGCTACTAATGCTGCTTCACAGCTTTTCAAAACACTAAGCAATTTGCTTTCGTAAGCTAGTCTTTGTGACGGCAGCTGGCTTTTTCCCAACGATGTATTGCGCTCGGCAACCACAGTGCCTAACTCACAATCTTGCAGCGCATAAAACTCGCGCAAGTTAATGCTAACACCCTCTATAGTGTGTTTTAGCGTTGCTGAGTCGGCCAGTTTAGGAAGTGGGGTAGTGATCTTGTCGTTGAATGTATCGGGTAGGGGCGTGTCTAGTACTCTAGAAAGACGTTCTGCATAATCTTCAATGCTCTGCTTTACCGTATTGCCCCCAAAGCACCCGAACAAGGTAACTATGCCTGCGCTGACAATACTGATGCGGCAGAGTTTTATGAATCTACCGCCGCTGTATATATTTGTATCTTGGGCGCCGCAGGAGCTTTTTTTCTGATAGCCGCGGTCGCTCTTGCCCTCATAGCCGTAGAGGCTTTTATTCTTACAGCCGCGGGCGCTTTTCAATTGAAAAGTCAGGTTGCGTAAAGCCTTCATGCTGATGCACCAGTATGAAGGCCGCGACCACCGTCAACATAGATGATTTGCCCGGTGATATAGGGCGCCGACACTAAAAACGACAGCGTATTAGCAATGTCTTCAGGTGTACCTAGCTCGCCCAGCGGAATGCTTGATAGCAGTTTGTCTTTTTCTGCATCATCCATTTCCCGCTCTGGCCACAAAATAGCGCCAGGGGCGATACCATTTACACGTACGTTAGGGGCTAAATCTATAGCTAACGATTGGGTAAGCGAGGCAAGCCCCGACTTAGCAATTAAATAAACGCTGTGGCTGGGCAGGGGCCGGTCAATATGCATGTCAACCATGTTGATAATGCAACCTTTGTTCGTTTCTAAAGCGGGGGCTAGCGCTTGCGATAAAAACAGCGGCCCTTTTACGTTGCTTCCTACTAGAGAGTCCCAATCATCTTCTGAAATATCACCCACGGGCGTAGGGTAAAAGCTTGAAGCATTGTTTACTAACACGTCTAGCTGACCCCATACATCTAGTGCCTTTTTGCCTAGCGCCTTTACTTCGTCTGAATTGCAAAGGTTGGCTTGTAGGCAGGCGGCAGAATCCGGTCGTTGACTATTTAGCTTTTCAGCCAGCGCAAAAGCATCGTCTTTAGAGTGCCCATAATGAATGATAATGCGATAGCCTTCATTGTGTAGCTTACACGCCATGGCGGCGCCTATTCGTTTAGCTGCCCCAGTAATCATTGCTACAGGAAGTGCAACAGGGCCTGAATTTGTCATAATAAAAGCTACTCTCTATTTTAAATCGTTTGGCGGTTGTAAGGCTTGTGTACTGCGCTTTTTTTAATGCCTATAGATGTCTTCTAATATTTGCTCGGCTTGCGCAATATAATGCGCGCCGAATAATAACCCGTGATTTAAAATATGGTAAAGCTGGTAAATTGGTTTTCTTAACGCGTAATTTTTTTCAATTGGCGTGTGCTGATGGTAGCCATCAAAGAAGGTATCAGGGAACCCACCAAACAGTTCAGCCATAGCAAGGTCAGTTTCCCCATCGCCAACATAAACGGCAGGGTCGAACAAAACAGGCCCCTTTTTGTTGAAGCCTGCGTTACCCGCCCATAAATCGCCGTGAAGCAGCGAAGGGTGGGGTTGATGTAAGCTTAGAAGGTGTTTTACTTTCGTAACAATATTATCAATATCTCCGTTTTGTTTTGTCCATTGCCCATTCAATGCCAAGCGTTCTAACATACTGCCAATGCGTTTCTCAGCAAAAAAGTCGGCCCACGATGCCATGCGCCCGTTGGTTTGCACGCTGGCCCCAATATAGTTGTCGTGGGGCCACCCATAGCTGGTGTAGGCGTTAACGCTATGCAGCGCAGCAAGCTGCTGCCCTAGCGTAAAATAATCGCTTACAGCAGGCTCAACAAATCGAATATGAGAAAGTACTAAATATTCCATATTGGGCGATTCGTTTGCCGTAATACCGTGACAAATAACCTGGGGCGTACACATGGTTTGTGTATTGGCAATAGCAGTTAGTCCTTCAGCTTCATGTGAAAGTTGCTGGGTGTCGTCGTAGCCCCTTGTTTTTACAAAATACCTGTGGGTCTCATCTTTTATGATGTAGCTTTCGTGAGTATCGCCACCGCTTACGCGCTCGGCCCTTTGGCAGCTAAAAAATTGCTGTGTTTCATCTGAAATATGTTCGCTGATAAAATGCCACATATTACATACTCTGCTTGGTTTAATGCTTAAGCCCAAGGCGGAAAGGGTGCTCTGCAGATATTGGCCTAATGTAATTTGAGTTGCATACAAGGGGCTTGTTTATTCACCATTATCGCCTTCAACTAAAGTATGGGATAAAAATGGTGAAATGCATAAGTTACGACATCAAATCTAATTAAAAACCTATTTGATATAAACAATGACACACTAATTAGTGAATAAAGGCTTTTCAATATTGAAGTTGACCATACACTGGTTATAATCCACCACTTGCTTTAACACGGCTTGATTTATAAAAGCTTATTAAACAAGCGCACCGCGTGTGTTTTACCGTTACGCTATTTTGGATAGCTAATGTAGATAGCTAGCGTGGATTAGTTAAGCAAGTTTCGAGTGCTAAAAAGCACGATTAAATTTATCAAATAAATGCATGTGGCGCAGAGTAGGCGTCACCACTGTAAAGGAATTAAAATGCCTGTAATTACCCTTCCTGATGGAAGCCAACGCGCTTTCGATAACGCTGTTTCTGTACTAGACGTTGCAAACGACATTGGCCCTGGTTTAGCCAAAGCAACCATTGCAGGGAAAGTAAACGGTGAGCTAGTTGACGCCGTTGATATGATTGACGCGGACGCACAACTTCAAATTATTACTGCAAAAGACGATGAAGGGTTAGAAATTCTTCGTCACAGTTGCGCGCACTTGTTAGGTCACGCTATTAAACAGCTTTGGCCTAACACCAAAATGGCTATCGGCCCAGTTATCGACAACGGTTTTTATTACGATGTTGATATGGAAGAAAGCCTAACCCAGGAAGATTTAGCCAAACTAGAAAAGCGTATGCTTGAACTGGCTAAAACCAATTACAACGTGGTTAAAAATAAAGTGAGCTGGCAAGAAGCACGCGATGCATTTGAAGCACGCGGTGAAAGCTACAAAATGGAAATTCTTGATGAGAACATCAGCAAGGACGACCGCCCAGCACTTTATCACCACGAAGAATACACAGACATGTGTCGTGGTCCTCACGTGCCAAACATGAAGTTCTGTCACCACTTCAAACTAATGAAAGTGGCAGGTGCTTACTGGCGTGGCGACAGCGACAACAAAATGCTTCAGCGTATCTACGGTACTGCATGGGCTGACAAGAAGCAGCTTAAGTCTTACCTACAGCGTTTAGAAGAAGCGGAAAAGCGCGACCACCGTAAAATTGGTAAAGCACTTAACCTATTCCATTGGCAAGAAGAAGCGCCTGGTATGGTGTTCTGGCACAACGATGGTTGGTCAATTTATACCGAACTAGAAAGCTTTGTGCGTAAGAAGCTTCGCGAATACGGCTACGACGAAGTAAAAGGCCCATTAATGATGGACCGTACGCTTTGGGAAAAATCGGGTCACTGGGACAAGTACGCAGAAAACATGTTCACCACCGAATCTGAAAAGCGTGAATATGCTGTTAAGCCAATGAACTGCCCAGGCCACGTACAAATTTTCAACCAGGGTTTGAAATCGTACCGCGACCTACCGCTAAAAATGGCGGAATTTGGCTGCTGTCACCGTAATGAGCCATCAGGCGCACTACACGGTCTAATGCGTGTTCGTGGCTTTACGCAGGACGATGCTCATATTTTTTGTACGGAAGAACAGATCCTACAAGAGGTAAGTGACTGTATTAAAATGGTGTATGAGACATACGCAGCGTTTGGTTTTGAAGATATCAAAGTCAAGCTGTCTACTCGCCCTGAAAAGCGTGTAGGTGCTGACGAGATTTGGGATAAATCTGAAGCTGCGCTTGCGGAAGCACTTAAAGCCAACGATATCGAATTCGATTATCAGCCAGGCGAAGGTGCGTTCTACGGGCCAAAAATTGAGTTTACGCTGCACGATTGCTTAGACCGTGCATGGCAGTGCGGAACCGTACAGCTAGATTTCTCAATGCCAGGTCGCTTAGGCTCTACTTATGTAGCTGAAGATGGCGAGCGCAAAGTACCGGTAATGATTCACCGCGCTATTTTGGGTTCACTAGAACGCTTCATCGGTATTTTGACCGAAGAATTTGCAGGTTTCTTCCCACTTTGGTTAGCACCTCAGCAAGTTGTAGTAATGAACATTACTGACAAACAAGCTGATTACGCATCAAATTGTGTAAAAAAACTGCAAGATTTAGGGTTTAGAGCAAAGTCTGACTTGCGAAATGAGAAGATCGGCTTTAAAATCCGCGAGCACACGTTAAAGCGTATTCCATATATGCTAGTTGTGGGCGATAAAGAAATGGAAGCGGGCGAAGTAGCAGTGCGCTCTCGTCGCGGCGACGACCTAGGCAAAATGAGCCTGGAAGACTTTATTGCCATGGCTCAACAAGAAGTTGTAGAAAAGACAATTAAATAGTTGAGCAATTTGTGTATAATGCACAAGTAAGGTGTCTGCTTTTGGTTTTACTTTAGGTCAATCGACTATCCCAGAAGCAGACAAAAGAATTAAATGTTTGGAGGAATAGCACATTAAAGGCGCTAACAACAAGGCTCAGGGCGACAAAGCCCGCATTAACGATGAGATTAAAGCCAGAGAAGTAAGATTAATTGGCAAAGACGGTGAACAGGTTGGTGTGGTTTCGCTAGCAGATGCTACGCGTGCCGCTGAAGAAGCGAGCCTAGATCTAGTAGAAATCAGTCCAAATGCCGAGCCGCCAGTCTGTAAAGTTATGGACTATGGCAAATTCCTCTTCGAAAAAAGTAAAGCTCAAAAAGAGCAGAAGAAAAAACAGAAGCAAATTCAGGTCAAGGAGATTAAATTTCGCCCTGGCACTGATGAAGGCGATTACCAGGTAAAACTGCGCAACCTGCGTCGCTTTCTTGAAGGTGGTGACAAAGCCAAAGTTACGATCCGCTTCCGCGGTCGTGAAATGGCGCACCAAGACATCGGTATCGATCTACTAAATCGCGTTAAAGGTGATTTGGAAGATATCGCTACCTGCGAGTCTTTCCCACGTCGTGTGGAAGGTCGTCAGATGATCATGGTGCTAGCCCCAAATAAGAAGTAGTAACGGTCTAAAGTTTTAAGGAATCTGCACCCTTAAACACCTTGCTGCTAAACATTAGCCGGTATGAAGTGACTGCAACACGAAAAATACCGATATTAAACAATGCGGAGTTTTAGCAATGCCTAAAATGAAAACTGTAAGCGGTGCCGCCAAACGTTTCAAGAAAACGGGTTCTGGCCGCTTTAAAAGCAAACAGTCTCACTTACGTCACATTCTGACTAAGAAGAGCTCTAAGCGTAAACGTCACCTTCGTGGCAAAAAACTGGTTCATGACTCTGATACCAAATTGGTTCAGCGCATGTTGCCTTACGTATAAGACTTAGGAGACTGATTAATGGCTAGAGTAAAACGCGGCACTATCGCACGTGCTCGTCACAAAAAAGTCCTCAAGCAGGCAAAAGGTTATTACGGCGCACGTTCACGTGTATATCGCGTAGCGGTACAAGCTGTAACTAAAGCTGGTCAATATGCTTACCGTGACCGTCGTCAGCGCAAGCGTCAATTCCGTCAACTATGGATTGCACGTATCAATGCTGCTGCTCGTCAAAATGGTATGTCATACAGCCGTTTCATTAACGGTTTGAAGAAAGCGTCTGTTGAGATCGATCGTAAGATCCTTGCCGACATCGCAGTACATGACAAAGCAGCTTTCAGCGCACTAGTCGAAGCGGCTAAAGGCGCATTAGCTTAATTATTAACTAATTAAGTTTAAGTTCTTTCGGAAAAAGGCGAGCAGGATGCTCGCCTTTTTTCGTTTCTGGGGTTTAGATAAACACTCTATTATGGTTTTTTACCTTGTGGCTGACTTTGCACGCCTTTAAGAGGCTAGCATAAATAACTTACTGAAAGCGCTGCTGCAAATACTTAATAATTTCTGAAGACTCGTACAACCAAATATCCTTTTCAGTAGTTTGTATGCGTAAGCAAGGGGCCTTCACTTTTCCTCCGCCTTGCGCCAATTCATTACGATACGGTGACCCACTCGATACGCTGCGCTTACGAATAGGCAAATTCATTTTATACATAGCGCGGCGTGTTTTAATACAAAAAGGGCATGCAAAAAATTGATAAAGTGTTAATTCTTGTACGGCTTTTTCAACCTGCTGTTGTTCATGTGGCAATCGTTTAAGTTTTCTGCCGCGAGTAATTAAATCAAGCAAGGCGATAAAACCGCCAAGTGCGTTGCGAATTAGGGAAATGAATAAGCTCAATTTTATGACTTTTAAGGTTAAGAAAGACAGCGGCGCAGTATAGCAAAAATTTTATATAGGATCTTATATGAAGGAATTGCGAATAAGCCCCGGATGTAAGGCCATAGTAATAGAGTAAATCGCAACAACCCATTCCGATAATCCAACAATTAATTTTGTCGATAGCGCGATTTTTAACAAGCAACGCTCGTCAGGCCTATTATGAGGTTTTCTTATCTCGAATGGACAACCTGCTATTGTGGTTTCGATTGTTGTAGGTAATAGAGCCTTTATATCCCCAAGTACAAAAAAGCAGAGCCAAAGCTCTGCTTATATCTATCACACTAGCGTGTAGCGCTCTCTGTTATTTTTTCTCTACGCGCCCATAACGGTCTGAAAACCTAACAATATCGTCTTCACCAAGGTAAGCCCCCGACTGCACCTCTATAAGCTCTAGAGGGATTTTTCCAGGGTTTTCTAAAGCGTGTACTGCACCAATTGGGATATAGACAGATTCGTTTTCTGTTACTAACTGAGTGTTGTCATCAATAGTCACATTGGCACTGCCTGAAACTACAATCCAGTGCTCGGCACGATGGTGGTGCATTTGAACTGATAGTTTCTCGCCTGGTTTTACCGTGATACGTTTAACCTGGAAGCGTGCGCCGCTGTCAATTGAATCGTAGCTACCCCAAGGACGGAAAACTTCACGATGGAATTCAAATTCAGGGCGCTTTTCGGCTTTTAATTTATTAACAACGTTCTTAATGCTCTGTGCATCGTCTTTGTGAGCGACCATTACAGCGTCTTTAGTTTCAACGACTATCACATCTTCTAAACCAATTACCGAAACTAAGCGTTGCTCTGCGTTTACATAACTATTTTTGGTATTTTCTAAAATAGTATCGCCTACACAAACGTTCCCACTGTCATCTTTATCTGCGGTTTCCCACAGTGACGTCCAGCTGCCTACGTCACTCCACCCAGCATCTAATGGAACCATTGCAGCGCTGTCAGTTTTCTCCATAACTGCATAGTCAATTGAATCGTCAGGGCAGGTAGAAAATATTTCAGAATCAACACGAATGAAGTCTAAATCAGGGGCTTCAGTTTCAATGGCCCGACGACAGATTTCTAGCATCTCAGGGTGATACTTACCTAATTCTTCAATATAGCGGCTAGCTTTAAACATAAACATACCGCTATTCCAGAAAAAGTCACCAGACTCAACATACTGTTTTGCAGTTTCAAGTTCTGGCTTTTCAACAAACTCAGCTACTTCAAACCCGACATTAAGTACATTTCCAGCTTTGATGTAACCGTATCCCGTATGCGGTTGGTCTGGAACTATACCGAAAGTTACAAGCTTACCTTCGTTTGCTAAAGCTTCTGCTTTAGTAATCGCACTATGAAATGTACTTTGGTCTTTAATTAGGTGGTCTGCTGCAAGTACAAGAAGTATAGGATCTTCGCCATTCTTGGTGGCGTGTAATGCTGCGAGTGCTATCGCGGGGGCAGTGTTACGACCAACAGGCTCTAATAGAATACCACCGTGCTTAATATTCTTTTTACGAAGCTGCTCAGCAACTAAAAAACGATGCGCTTCATTACATATGAATACGGGCTCTTCGGCATCAGTGCCGCTTAGGCGCGTTATGGTATCTTGCAACATTGTGCTGTCGGAAGTTAGCGCTAAAAATTGTTTAGGTAGAGCTGCTCGTGATTTCGGCCACAGGCGGCTACCTGTTCCGCCAGCTAATACTACAGGTTTCATTACTGATTTCCCTTTCTTATAAATTCTGTCTAGTACGCGTTCTTATTAATAAACCCATTAAAAACGGTCATAAACACTATTTTGATATCGAACCAAATAGACCAGCGATGTATGTAATCTAAATCGTATTCTACGCGCTGTACCATTTTATTTGTTGTCTCGGTTTCACCACGCAGACCATTCACTTGTGCCCAGCCTGTAATTCCTGGTTTAACTTTATGGCGTAACATGTAGCCTGTAATAATTTTACGGTATTCCTCGTTATGCGCCACAGCGTGAGGGCGAGGGCCTACAATCGACATGCGGCCTTGCAGAACATTAATAAACTGCGGAAGTTCATCTAAAGAGGTTCTTCTTAAGAAACCACCAATCTTAGTCAAACGCGCGTCGTTTTTGGTGGCTTGTTTCACAACCGCACCATTATCTTGCGTGGTCATAGACCGGAATTTGTACACTGTAATTTGCTTACCATCTAACCCGTAACGCTTTTGTTTAAAAATTACGGGCCCTTTAGACGTAAGTTTAACCGCTGCTGCAATTGCCAACATGGGTATAGATATCAGCATAAGAATTAACGAGCTTAAGACTACGTCTTCTAAACGCTTCAGAACGTCGCTTGCACCTTGGAACGGGGTGTCATAAACACTTAGCGCCTGTACGTTACCTACCGTCTGCCAGCGAGCATTTAGTAGGTTGTACATGAAGAAGTTCGGAATAACATAAACGTTCGCTGTTGTATCACTACACTGCTCTAATATGCTGCGAATCCGATTTTCCGCACTCATAGGAAGGGCAATGTAAATGTAATCAACTTCATTGCGCTTTGCCATTTCTATCGCGGCTTCTATATTTCCAAGCACCGCACCTTGCATTTCGTGAGGCAGCCGATCTGCTTCTCTGTCGTCAAATAAGCCATTGAACTTAATACCCAAATGCTCATTTTGCTGTATCTGAAGTGCGACATTTGCGCCAAGTTGAGTTGCGCCGATAATGATTGAACGACGAGAGTTAAGGCCACTTTTACGAATGCGAAATAAAAATTTACGCATTACAAAGCGCCACATTATCAACACAACAAATGACGATGCGAACCATAATAAAATTGCAGGCGGCGGGGTCTTGATTTCCTGAACAAAGAAATAGCCCATCGTCATAGTACCTAAAATACTCAATGCCCAAGTAATAGCTGCTGCTCTTAGCATCTCTTGGGTTCCATGTCCACGCCAAGACCTGTAAAGCTCTACGCCTTCTGCTGAAATTTGAAAGCAAATTACATTAACAAATAAAAGGATAAGGCTTGTCGTGTCTATCTGATTTCCGTAATACGCAGCAGATGAATAATAAAGAATAGTGACAAGGGAAAGGTCAATAAGTCTGTAAACAGTAGAAAAACCACTTTGGTTTCTAACAACTAAACCACCGTTGGTATTGGGTTCAACCGGATGAGCTTTAATCGCTTTGTTAGAATCTACTCTATTGTCCATTTAGGTAATCTCTAGGTGAAAAGTGAAGGCCGCCGTGAATGGATTGGTTATCTTACTAACTTGATCCAAATATTACGTAAACAGTAAAAACAGCTAATACATTTGTCTAAATCTAAGCAAGAGTCATGCCTGATAGTGTCGCCACTTCTGCTGCTCACTCAACTATACGTAATTAACTTAGTCATTTTAGATTCATCATTTGCCATTGTAACAATATTGGACCGTTATTGTAATTTTATTACAGCAAGCGACTTTATTTCGTACTAATTTGGTGCAGAAAGAGTAGAATGACGCCCACGCACTTTCCATTAGTTATATAAATACGATAGCATACTAAGCAGAATAGCGTGACGACATATAGCTGAAACAATACCTAGGTACTTTAGTGCATACTTTCATTTTGGCTGATGTGTTAGTAAGTGAGAGAGTTTGACTTAGATGTGAACGAACCAACTTCTTACACATCAAAGCACGATCCCGCAAAAACGGCACGTCTATTGCTCACGGTAAGATATAGTTTAGGAAAATCGGTAAAAAAACACCAAAAGCTGTAAAAGATGCAATTTGTCTCTTTATAGAATTATTTACTTGTGCAATGTGTGAAACCGAAACGAAGTTACAGTTAATAGTTTGTCATTACAGATAGGTCATCGAAGGAAGGAAAAAACATGTTTAAAAGGACCAAAAGCATCATAGCAATGTCGGTAATTTGCGCCACTCCGACACTATATGCCCAAGAGGCCGGTCGAATTCAAGCAGGGCAGTTCGATTTAGTTCCATCATTTACTTCGTCGATGGCGTATGTCGATAACGTAGCAAATGCAAGAGACAATCAAAGTAAAATCTACAGCTGGCGAGCAAAACTTTCTCCAGAGATAATCGCCGCCACAGAGGTTGACGGAAACCCAATTCAAGTCGGTTACAGATTAGAGAAAGGTGTGTATTTCTCTAGCGAAAATGATGATTACATTGACCATTTCGTAGAAGCGTCGGGTGACTTTGAATTAAACAGTCGTCATCGCATAAGTGCACTTGCTCAATATGAAGACGGGCATGAAAACCGAGGTACTGGTTTTTCAATTGGATCAGGGTTAGATATATCGACGCCAGACACTTACAAAAGCAGCAATTTATATGGTGAATATAGCTATGGCGCTGCTACTACTGATGGCATGATAACGTTAAAGGCACGTCGTCAAACCCTTGATTACGATAGAACAGAAGATGCTTACATTATTCGTGACCGCGCAAAAAACATGGTCGGCGCTGAATTTGGTTACCAGATTGGCTCCGCAACAAGTATGGTTGTTGATGTAACAAAGACTTTCGTAAAATATGACGAACAACTTGGTTTAGTTACTCGTGACAATGATGAAACTCGTATACTTGTTGGTGTTGTATGGGAGAGTACTGCTGCAACTACCGGTTTTGCGAAAGTAGGTTATAAAGAAAAAGACTTTGATGATGAATCTCGTGGTACTTTCTACGGTACCGACTGGGAAGTGGGTATTGATTGGCAACCTGTTAGCTATTCAACTGTAAGAATTTCTACCAGCGCAGATACGTTTGAAACCAACGGTGAGGGTGACTTCATTCGAGGTCAAAATTATAGTGTGCGATGGAACCATGATTGGTTAGAGAGAGTCAGCACGTCTTTTAGTGTTACACAGCAAAATGACGAATATGTATTCAATGAAATAGATATTGTTAATAGGGATGACGAATTGATGAACTACTCGGCGGCGCTGAATTATCAAGCACGTAGATGGTTAAAATTTAGCACGTTTTACAAATACACAGATAGAGATAGTAACCGAGATACCATTGGCTACGACAAAAGCGAAATTGGTGTAACAGTAGAGGTAACACTGTGAAGCAAAAAGCGGTTAGCTTATTTTCATTAATATTTTTACTTTTGGGCTCGTTACAAGTAATGGCCCAAGAGGGCAACTTAAGTATGAGCCAATATCAGTTGGGCTCTGGCGATAGAATTAAAATAAGCGTTTTTGGGCAAGAAGACCTATCTATGGAAGTTCGCCTGCCAGATGTAGGTACTATTAATTATCCATTTCTTGGTGAGATAAAGCTTGTAGGCCTAACTGCAGCGCAAGTAGAGCAGCTTATTTACGACGGTTTACTAGGGGATTACCTTGTTAACCCATCTGTTTCTGTCGCTATTGTAGAATATCGTCCGTTCTTTATTGATGGCGAAGTTAAGCGCCCTGGCGGCTATGCTTATCAACCAGGGTTGTCAGTAAATAAAGCGGCCGCGTTAGCAGGCGGGTATACCGAACGCGCAGCGCGCGACAAAATTACTATCATTCGTGAAAAAGATGGCAGAACTAACGAGTTCACAGTAACGGTTAGCGACATGATCCAGCCTGGTGACATAATCACCATTAATCAGCGTTTCTTCTAAATTATACGTAGCGTTCAGGAATAAAAATGGCAGTAAATAGCAGGGAAGAGTCAAATGCCGGTGTGTTTGAAAATGAAACCATCGACATTGCTCACTATTTAGGAATTATAAAGCGTTACGCATTTCGTATTATTTCGCTAGCAATCGCGTTCACAATACTTGTGGCGCTTTTGGTAATGCGCATGACGCCTATGTATACTTCTACCACCACTATTTTGGTAGAAGCAGACAAAGCAAATGTTGTTTCAATTGAAGAGGTCTATGGCTTAGATACAAAGCGCAAAGACTACATGCAAACTCAGTTTGAAATATTACAGTCGCGTCAAATTGCAGAGCGTACCGTGGAAAGCTTATCATTATGGAACAATGAAGAGTTTATGCCAGCCAAAGAAGAGCCGGGTATTGTCGACCAGCTTAAAGCCAGCCTTCTAGAAGCATTACCATTTTTGCCTCAGGAAGATCCAAAAGAGCTTACTGAAGAGCAAATTTTAGCGGCTAAAAAACGTAAAGCTACTTCTTTATTGATGAGGGCATTGTCAGTAGAGATGGTAGATAACACGCAAGTAATGCGTATTACCGTTACTACTGAATCTCCGCGACTGTCGGCTGAATTAGCAAATGCTGTTGCTGACGTGTACATCGAAAACTACCTTCAAGCTAAGTTAGATATGACAGCAAAAGCGACGTCTTTTCTTACAGAAAGTTTAGAAGGTTTGAAGCAAAAGCTAGATGTAGCTGAACGTAACTTGGCGAAGTTCTATGAAGAAAACCAAGTAGTAAACATTGACGGTGTAGTAGGTTTAGCGTCTGAAGAGCTAGAGCAGCTAAGTAAGCAGTTATTAGATGCGCAAACGGCGCTTAAATTAAACGCGGTTATTTACAAACAAACGCGTAATGATGTTTCATTAGATGACATTGCACGCTTGCCTGAAGTACTTAACCACCCGACTATCAGAGACGTTCGCCGAGATGAAGCTAAGGCTATGACGCGTGTAAGCGAGCTTAGCAATGTATACGGCCCTAAACACCCGCGTATGATTGCAGCAAACGCTGAACTTTCATCAATAAGAGAAACACTAAGCGGCCAAATACGCGACCTAATTAGAAGCATTACAACGCAATACGAAGTATCTGAAGATAGGGTAGCGCAATTAGAACGAGAAGTGTCTCGTGCGAAAGCTGAATTCCGCGACCTATCCGCGCTGGATAATCAGCGCAAAGCCCTTCAGCGAGAAGTTGATATTAATCAGCAGCTATACAATTCATTCTTCACACGCTTAAAAGAAACAGACGAGCTTGGTGGTTTTGAATCTGCAAACGCAAGAGTGTTGGATGAAGCGCTTCCAAATTACGCGCCTTCAAAACCAAACAAGAAATTGTTAATTGGCGCAGCTTTTGTATTCAGCGTGGGTTTTGGTGTGTTCTTAGCTATTGCGATGGAAACGCTTAACAGTGGTATACGTTCAGTGGAAGATGTTGAGCGCAAGCTTGGTCAACGTATGCTGGGCCTCATTCCTTGGTTACCACATAAGAAAAAGACTGATTTGCCCGTTCGCTCATTCTTCGACGGTAAAAAGCATCAGTTTGCCGAGTCTGTACGTACATTGCGTACTAGCTTGTCGCTATTGAATTTAGACAAAGAGCAACAAGCTATAATGGTAACCTCAAGTGTACCTAAAGAAGGTAAAACGACGGTTTCTATAAACTTGGCGTTCGCCTTAGGTCAGCTAGATAAAACGATACTTATCGATGCAGATTTACGTCGTCCTAGTGTAGGTAAGCAATTTAACATTCCGAACTATCAGCCGGGCGTAGCAAACCTTATCTTGAAGTCACATACTTTAGATGAATGTTTGGTGAGGGATGAAGAGTCTAATATTGATATTTTATCAGCAGGTACTATACCTTCTAACCCGCAGGAATTATTGTCGGATAAAGGTTTCAACGAGCTTATTGAGCTGTTAAAAACACAGTATAAGTATGTTGTAATTGATACTGCACCTACTCAAGCGGTAAGCGACTCTATGTTAATTGCTAACTCTTGTGACTCGGTTATTTACGTTGTGCGTGCTGATAGTACCAGTGAAAAGCTTATTAATAATGGGCTGTCTCGCTTCTTACAAGTAGGTCATCGCCTTGATGGCGTAGTACTAAATCAAGTAGACTTACGCAAATCAGGAGCAGCACAAAGGTACGCTGGGTTTTATGATCAATATGGGTATACCAGTCATAAAAACAGCTAACAGCATTTATTGATAGACTTACATAGCCACATATTGCCTGGCATCGACGATGGTGCCAGGTCTTTAGACATTGCCTTGGAAATGGCGCAGCAAGCTGTAGATGGCGGTGTTCGCCATATGGTCTGTACACCACATATTCACAAAGGCTACTTTGACAATACGTTTAAGTCTATCGAACATACTTTCCTAGAATTTAAAAAAGAAATAAACCGCGCGTCTATTCCTCTTTCTCTTTCTTTTGCCGCAGAAGTGCGCGTTAACGAGCTAATTCCTATTTGGTTCAAGCAAAAGGAACTGCCTTTTTTAGGCGATTATAACGGCAAGCATATCCTGCTACTGGAAATGCCACATAGTCATATACCGCAAGGCTTGGAAGTTCTTATAAAATGGCTCTTGAAAAATAATGTACAGCCACTTATTGCACACCCAGAGCGCAATCGCGAGCTGTTAGCCGAGCAGCACAAATTTAGTTGGTTGCAGCGTCAAGGCTGTATGTTTCAAGTTACCGCAGGTGCGTTAACAGGCCGCTTTGGCGACAAGGTAGAAGATTTCGCATTAGCTATGATGCGAAACAAAGCATTTCATGTAGTGGCGTCAGACACCCATGACCTTGTACGCCGGCCTAACGATATGGGGGCCGCTTACGAAGTTGTGTCGGCATTCAGTGATGAATTTGCACAAGAAGTTTTTGTAACGCGACCTGGTGCGATAGTGTCGTTTGAACAAAAAAATGAACCAATCAATGACTAGCCGTTCACTTAATATCTTCAAAGATAACAGCCTAATACTGAAGTGGACAATGGTGCTAGTTGCTGGCTTCTGTTTTTTGTGGAGCTTCCAGCTTTTTATAGCGGGCAATGCGTATTACAGTGTCAAAAATGATATTGAGGGGTGGCAACTAAGCCCTGACAAAGCTTCAATAAACAGAATTGACAGGGGCCTAGGTAAAATTGGGAACGCTATCGATTATTTCCCAGATAACGCTCTGTATTATCAAATACAAGGGCAGTTATTTGAGTGGAAAGCCGTTGTTGAAAAGAGAAGTGAAGAATCGGGCGATGCTGAATTAGGCTTAAAGAGCCATAGCGATAACTTAAACAATGCGGCAGAAAGCTATGAAAAAAGCCTGTTATTAAGGCCTACTTGGAGCGGCAGTTGGATTGGCTTGGCATCTGTAAAGCTGCTGCGTGATGAGTTAGATGATGAGTTTTATCGTTATCTAAAAAACGCCAAGCAAGCCGGCCCACAGGATGCCATAGTGCACAAGTTTATTGTGGAGTTCGGCTTAGAAATGTTTAGTGCAAGGTCTATCCACTACGTAAAAATTAAAGAGCAATTGAAACAGCATTTGAATTTAGGCCTTCAAAACCCACTAAGCAGAGATTTTGTTTTAAAGGCAATACAAAAGCATAATGCGAGTGAAACCGTTTGTAGATGGTTACGTGACGCCAGTTACCCAGTTCGAAAACGCATTTCTAACTGCATAACTTATGATTAGTTAGCCTTTTCCATTTAGCCAATCCCACAAGCCTAAAGAAAACCCTTCAAAAAGGTTTATACCCAACCAGCTCTTTAAAATATACAGTAGCACTAAGCCTAACACTAAAGATACGCATAAGAATAAAGCAATAATCGCCGCCATCACCAGTTTGCCTATACGGCTTTCGGTACGCGACAGGTCGCGCTTATCTCGGCCTGCCAATAAAACAAAGTAATATCGGCTTCGTAGTAAACCTATAGTGCCTCTTACATCAACTTTGTGGCTACCCCATCGCCGACCGGCCAGGGCTGTGTTTAAGTGAAACAGTTGGTCGTCAGTAAAAGAATCGGCAACATTTTTAGGCATACGTTCCAGCATATGTTGAACGTTTGGCTCTTCTTTTATCGGTCGCTTTATCTTTAATACCACACAAATCCCCTTGTGTTATAAAACCAATGCTGGTTATTTATCTTGTCTTCCCATAGGTATATCGCGGCTTAACGCACCTAGCGCTAACAGTATAATAAATATAGCGGTATTTGCTGGTGCTTGTAGAGGAAAGTCTACTGTACTGTGTAATGCCATCCCAATAACCGCCATAACAGTTGCAAAGGCTGTTCCTCTTGGCAGTGGATGTCTTCGGTGTCGTATTGCGCTTAAGGCGCTTTTCGCGCACAGCAATACAAGCACGGCTATAATGGCTGCGCCTACTATGCCAAACTCAATAGCAAACTGAAGGTATTCATTGTGAGCGTGATCGTAAAAGTGCTGAATAGATTCACTTTGTACCTGAGGGTATACCGTATAAAAGGTGCCCCCGCCTGTACCGATAACTCCATATTGAGAAAGAAGGGGCAGGGCATCAGTTACAACTTCATCTCTGCTTTCTTGGGTTAAGTTTGTTTGTTCTAAGCGTTGCTGTACCTGCTTAAGTCCAAAAAGGCTACTAACAATAAGAATGTCGATTACCAGCATACTGATAAATAGTACTACATAGCTTTTTTGACGGGGTTTAAAGTAAATTAAGCCTAGTGTAGCGGTAATAGTCATGGCTATGAAAAAAGCGCTGTTACCCATTCTAGAGCGAGACATAACTAACGCGATAACCATTATAATAATACCTATACGAAACAGCACTTTATTGCTTAACCAAAAACGTACTATTCTTCGTAATCGCTCTCTAGGGCTAGAACCGCTTCGAACACGCAAACTAGCTATCATGTAACCAATGGCAGCGCTCAAACATAGCAAAAGAAAGTTAGCGTAGTGGTTCTTATACACAAAACTTCCCGTTGCGATATGCGAAACTGGTAACTTAAACACCAAGCTATACTGCAGACCAGACAATACTTCTAACGAACCATATATAGCCTGAAACACGCCAGCAGCACTTATCACAATCAATATATATCTAAGTCGCTTGCCTGTATTAACCAAAGTCAGCGTTATAAAAAATAAGAAACAATAGGCGAGGGATTTGAAGAATATTACATCGCTTTGGCCCACATCGAAGCTAAGAGGTAGCCATTGCGAGCTTATATTTTCCATACCCTGAATATTTTCATTAAGTAAAAAATTAACGCGTTCGGGGCGCAGAGCTTCAATCAAAGAAAAGGGTAGGGGGACTATATTGATAAGCTGCCAGGTTAAAAATACTAACCATACAATTACCAGCAGTTTGTATTTTGTGTATAGCTTTGTAAGTAGAGATTTGTGCGTAAGTAATAAAATGCCGCCAAGAAAGAAAACTGACATTTGCATTAGTGCCCACGCCCACGGGCGATTGGCACCTAGTGATAAAGGCAGCCAAAACAAGGTAAACAAAAGAAAACCGAAAAGAAACTTTTCGGTTTTCTGGGTATTAAAAATAGGCACTTACAACGTACTAGCGCGAAATTTAAATGTAATGGACTTTAGTTCGCTGAAATAGTGGTGTCGCCGCCGCCAGCGCCAGCAGCTCCCGTACCTACACCTAGCGGAGAAAACGTATTGCCAGCCGCGCCTGCAGCAGTTGCAGTTAGGGTACTAGGGTCTACACCCGCATTGATAACCGCTAATAGCGCGTCTTCTTCGCTTATAACCTGCATCTGAAGGGCAATGTTATAAATCTCGTTAGCATCTTCTGGGAACATCAAAATAGCAATGGTTACAACCTGCGCAGCTTGTTCAGGCAATGCTGTAAAACCTGCTATAGCAAGTTCAAAGCCGGTGGCGTTATCATTCAAAAGGCCCACCAATGATTCGAAAGCATTCTGATTTTCACCTAGATAAGCCATAGCTGATGCATCAAAAAATAGTGCTTCATCAAGCACGGTTTGGCTTACTTCACTTGCTGCTTGCTCAACCGCGGCACCTTCTTCAATTTCAGTAACCAAAAGGTTTCTAACTTGTAGGCCTGGTACGCTACCTTCTTGTGCAAAAGAAACTGTCGAAAAAGCGATTAAAGCGCTTAAAAGCACAGATAAAAAAACGTTGCTACGCATAACTTATCCTTAGATTAAAAACGTCGGGTTAGCTTCTTGCTAACACCATATAGCCATATTGTACAACAAGTGAACGTACAAGATCTCGCTTTTGTTGTACATCTTATTCACTTATGCTCATTTTACGCGTGTATTAATACTGCCACAGCGAAGGTTTCGCGAAATAAAACCCTTGTTGATATGAAACATCTAACTTTGATAAAGCGACACATTCCGCTTCATTCTCAACAAGTTCAGCAATAATGTTAATACTTAACCCACGAGCGATACTCAATAAACTACTTACAAACAGCTGACTGTCTTTGTCTGAGTGAATATCTTTCGTAAGTTTGCCGGAAATTTTTACAAAATGAGGCTGAATAGCCCTCAACCCGACTAACGATGCAAGATTGTCTCCAAAATGTTCAATGGTAATCTTGCAGCCTAAATTAACCAGCAACTTGCAAAACGATACTGCATCGTTCTTATGGTGTATTAGTGCAGAATCTTCTAATTCAAAGATCAAATAGGTGCACAGCGCTTCATTTTGGTTCAGTAAACCTAATAGCCACTGTCTAAACGAAGCATTGGCTAGCGACGCGTTCGCAATGTTAATGGCAACATTGCGTTTATCTTTTGCTAGCTTATTAAGCACTAGACTTACCACCAACTTATCTACCTCAGGAATTAAGTTCAAGCGCTCTGACGCCGGAATTAATTGAGACATTGGTATAGGGTTGCCAGTATCTTTGTCTTTAAATCGGGCAAACGCCTCGAAATAAGCGGGCGTGTTTTGGTCAACGTTCATTACAGGCTGAATAAGTATATCGGCATACTGCTGGTGTAATATTTGGTTCAAACGCTCTTTCCACGCCGTATTGCTGTGAATGTGAGAAAGCTCAGACGCAAATTGCCAGCCATTGGGTTGCTTTGTGGCTGCCATAAGCGCGCTATCAGCGTTTTCCATAATTTCAGAAAAAGATTGCTGGTCATTGAATTGCGCTGCACCTATCCACACTGCCTTACTGCCATCTTTAAGCGGGTTGTAGTGAGACAAAGTGGTATTAAGTACCTGCAGGTGCGCTTCACATTCTTGCTTTGTCATAGCCTCGGTAACTAACACAAAATCAGCGCCCGATATCCTAAACAAAAATGATGTTTCTTGAATACTAGATGAGAAGTTTTTAAGCTCTTTGGCCACATCAGTAACATACTTATCACCATCTTGTGCGCCTAATGTCATGTTAATAGCGTTTAGTTGTGCAAGACGTATTAAAATTACATAGCCTTCATCCGAGGTGGCAGTTTTACTTAGTAGCGCGTTCATATGGCGGGTGAAAGCGTTTCTATTTTGCACACCGGTAAGACTGTCTTCAAAAGCTTGAATTCTAAACTGCTCGGCCTTTTGGGTTAATTCTTTAAACATTACTTCAACAGAAGATGAAAGCCTGTTTACCGCCTGAGTTATAAAAGAAAGTTCTTTCGTAAAAGGTTTGTAGTTAATGTGGGAAAACTTTTGATTTTGAATATCTTCAATTTTGTTTACCACAATACGAAGGGGTTTTGTGATGGCAGTAATGATAAAGAGCAGGGCAATATAGGCAAAAACGAAGGCTGCAAAAAACATAAACGCGCTTTGTTTAACGCTTTCCCACAGGGTTTCATTTGCAAGCCCTGGGTGACTTTGAACCGCAAGCTCACCCGCCATCGTCCAACCATTATTCAATTCAGTTTTCTCTACCGGTGGTGTAACTTCCACAATGTTAGTAAACCAGTCTGGCACTGAATCAATGGTATTAGGGTTGCGCCTTTCAATTAGTAAATTCCCTTCCATATCGGTAATGGTTATATATTGGTAAAACCCTCTATCGAAAATAGCATTGACCATGGTTTCGGCTACCGCAATACCGTTGTCTTCACTTAAATATGGGGTGATAGATAGCCCCAACGAGGTCGCAGTATCTTGCGCGTGGGTGGCAAGCTGCTCGTTTACATACTCTCTGGTTAGCTTAACGTTTATTATGAAAGAACCAGCAAAAACCAGTATCAAAAAAACGAGTAAGCTTGTACTTAATTGGGTAGATAGTCTCATTATTCTTCTTTATCTCCGTACATAACGCGGTCTAGCCGCTCTACCATATCGTCCCACATCTTCATCGGGCCACTTCCCCTTAGCTTACGGCCCGTTCCCATAGCTTTTGCGGCCCACAAGCCGTTACCATTAAAGCTATAAATGGGTGACAAATCTCTTCTTTTATTAGCAGGCAATATACGCCTATTTATATTATCCAAAACAAGTGGAATAGAGGTTGGGGTTTCATAATACGCCAAAACCATGTGGGGTTGGCGTAATTCTAAGGCGGTTACATACATTAATCGCAACTGTTGTTCAGGGACGCCAAGTTCAATTAAAGAGAAGTATTTGGCAATAGTGTAGTCTTCACAGTCGCCAGCACCGGTAGAAATAAACTCAATTGGCGTTGCCCAATAATCTTTTTGCTGCCAATGAACAAGGTCGTCTACAAAATCGAAACGGTTAAAAAAGCGGTTTATCTGATAAAGCTTTTCGTCTAGATCTTCGCTCTGTAACTCATCAACCAATTGTCGCCATTTAGCAACGTCTTCTTTTGCTTCGCTGCCATAAACTGAGTTAATGCGTGCATAAACTTGCGGTGTGAAAACGGTTTTTTGTTGGGCGATTGGCGATGTAACCGCAAGTAAAGTAAGACCTACAACAACAGCCGAGCGAACAGCGGTTAGCATGCTGCGCAAAGCTGATTGGGTAAGAAAAGGAAAACAAAAACGTTTCTTTTGGTGCAAACCGTGGGTACTTTATGCAATAGATTAAGGCAAGTGTAAAAAATCTTTCACTACCATGCTATAGCATAGCTTGCCAACCAATAAGACAATGATGGCAAACTTATTAAGAACTTGAAAGGCATTTTGGAAGCCAAGAAGTTTTTTTGTTTGTTATTGATCTTTTTGGCACATTTTATGTTTAACCTATCTTCGAATAGAGTTTTGAACATATAAGTACAGGGTGTGGGTTATGAACTTGCACACCTTCTGGTATCATTACCAAGCTTTGTAGTAAATTTACAACGAAAAGGAACTTTCATGGAGTACTCAGCGCGTCCAGCGGTGTTTATCATTAATTCACTTGAAGGCGGTGGCGCTGAACGAGTAATGGTTAAATTGTTAACCATAATGCAATCTTATTTCGTTGCTAAAAACATTCCTGTACATCTAATTCTGCTAGACGACTTGCCAGAATCTCAAGTTTGCCCCGAGTACGTTAATAAAATAGTGCTTAATTCCCAAGGCAGTTTAGTTTCAGGTTATAAACAGCTTAAGCCCGTTCTAGCAGAACTAAACCCAGAATATTGCTTTAGCTTTTTAACGCGAAGTAACTTCTTGAACGCTACGTTAGCCAAGCGCTTAAAGTTTAAAGCTATAATTAGCGAGCGGGTTAATACAACAAGTCATCTCTCTGGCGGCTTAAAGGATAGTGTAAGCCGTTTATTAGTTCGTCTGCTTTACAATAAAGCCGACAGTGTTGTAGCTGTATCTGAAGGTGTAAGAGCTGACCTTATCGATAACTATTCAGTATCAAGAGACAAGGTATCGGTGTTGTACAACCCTTACGATATAGACCAGCTTCAGATTCAGGCTTCAGAAAGTGTGTCGGACCTACCGACTAAGCCTTACATTATTGGGGTAGGGCGCTTAGTTAAGAATAAAAACTTCTCTTTACTAATTAACGCCTACGCCAAGGCAAACATAGCAGAAAGCTTGGTAATTTTGGGCGTAGGCGATGAAGAAGCAAACCTTAAAGCGCAAGCTAAAGAGCTAGGAATTGATAACAAGGTTCAGTTTCTTGGCTTTAAAGCAAACCCATACCCTTATTTAAGTAATGCCGAATACTTTGTAAGTACATCGAATGCTGAAGGGTTTCCTAACGCCATTGTTGAAGCTATGTGTTTAGGAAAAGCAGTAATAGCAACAAACTGTGAGTCGGGCCCTGCGGAAATTATTGCCGAACAATATCCTTACAGAGTAACTGGCGCTAGTGAGGAAAAAAACGGTATTCTGTGTGAGTTAAATAACGCTGAAGGTGTTGCAAGTGCGTTAGGCTCATTCAGTGATGAAACCGTTCGGGTATCTTACGCTGCTAAGAGCAAAAGCTGTGCAAAGCAATTTTCTTACAATGCCTTTCAAGAAAAAGTAATAGCCATTATTGAAAAGGTTTGCAAATAAACATGTTTGAAGGGTTAAAAGTAGTTGTTGGCCTAATAAGTTTTATTATGGTGTATCGCACCATAACTGGGAACTGCAATAAATATCTAGCGTTTGCTATTTGCGCTATATGGCTGCGATTCTTTTTGTCGGCGTTTCATACTATTACGTACCCTTCTTTGGTAGCGGGTTTTTCAATTAATGCGCTTTCAAGTATATCGGTTGCAGGGCTTGGGCTTTTCTTTTTACCGTTTGCAGTATTTACCTTACGTAAACTACTTCCTTTCTACTTTCTGTTTCTTGCCATTGCAATAAGTGGCTTTGTCAACATGTTGATTCCAGGCACTATAAACGTCTTAGTTAAATGGTGTTATTTCTTGGTGTTAACTGGGGCTATATTTTTATCTGTAAGGGCTCAAGGTCACAGCGTTACTTTCAAAAAGTTATTAGTGTGCTTTTTTATGCCTGTAGCAATGCAAGTGCTGTCTATAGTGCTTGGGGAAGTGAAAGCTACAGAGAATGACGGCTCGGCTAGCTATATTGGCGGGTACAACCACGAAGCAGCTTTCTCTATGATAATAGTTAGCTTCATCTTTGTACTTGGGTTAACAGAAAGACATGCTATTAGGTTTCGAACTACACTTTTTACGATAGCAGTTTTTCTACTTATACTCGTTAATTACAGAACTGCAGTGTTAACAATTTTACCCATCGCTGCAATATTCTATTACTCGTTAGTAGAACAGCGTTTAAAGCCATCTCAAAAAGCCCCTGTTTTAACAGTGGTTTCTATGTTTCTGATTTTTGTTTTCGTTGCACTTTCTTTTACGATGAGGGAAAGGTTTGCCGACGTTGGGACGTTAGCATCGAACTTAGACCTAATATTTAAAGCACCTGCTTATTTTACTGAAGCTGAAAAAGACATTATGTCTTCAAGAGTATATTTGTGGAGTCAATATATAGATGCTTTGACAAATTCAGACTTGCTTCAACAATTGATTGGTTATGGACCAGAGGCGTGGAATGGTGTCTTTAAGCATTACGCACATAACACATATGTTTCTTACTTTTATGAATACGGATACATAGGGCTGTTCTCGTTTCTTTTCCTATGCTCGTATTCTTTGATTATTACCGCTGGTGTAAAAGACAAACGCTTGTCAAAAATCTTACCACTATCTTTAATTGGCTTTTTAACAATGAATTTAGCAACAATGCCGCTATGGAATATAGAAGGACTAATATTCTTCGCAATTTTGATAGGCGTTTCTTTAGGTAATACTGCCCCAGCAAAAGCGCGGTATAGTTTTAGAAACCAGTTAGCACTATTAACTACAACGGATTAGTTTTATGAAGATTTGCGCAATAGGTCTACGCGGTATTCCAGATGTTATGGGAGGGATAGAGTCTCATTGCCAACAGCTTTATCCTAAAATGATAAGGCAAGGTGCAGAAGTTACGGTTCTGGCGCGCTCGCCGTATGTAAGTCAGAAGCGATACGAATATGAAGGTGTGGAAGTTATTAGTGTTTGGGCACTAAGGCACAAATTGCTAGAAACCTTTTTGCATACCTTTATCGCGATTATTTATGCCAGACTTTTTGTAAAACCAGATATTGTGCATTTGCATGCTATAGGACCGGCACTATTTACGCCGTTAGCTCGAGTACTTGGTATGAAGGTAATGGTTACTCATCATGGGGCAGACTACGACAGGCAAAAGTGGAGTCCATTCGCTAAAAAGGTACTAAAGTTTGGCGAGAAGATGGGGATCACCTACGGAAATAGAGTGTTGGTAGTGGGGCGAAGCTTGAGTGAACAGCTTAAATATAGCTTCCCCAAACATTCAGATAAAATTAGCTTTGTTCCCAATGGTATGTTGCCTACACTTACAGGAAAGATAACGCCCGACTATCTACCAAAAGATTTAGGTATCAGCGCGGATAGTTATATTTTAACTGTTGGTAGGCTAGTTCCCGAAAAGGGTTTTCACGACCTAGTAGAAGCTTATAAACAATCTAACGTTTCACCAAAATTAGTAATTGTTGGTGATGCAGATCATGAAGATGACTATTCGAAAAGTTTAAAACGTTCGGCAAGTGCAAACATTATATTTGCCGGCAGGCGTTCAGGAGACGAATTGAAAGCATTATATCAGCATGCTTCAGTGTTTGTTTTACCATCGTACCATGAAGGTCTTCCCATTGTAGCGTTAGAGGCGATAAGTGCTGGTAGTAAAGTGTTATTGAGCGATATTTCACCCAATATTGATATAGAAGCACCTGCCGATAGCTATTTTCAAGTGGGGAACGTTGAAGAGCTTTCTGTAAAATTATCTACCTTATCGAGCCTAAACCTAAGTCTTGATAGAGAGGAATTTTTAAATAAGTATGACTGGGAAAGTATAGCTACAACAACGTTCGGTCATGCTAAAAATTTGGTATCATAACGTGAGTTAAAATTTTATTCATTGCAGTTAGAAGGGAATCTATTTGGATATTTCAGTTGTAATCACTACGTGTAATCGGCCGGCTTTCTTAAAGGAAGCGTTAGAAGGTATAGCAGCGCAAACATATAAACCAAAAGAAGTCATTATCGTCAATGACTGCTCTGATATTTCATACGAATCAGTTTTAGATGTTATTAAAAAAGTAAATGCGAAACACATTCTCTTGAAAGAGAGAAGTGGCGCTAACAGAGCTAGAAATATCGGTATCGAAGAATGTTCTGGCGAAATTATAGCTTTTTTAGATGACGATGACATTTGGCTACCAGAGTATTTGAATGAAATTTTGGCTAAATACCAAAGCGGAGCCGATGCGGTAGTTGCTGGATTTAAGCAACTGGGAAAAGAAAATGTTGTTGTTATTAACAGTGATGTAGAAGTAACGAAAACATCATTGTTACGTGGAAACACATATTGTGGAATGTCTGGGTTTAGCTGCTGCAGGAAAGTTTTAGAAAAGCTGCGGTTCGATGAAGCTCTGCCCAACGGACAAGATTGGGATATGTTTGTGAGGTTATTCACAAAAGGAATAGATTTTAGAAACATTCCAGAGGCACTGTTTTTATACCGCTTTCAAAATGAAGATGGAATTGGAGCCAAAGTGCGTAAATTAGCTCCTAAAGATATTTACCCTAGGTTAGCTTCTGCATACAAGCATAAGGATTTTTTAGGCGATTACTGGTTTAAAAAGCGTGTAAGTGAGCAAGTACTCTTTTCGTTAAAACACAAAGAAGATAAAAAAAGGTGGATTTCTTTATCAATAAAGCTTGTCGGTTTCAAAGCTACGGTAAATTTTTTCTTTAGAGCTTTGCGCAGAAAAGTATTGAAAAAACCTATGGCGATATAGTGTATTTAGTTGGAATAAAAGCGAAGGAAATAACTAAGTTGGGATTAGCGTAATGAAGCAGGAAAGTATGCAAAAAGCTTTTATGTATCCACCAAGAAGTCAAAATGAGTTTCTAGACTTAAATAAAAAAGCACTCCATAAGTTAGGTTACGATGTTCAGCCTACAGATTTAACTTTTATTAGATATTTATTATCCCACCCTAAGAAAGCCATTGTGATTTTGAACTGGGTTGAAGATAGAGTATATGGCAGGTCATATAAAACTACTGTTCAGTATTTTTTTAAAATGGTTTTATTAGTCATCTTTTCAAAAGTATGTGCGAAAAAAGTGATTTGGATAAAGCATAACTTTCGGCCCCATAATAGCAGAGGAAGCACTAAGCGCTTCGATTTTTTATGCAAGTTATATTCATTGCTAAACATTCCTCCAATATCATTAGAGAGTTACTTTTCTTCTCCGTCTCTTATTCATCCGTTGTATAAATCTGACAATGAACTTATTGAGGACGATGAAGAAACAGAGCAAGAAAATACGATAGATGTGTTGTTTTTTGGTGGGATAAAGCCTTATAAAAATTTGGATAAAGTTCTTCTCGACTGGCCTTCGTCACTTTCCTTGAAAATAGCGGGGAAGTGCTCTGATTTATCTTACACTCGGAAGTTAGAAAAGATAATTAAAGAACGAGGCCTAAACGTTGATTGGGATAATCGCTTTCTTTCAAGTGATGAGTTGAATGAAATGTTGAAGTCATCAAAGTTTGTCCTATTACCTCATTCGGATAACACTATGATAAGTTCAGGGTCTTTTTATCATGCTATTGGTGAAGGGTGTAACGTCCTAGTGAATGCAAGTCAGTTTGGAAGAGTCAAAAGTGAGCAGCATTCATTTGTTCATCTAGTAGATATTGGGAAAATTTCAAAGGATTTGCTGCAAACTATTTTTGTATCTAAAAGAGAAGTTCGCAAAGAGGTGTTAGCTTGTTACGGTGAAAACCGAGTAGTCGAAGCTTGGAATACGGTTATAAATAATGCCTAGAGTATTGGACGAAAATAGAATGAATTCAGATAACAGTGCTTCCCTATATCCCCCACAAGTAAGCGTTTTAATACCAGTTTATAACGATATTGATAGAGTGGGCCTTTGTATAGAAAAGCTAAGTGCCATGGCTTTTCCTAAAGATGAATATGAGGTGATTATTATTGATAATGGTTCATCTGACGGTACCTACGAATTTCTTCAAAAATTAGTTTCTGAATTAGATGATAAAGCGTTTCGCCTTATTCAATGCCTCACCCCCGGATCTTATGCAGCCCGAAATGAAGGGTTGAAATTAGCTAAAGGTGAATTCGTGGCATTTACAGATTCCGATTGTCTAGTGTCTGAAAATTGGCTTCATAGCCTACTTGATTGTTGGAAAGCGCAAAGTGGAAGGACTGTGGTCGCAGGAAAAGTATCGTTTTTCTCAGATAGCGCAAAAAATACTGAACAATGTGCTCTAGACTTTGAAAACATGTTTTCTATGAAACAAGATCAGAACGCAAAAAACGGCAAGTGCATAACTGCAAATTTGTTTTGTACAAAGCAATTACTTGAAACACACGGCGGGTTTAACGAAAAGTTAAAATCTGGCGGGGACGTTGAGTTTAGTCAGCGAGTAGTGAGCTCCGGTGGCGAAATTGTATATTCAGAAAAAGCCGAAGTTTTTCACCCATCGCGCAATAAAAAAGAGTTGTTAATCAAACGAAAGCGTGTAGTAGGAGGGACTTGGGACGCAGAACTTTCAAAGGCTAGCATAGGACGTAAACTGCGGTTTTGTGTTGGTTTAGTTAAAATGTTTTTAGGGCGAACAAAGAAGACTTTTATGAATGCTAGTTTTCCTTTCAAACGTAAGGTAAGTCTTACTTGGCTACTTTTTTTAATCTTTCTCACCAGCATGAGCGAGTTCCTCCAGCTTCAATTAGGAAAAGAAGCAAATAGAACTTAATTAATAGTTTCGTAAACCCCCTTCCAGTTAAATTATTGAGAAATAAATGTCGCTTAAGAAAAAAGCTACAAAAGGTAGCATTTGGACGTCTTTAACAAGAACAGGGATCAACGTCGTTGATTTTCTTGTATATGCCTATCTGGCACGAGTTCTAACTTTAGAAGAATTCGGTTTGGCTGGTTTCTGTTTTCTGTTCATTGAATTCGCCAATACGCTTGTAAATGCGGGGGTTAATCAGAATCTAGTTCAAAGAGACAAGTGGGAAGACAGATACGCTGCCAGCACAATGACGTTCGTTGCTGGTATGGGAATGATAGTTGTATTAGGAATTCTGGGTATAGGGGCGCCTATTGCTTATTACTCTTACTCAGAATTAGCTGCTTGGGTTGTTGCCAGCCTCGCCCCAATTACCCTAGTCACAAGCTTACAGGTTGTGGTAAGTGGTAAACTACTTCGCGAATTTAAAAACAAACAAATGGGCGTAGCAAAGTTCTGTGCAACCCTAATCTCTGCTGTGACGATTATAGTATTGGCCGAAAATGGTTATGGGCTTTGGGCGCTAATTATCGGAAAATTGGTTAACGCAATAGTCCAATATTTTCTTCTGCTTTATGTAGCTAAATTCAAACCTTATTTTCACTTTAACAAAAGTGACAATAAGGAGTTGATCAGCTTTTGCCTGCCCCTTTTCGGAATGACAATAATGAACTTTCTTCACCGGAAAGCCAGCAACATGTTTACTGGTTTTGTACTAGGGCCCGCTAGCTTTGCCCTTTTGGCTGCCGCGCAGAAAGGCTCGCTAATAATCAATCAGGTTACTATGAGTTCTATTAATTCTATGGTGGTGCCGAGTTTTTCAAGAGTAACGGAAAAAGACAAGCTTGGAGACCTATATATAAAAATGGTAGCGTTAACGGCGTTACTGGTATTGCCTATTTTCATGGGCCTAGCCGCAATCGCAGATCCTTTTGTTACAATCGCATTCGGAGAAAAATTTTCTCCTAGTGCCGAATATATGGTTATAACCTCGTTCAGTATGTTTCCTGCAGTCATCGCATGGTTCTTACCAAACCTTCTTATTGCAAACGGGAAGACGAAAGATGCGTTCAACCTTACGCTGCTAAATTTGTTTTCTAGCATAGTAGTTGCGGGAGCAACTATTTGGTTTGGAGTCAAAATAATGCTTATAAGCACGGTAATAGCAGGATTTGTTTCGTTACCTATAAGGTTAATGATAGTAAACAAACATGTACCTATAAATTATAAACGTTTGTTTCATGAGCTGATACCGCCCTTCGCTTCATCGATGGCGATGTATTTAATTCTAGTAGCTTTAAAACCCTACTTCACTACATGGTTCTCAAACGATATCCTATTGATTACATTGCTAATTCTTGCAGGGGTATTAATCTATCCAATAGTATACTTCGCCGCTTTCTACAAAAGTGCAAAGATTTGTGCTGCGGAGTTAATAGCTATGTTTAAAACAAAAAAACTGGCTGATTCACAATAGTATATGAAGCCTCTTATGATCTGTGGCGCAGTACGGTTATTTAAAAGCCTTGAACCGTTAATATTGTTGGTACGGTTGATTTCACAACTAGTAATACTATGAAGTTTTTTAATCGCTTCCCAATTTATCAGTTACTAAAACCCACATTAGAGCGTTCTATATAGTGTTCTTGTCCTCTAATTGAATGTATGTTACTCAAGGCAACACTTTCATTAGAAACGCGAGAAAAGAATACTATTTTTAAAGGGCAGTTAGTTGATTCTCAGTATAGTTTGATAATTAATGGATTAGTTGTTATCTGAGTTGTCGTCTACTCGAAGCTCGAAAATATGTTGTTCATATTAGGCAAATGTAGATCTTCGTACCATCCGTCTAATTGAAACTGCTTTAACAGATTTTTTGCCAGCGAAACCTGCTTTTCAGTAATGCTTTCTTTCCATATCGTCAATGGGTCTTTGTTTTCCACAACAGAGCTACCTTTGAATGAAACTATTGAAGAGCCGAACAGTTTGGAAGTCGTTAGCTCAGCGTTTCTTTTTTTACCGCTATACTCTAGTACCTTTTGAATTTCGTCTTGAGGACTTTTCAATACTTGCTCGTAGCAAATGATATGAATTTCGTTTAGAGAAAACTGCTTGGAAATTACTCTATGGATAACGCACCAATTTAAGATTTGTTTTTCTATGTAATCATTTCTCGCCGCAACCTCCTCAATTATTTTGTCTAGTCCATATAAATGAGTAGTCATTAAAGCTTTGTCGTTAAGAAAATGCTCAGGAGAGCTTGGCCAGTTCCAGCGTCTGGTGACGTATTTAGATGCTGCAACTGATAAAGGGTTTCGTACAAGTAATACAGGCTTAACATTTGGAAACTGTGTTGTTGACCACTTTGCGTGTAAATTTGCAAATACATCTTTTACTATTAAGCCTTCATATTGGTTAGATAAAGGTGTTTTGTCTATCCATAAGTTGGTCAGCGAGCCACTAAAAATTGAAGACATCAACTGTTTTAACTCATGGTTTTGAGTTTCATTTGGGATGTACATGTTTTCTTCAAAAAAACGTGCCTCATTTACTTTGTTAGGATGAAAGGGCTCGAACATTTCTCTATATGAGTTATCGGCGTTTATCAATGTAGCAACCCATGTAGTTCCACTTCTACCATCGCCAATAAGCCAAATTACATTTGAGAAATCCCCACGTTTGCACGCTTTCTTTACTTTAATAGAATTTCTAAATTCGATTAATTGATTGCTAAATTTTTTGAGATAAGGTTTCACTATTCCATACCATATGAACCGACTGATTTGACTAGATAGATTCTCTTACAAACTCTTCTAGCTTCCCACGAACTTATAGGCCATATTATTCGCTTCAGCATACTTACGTCCAGAACTATAAAAAATTTGAATGCAATTTAAAATGTCAGCGCTTAAATACTTAGGTATTGTATAAACTTCAATTTTTATCGGTTATCGTAAGCGTAATTAAAAAATTTTACAGCCATAGTATCTTACCACTCTTTGACCGAAAATTTCTGGCCTTAAAATTATGCCCAATTGAGAAGGCTAGTCAAAAAGTCTATCGTTAAGTAAAGTAATACATCTTATCAATTTAGGTGAAGAGTAGGAAACATACGCTGTTACTTAAAATAGGTTAGGTTACTTATTTAATAAGTTGGTGTGACAAGTATACCCACCCAAATGAACTTTAAATTAAACAACTGTGTTCGGTACAGCAATGAAAAAAAGGAATGTTAGTTAATGAATCATAGTCAGCGATTTGGTTACTTATTAAAAAACCCCCAGCTTACCTGGATTAAGCCTAGGAGGCTATTTATGCTCAGCCATATGAGAAGCAGATCATCATTGCTTTCGCATATACTAGGTTCAAACGAAGAAATAATAGGCTATAGTGAGCTAAGTATTAAATACAAACGTGCTTTTTCGCTAATAGACCAAAAAATCGCGTTACACCAGGATGGATTGAAGTTCGACTCCTCTAACATTTTATACGACAAAATCCTTCATAAAAGCTATGACTTTAGAAGATGTTCAGATATAGATAAGGTTAGTTGCAATGCTATCATACTAGTTAGGCAGCCAGTGGCTACTGTGAAGAGCATTGTAACAATGGGAAGAAAACGTAATAACCTAAAGTATAGTGACGTTGATTGGGCTTGTGAATATTATTCTGAGCGGCTCAACTCGCTTGCAGGGTTTGCAAAAAAACTAGATAAATTTATCTATTTAAATTCGGATGATATTGTCGATAATACAGAAACGACGCTTACGAAACTGTCTAAAGCGCTAAATTTAAAGTCTCCTTTGTCAAACGAGTATTCTTCATTTAACAAAACGGGAAAAGAAAAGTCGGGTGATACTTCAAATAACATCAAAATGGGTAAAATCGTCAGGACTGCCGAAAATAGCGAGGTCGAAATTCCCGAAAAGTTGGCTCATAAAATGACTGAACAATATTTAGATATAATTGAATTAATAAAAAAGCGAAGCTTATAATTTTAACATTCTCTGTCTAATTGCTAATAGTTAGCGGACTTTTAGTCCGTAACTATTTTATTAAGCCAATCTAGACGAGCTGGCCGGCTGGTTTATGCACAATTTTAGGCATGCGTCGCAATCTAGTTACTTATCACAAATAACGTGGAGTTCTGAATGGAGCGATTAAACTAGCCTCTTATTAATTTTTTATTTTTTTTTCTTATTTTGTCTCTAAACAAATAGTAAGATTTAGAAAAGTATTTTCTATAATTGAACTTCTTGTTAAGCTTCTTTAAATTCAATGCCACGAATGCTAAAGAATGCAATGTCTGAAATTTCGACTCGTCACCTAGATGATTATTGTAAATTGTAAAAAAATGTTGATTATCTGAAAATTGGTGACTCATAATCATATTTTCTTTGACTGCTCTGGTTGCGACTATACGTTGTTTTTCATTGTTTTTAGATGTGATGCTATTTGGATGAATTCTGTATTTAAACAACACTCTGTTTATAATACCAATTTCTGTAATGCTAACTAATCTGGTCCATAGTTCGAAATCTTCTGCGAGGCAGTAAGCTTTATCATATTGAATATCACTCTTTTTTAATTTTGTCATATCAAACATTACAGTAGGATGGCAAACTGGACAGCCAAAGAGTAACTCTACCGGTTCAAGCTTTCGCGATTTAGTGGAAACTTTTTCCCTAAGTTTTCTTCCATTTTCATCGATATATTCAATACCAGTAAATAGTAATCCAATATTATTATGTTTCCGTAGATACTCTACTTGCGTTTCAAGTCTTGTACTCAGGCAAATATCATCTGCATCCATTCTTGCAATGTAATCGCCACGACTAATCTCTATCCCTTCGTTTAGAGTTGCTATCAACCCTCGATTTTCCCTAGATATTAGCCTAATTCTGGCGTCTTGAAATTTCTCTATTATTTCTCTAGTTCTATCAGAAGAACCGTCGTCGATTATAATTATTTCTAAATTCACATAAGTCTGGCTGCAAACGCTTTCTAGAGCTTCTTTAATGTATAACTCCGCGTTGAAAGCGGGAATAATTACAGAGATAAGTGGAGAAGTAGATTCCATTATTTTCCTTTAATTTTAAACCTGAACCAAACTGTTAAGTTCTTATTTATCACATAGAGATAATGGGTATGCAATTAATAGCCCATTTTCAGTAGTCTAGTAAAAAAGATCATCATGAGCACAAAAAAATAACACGAAAGCTTGAAGGCGTTTTGTCTAATTCTAGGCAGGGAATAATAAGTTTAATGCAAAAAGTTTCACGTATATTTAAGTGGAGAATGATATGCTAATTTTTTTATTTACTAAAGCAGAAATAAAAAAGGCTCTTATACAATAAGAGCCTTTTAGGAACGCTTAGTAGAACATTACTTCGTTTTGCGGAAGCAGAGGATAACTAAAGAAGTCATTAATATAGCCATGCTACCTGGTGCTGGTACATTCACTAGGGAAGAGCCATTCGCTGTACCGTTAAGTACTAAGTTGTCAAAACCAGCGTTGTTACCACCGCCATCACCGAATGCTGTAAAACGAAGTACATAGTCGCTTCCGCCAGACAGAGTGACATTGCTTAAATCAAATGCGATTGATTTCGTTGGTACGAAACCAGCGTTGTTATTATCACCTTCGAATACGTCTACGGTGCTTGAAAATAGTGAACTTACGCCTTCAAAAATATCTAGTGAAAGGCTAAAGTCGCGTTGATTTATTTGAAATTGTCCATTGTTACTAAAAATTGAAGCATCAAGAGTTAGAGACTCTAGATCGATACTACTTACCAGGAAGCTTGCTGTAAGTAGAACGTCAACAAACCAAGTTCCTTCATTGTGGATGTTGTAATCTACGGCAAACAAATTGTCGTAGTTGTCGAATAGATCTAAAGAAGAAAAACTAGTTGTTTGAGGATCAAGTGTGTTTGTCACTTCAACGCTGTTTTCTGTCCAAGAAATGTTTGAAGGGTCACCTGATGTACCTGTAAAATCAGATGCCAAGATTATTTCTGCATTCGCAGATAAAGCAGAAGATAGTGCCGCTACTGCTAAAGTCGCTTTAATTAACTTTTTAAACACGATAACTCCAAAATTATTAGTAAATTTTTATACGTCTATATTTTTAAAGCAATTGTAGTGCCACCTGGTTAAAGAGCTTTAATTACAATGGCTTAAGAGTTGTGGAACTATAAAGAAGTTATCAAGTGTTTAAAATGTTGACACAGCTGTCATCGAGAGTATATCCGAAGGTATATTACGATGAAGCTACCTACAAAACATTAATCGCGATTATTTGATAACTAATTTTCTAAACACTGCTTTGTCTCTATTACGCCAGCTCTCAATATCATCATTGTCTAGTACTAGTATCAAATAGTTCACTCTACCTTTCACATATTGCCCAATAGGAAAAGTTATAGCGCTAGATTTGGGTGCAAAGGAGTCTTCGCCCCTAATCCCCCAAGCCTGTTTGCCGTAAAATTTAACCACTCTAGAGCTATTTAACTTAGTATCTGTCTCAAAGCCAATACCAACTACCTCTGGGTTACCTTCTACTTCAAGCTCCAATTCCAATACAGAGTCTTCGGTTAGTACGTAGCTAATAGGAAACATCTGCCAGTTGTTACCGGTTAAAATGACTGTATTGTCGTCAGTAATTGTTGTAGTGCCGTAGCGATACTGTTTAGGGAAACCCGAGTATTCAATCTCTCTCGCTTTAAATTCCCACACTGTTGGCGGCTGCACTACAACGGCTTGTAACGCTACTTCCGTCGAAAAGTTAGGTATTTTAAATTCTTCGGGTACATATAGAGTAGGTTCAGACGTGCTTTGCAATGACTCTATGTATGAAAAATCATCAGAGTAGGGGTGTTCAACAACGTTATCTAAATTAAATTCGTATCTTGCGTCACCTGAGTTCTCATTAAAACAAAGGTCGTTAGTGCTTGTACTGCCTACATATTTTTCTTTATCAAAAATACAGTAGCCAACTGAATAGCCCGTATTCTTAGTCCATATAATATTGTTCTGGGTGGTAACCCAAAATGTCGTGTCATTATTTACTTTTGATGCTGCAATGCCATTACGCTCTACGTCAATAACATTTTCGAAAACATAGGTTCTGCCAGCTGGTTTAGAAATTAGTCCTCCAGCTTTTATTGCAGTCCACTCTTTACCTGTTTCGTCACCTAAATTGTGGATGTAGTTGTGAAAAATATAGCTAGGGCCTAACGTATTTGGCGCTATGCTAATACCAGCATAGCCTTGCTCCATTTCGTTGTCGTACACCAACACATTTTGTTGGCCGCCATCTATTTCTATCAAGTCGTCATTTGCATAGGCTAGGTAGTTGCCATAGATTGCCGAGTTCTTAACGAAGCCACCCCGCCTTTCAAAATTTTTTCTGCCCTCAATAACATCGTTGAATCTGTGGTCTGGCGCGCCGTAAAAGCGGTTATTTCGAACAATGAATTCGCCCCTGTAGGCATCACTGTCGTGGTATGCCCAAACTTGAAGCGCATTTGCACCTTTAGGGTGACCAACTGCCCAGCTATTCGCACCTAAGTTAGGGCTATGGACTTCACACTCTTCAATCACAGCAATACCACTTCGCTCTAGGTAAATACCGGAATCATAATTGATAGGTGAATTATTAGTCGTACTTGAAAAGGCTACACCATTTCTAATATCCACTGCTTCTCTGCCATACTCCGATACGTTGCAGCCTTTTATCCATATATGATGTGCCTTTTTTGCAAATATGCCGTAACGCTGTCCGCCTTTAACGGTAAGGTTTTCTAACATAACATAAGAGTTGTTACCAATATTCACAGCCGCAAGTGCATCGTTGCCAGCTTCAATAACGGGGCCGTCGCCTATAATTTTTGCATAGCCATCGGCGCTACCTTCTATATTTAGCGCTTCTAAGTCCAGTTGGCCGCCAGAATAAATTTCTGAAAGGTAATAAATTTTGTTTGGGTCGATAGGGGGCGTGTTAGGCTTTGTAGTTGTTTGAAAGGAATGTTCAACGATATCGCCATAAGCATCCGTAATCGTCACTTCAATATGGTACGTAGTGTCTGCTTCTAGGTACACTATACTTCCGGCGAACGACCCGTAAATGGGCTCCCAAGATAAATCTAGCCCTTCACGCCAATAGGTATCACCTTCGGCTCTAAATTTAACGGCGGCAGTACTTTCTTCATCCTGGCCGTAAATAACTAACCCTATTGAGTTAATGAGCGGGGTAGCAGTATCTTCAAACCCAGAAGCCGAAGCTGCAAAAACTATTGACGGGTCTAGCCCTGCTGTTATTGCTGACTCATAAATATCGTTCTTACTTAAGCCCGAGTACGTTGAAATTGTTTTCATCCATTTTGCTGTATCGATTGGGTACAAAGCAAATAGCGCAGAGGCTTGGTTAGAGGTTAAATTGGCGAACAGCGTTTTCTTTGCTTCTTCACTAAGTGGTGGCTTACGTGATAACACTTTTTGCTTATACAGTTGGGCTATTTCGTCGTCGTACTTTTCAACAACGGTTGATAGGTTTTTTGGGCCTTTGTAATCAGCTAGTAATGAGTTTACGGTATTGTTGTCATTAATATGCGCATTAAGATAGTTATACAAAATATCACCGGGTTGGCCGCCTTTTGTATAATCTTTATCATTCTTGTTCACTGTGGCACAAGAAAGCATTAGAAACGACAGTAAACCAATAAAAGCGAAGCGAAAAATAGATGGCTTTGAGTTAGCAGAGTGCATGGTATATCCCTATAGATTGAAAAACATAAAAGGAAAACTAGGGCTGTATTGAAAGGGTAGTGCTAACGTTGGTACGTAGCAAGGCGGTGGCTAGGATCTTTACAATTTTAGTTTGCTTCTGCTGGTAAAACAGCCCGCCTTATTGTAGTTCTTTGAAGTTTTAGAAAAAACGGAATCTAAATTGCTTAATCTAAATATTTGAAAATGGACTATTAATAATAGCTTGTTACTAACTCACCTATTTCAAGAATAATCTTTAAAGACAATTTGGTATACTTAACAAGGTTACCGGACAAAGCAATTGCTTCTATGCACTAAAATGGAAATTTTATGAAAAAAAAAGTAGCCGTTATTCACCCTGAAGCAGGGTTTTCATCAAGCGGCGGATCTCAGCTCAGTGCGTATGAAATGGCGGAACACCTTGCCACATTTTTTGACGTAAAGCTTTTAAGCTCATCTAAATGTAGTGAACACAGTGTAGTTATCCCCTGTATTCCCAGAGGGAAAGTGAAAAAAGCCCAGCGTAATAAAACTATTGATTGGTTACTTACTCGCTTTGTTTCTAATCCATCATTGCTTATCGAGTCGCTAACTAGCTTCCTAACATACACGCCATATTTAATGTTTAAGCGATGTGATGTCATTTACCCTAATAACGATTATGGGGGCTTGGCAGTAGCTGCAGTAATTAGAAAGCTATTTAAGACTCCCATTCTTTATACCGAAAGGGCAGGGATGGTATCGAACGGTAAAGTATTACGCCGCAACTTGAAATTTAAGCCCGACTGCTTGGTTGTTTTTAACCAAGAGACCAAAGAGTATGTTCATTCTATAGCACCTGAACAACGGGTCGAGATTATCCCTAACGGTGTAAACTTAGCTAAATTTAGCCCGCAGGGCGAACAATATGAGCATGGTTTACAGGGCAAAGTGTTATTAACTGTTGGTGCGTTAAATAGGCAAAATCACAAGCGTATACATTTAGCGATTGAGGCAGTAAGCCAGTTAACCGATGTATCGTTACTTATCTGTGGTGACGGCCCGGATGTACAGTACTTTAATGACCTTTGTACACAAAAGTTAGGTGTAAAACGTTTTAAAATCGTTAAAGTCGACTTCGCTGATATTCCTAATGTTTATCGTTCAGTTGATGCATTTACATTGCCATCTGAAGACGAGCCTTTTGGGCGAGTATATCTAGAAGCAATGGCTAGCGGGTTACCTGTTATAGCTACCGATGATGCCATGCGCAGAACATTGATAGGTAAAGCCGGAGTAGTCTGTGAT
This sequence comes from Alteromonas macleodii, assembly GCF_903772925.1. NCBI lineage: Bacteria > Pseudomonadati > Pseudomonadota > Gammaproteobacteria > Alteromonadales > Alteromonadaceae > Alteromonas > Alteromonas fortis. The sequence goes on from NZ_LR812090.1 coordinate 1,727,787, forward strand.
GTTGAAAACACTGAAGAATACGCTGCTGCCATAGCCACTACATTATCAACCAACTGGGCAAATGCGCCGTTAGAGCAAGCAGCAGACTTTAGTTGGAAGAGTGTGGCCGAGCGCTATGCGGACGTGATAAAGAGTTTATAGTGTATTTGTTCTGATATAGCGAGTGCGCTGTTAATTTTGCTAACGGCGCACACTACAGGTGAAGTGATGTAGGCGCTACTTGCCGAATTTCCTACGAAGCCTGTCTTTCCCTAATATAACTTTTGCTGTGGCTACCAAACCCGCTTCTCTAACAGATAAACTAATCCAGCCTAGCTTATTATTCTTCTTGCCAATTTGACTAAGAATTTGATTAGCAACACGGTCGTTATAAGCTTCTTTGCCTAATAGCGACTTATGTTTTTTAAATGCCTTAAGCCTTGGGAAGACTTTTTCTAGTGGCATATTAGCTACTTCGGTAGAAATACTGACGTGACCTCTGCGATAGAAATAGATATCTTTAGGTATGTTTCTGAAAACAGCATCTTCTAACGTGATGCGAACAAAGAAGTCCCAATCTTGGCTGTTCTTTAGTTCTTCATCAAACATTAGCTTTTTAGCTAATGTAGCCTTGCACGTAACGCCACTCATTCCGCAGAATTTATTACCTTTCTTGATAACATCGGTGGTGATAACTTCAGTTTCGTTAATGTGAATTTTATCGGGCGTTTCAAGAAATCGATAGCCACAGGTCACAGCGTCAGCGCGTTGATGCTCTGCGATGTGCTGTTCTAGATAATCATTGTCCCATACATCATCGTCATCTAAGAACGCAATAATATCTGATGTCGACTTGGATATACCTAAATTACGTGCCGCGTTAGCACCTGATGCAACTGGAACATTAACGTAAGTAAATTGTTCACTTGGAAAAAGAGATAATACTTCTTCATAACTTACTGACGAGCCATCATCAATAACGAACACTTCTTTTGGCATAACAGTTTGTTTTAGTACTGCAGCGAGTGACTCTTTTAAATAATCAGGGCGATTGTGTGTTGTAATTACAACGGAAACTGTTTTTTGCATCTTAATTCCATGATGTTTTTGAAGAGGTAACTAAAAAACGCTTTGTGAGCCTTACAGCTTAGTTCAAAGCAAAAAGCTCACCAAGATGTAAAATCTTACCATATTTCATACGAAGCGTTAGCATGGTAACAATAAAGGGTTACAGTTACTCGAATACATACTACTAGCCTTTTAACACCGATTTCAGGCAAACGCTTGTTACCCAGTGCTCCAGTTGTAATAGCACTTTTACTATATGTTACTAGAAAGTATCCACTGTAATTGTTATGTAAATAACAATTTTGAAAATGTATTCCTTTGTGTTTAACCGTGTCTGAACATTAGAAATGTATAGAATTAAGAGAGACAGAATGTATACTGAGGATAGTTTTAGTTATCTCATTTTTAGGCACTGCTTCAAGAATAGAGTGCAGTGTTTTTATCAATAGATTTTTGTTTTTTTATATCTAATGCTAGGGAATGGCTTTGTTCAAAACAAAACGCTTTTCAACCTTCTCGCTTTTTTCAAGATTTCTCTCAGTGGGTGTTATCAACACTGCAATTCATTGGTTATCATTTTTCGCATTAACCTACTTTGGTTATGGTCAAGCTCGATCAAATTTAATTGCTTTTATTATTGCGGTTACATTTTCGTTCTTTGCGAATGGCAAATTCACTTTCAAGACCAACGTTTCTCTCGGGCGCTACATTACTTTCACAACGTTTATGGGGGCCTTGGCTTACTCATTAGGTTTTTTAGCAGACTTCTGGCAATTGCACGAGTTAGTTACGCTAGTACTGTTTTCTGGAACAAGTTTAGTAGTTGGTTTTTTGTTTTCAAAATACGTTGTTTTTAAAGAGGTCTAGGCAAAGCCATGGAAAAAATATCGCTAGTTGTTCCTGTATTTAATGAAGAAGAAGTCATAAACATTTTTTATGATAGAGTGAAAGCAGAATTGAGTCAGTACCACGTACAGATCGTTTTTATAGATGATGGTAGTTCAGATAAAACACTGGAAATTATCACTCAGCTAGCATCAAATGACCAAAGTGTTAAAGCGCTTTCGTTTATTAAAAACTTCGGAAAAGAGCCGGCGCTATTCGCAGGTTTAGAGCATAGCGATGGTGACGCAGTTATTCCTATTGATGTGGACTTACAAGATCCTATCGCAGTTGTTCACGAATTGATTGCAAAGTGGCGACAAGGTTACGAAATGGTGCTCGCTAAACGCGCCAATCGAGATTCAGATACTTACCTCAAACGTAAGACAGCTCAATGGTTTTACTCTTTCCACAACAAAATAAGCAACACTAAAATAGAAGAAAACGTTGGCGATTTTAGGCTCCTAGATAAAAAGATAGTACAAAGTATTATTCAACTTGAAGAGCGTAACCTCTTTATGAAAGCTATTTTGTCTTGGTGTGGCGGCAAAACTGCGATTGTAGAATATACCCGCGATGAACGTGCAGCTGGTACAACAAAGTTTAATGGTTGGAAGTTATGGAATCTGGCATTAGAGGGGATCACAGGCTTCTCAACAGTACCTCTTCGGATGTGGACCTATATTGGCTTCGCTATTTCTTCGTTGGCGTTTGCATATGGGCTGATGATGATTGTTGAAAAACTTATATGGGGAAATGATGTTCCAGGCTATCCGTCTTTAATGGTGTCAGTTCTCTTTCTTGGTGGAGTTCAACTTATAGGGATAGGGGTGCTTGGAGAGTATATAGGTCGCATCTACGTAGAAACTAAAAAGCGACCTCGATACATTTTAAGAAGTTAAACGCACAACAGCAGACTAGTTGCAACCTTCATGACCAGCTACGATGATCTCAAGTGTTTCTGGTTGGTCGCTTGATATTTTAGCATTAATAAGCGTTTTACAGCCAGGTGGCAGCTCACCAGTAGTACATGTCGTGTTTTCATCATATAAATTAGCGTCTTTACAAAATAAGTCATGGCCAGTTAAGTGATTAATATGGCCTTGGTTTGCTTTGTATAAAATAAATCTTGCTAGATTACGCTCCTTCCATGGTTCTCCGAGGTCAATGCTCAAGGTCTCATTTTTAATGATTTCCACTGCATCACTTACAACCTTATTTCGCATATTAACTTTTCTTGTAAACTCAACAAAGCCAGTAATAGTTATCGCAGTAAACACTACAAATACTATGGGAACTAAGGTTAAAAATTTACTTTTTCCTGTTGAAATAATATATAAGGCGAAAACAAGATAAATAAGGTAGTTATAATAAGTGAAGATGTTATACGCCCCCATTGACTGGCTAACTAAAAGACAGTAAAGAGCTACAGGAACACATGACAGTATTAAAACGGTGTAGAGGTCGAATTGAGCACGTAGAGTCATAAATACTAAGATGGCAGAAATCACAGTCAGTTCTAAGTAGTTTTTACCAACATACTCTGTAAGGCTATTATCCCTTTTAGCTACATATTCAGGGTTTAACTCTCCGCCAAGAAGAAAGAACGAGAGAAGCCAAAGCAAGCACGGTATAAGAAATATTGTCTCAATATAGCTTAATGGGCTTTTCAAATAATCGATAAACACTGAATAGTTGAGGGCTTTTAAAGCTTTGACGTTTATTAAAATAAAAAACAACCCCAAAAACGAACCAACGTAAAGTATTGTAGTTTCTTTAAAGTAAAGCGATATCAAAAATGATGACAGGGAGAGGTGTAAAGCTAACTTTTTACTCAACACTCCCCGCATTCCCAACCGAAGAAAAAGAACACTTGCACATAGAAGCAAAAGAATATTTCTTTCAGAATAAATCGCCGAAGAATAAATGTTAACTACGGGAGGCGCAATTGCAACTAAGCTTAGGAATACTAGCCTTCTGTTCTTGGGGATGAAATCAAATGCAAAGTAGGCTATCGCTAACAAACTAATAAAATGAACGATTAAATAAAACTTCAAGGCAGTAAAACTGTTAAAAACCTTAAGTAAAATGGCGTTGTCTACGTGAGATAAAGGAAAAAACCTTCCGTTCCACATTTGAAATTTTATTTCATTTTTTATGAGGAAGTTCAATTGCACAGACATTGAATCGTAGTCAACACCGAAACTGGTAAAGTTGTAAGTGCTTAGATAAATTGAAGCAAAAATGGATACAAAGAGAAGGGTAAGAGCTGCAATAGAGACTTTTTCATCTTCCCGAACATGATTGCGAGGTGTTTCTATCTCCCTAAAGTTTAGGGAGGAGAATTTACTAACGAAATATAAAAGTACTATAGAAACGACTAAAAATACAACAAGAGCTGCTGATGAAGACATCTAAATCCCTTTAAGTTAATCAACAGATTATATCTGTAAAAGACAGAAATTCATCGAGTGAATATCATTATGCTCGACATCACTATAATGCCAATATTAATGGCTATATGATAGCGTTTTTACACCTAAGAAATTTTAAATTGGCGCTGCCGCTTGATGAACGAAGCCGCTTTAGTTTAAGCGTTCGTCCTTTTTCCACTAATTTTTCCCATTATTAGCTATATAGGGTAGCGGTAATGTCTGTCACTCGTGAAAACCACCCCTTTTATTTCAGGCAAGCCTTAGCGCATAGAAAAATTCTTCCTAAGCTTTGGCCATGAAGTCATCATGTAAATTGAGAAAAACATGGCGCTTAGCATCACTATCAATCAGTCTGCCAGATTCGCGCTACAGTGATTCAACTCAGTAGAGGGTGATGCTATCCTTTAATTTTCAAAAGCTTACGACATCGTCAGTGGACTTCCATACGTGAAATAGCATTACGCATTACAGCAAAACTAATGAATAAAAATATGAAGGAAACTAGCGAACTTGTTGAGCTAACTTTAATAGCACTAACTGAACTCAAATTGAACGTTACCTCTGAATCAACTAAGTGTTCGTAAACACCGTCTGTTGAATAGAAGTGCCGCGCAACATAAAAAGAACCTGAACCTTGCTGGTCATTATTAGAAAAATCGAAATCTTCCCACAAAAATGGCTGAGAAAAATCGGGTTGTTTATCAAAAAGGTTAGTATCTTCACTAAACTGAAGGAAGTCGTTAACTAAATCAATAAAGTAAATGCTCAAATTGTATGCAGTGTTACTTTCTCCATTAGTTTCGATTTCTACATCTCTTGCGTAATCACTAAAATACTCTCCATCACCTATTGGCGCATCATCGTAGTCAGGTCCGTCATACATATGGATGGTTTCTTCTGGTAAGTTTTCATCACCTTCAGCGTTATAAATACCTTGGTTATTTAAACTAAAAGTTGTGCTACCTAGAGTTATTGATGAGGTTAGAACTGGTGTGCCATATTCAACTTGTCCCCACCAATACCACCGAGTTTCAAGCCTACCGTTTACTTCTTTAGAAAGATCTAGCCTAAATGAGCCTCTGATAGGGGTGTTAATTAAAGCAGATTCGTCAAAATAGGTATCGATATAGTTTTCGACACTCGATACCTGACCTGTAAAGTTGAACTGCATGAAAGCTGAATTAGCGTAGGTTGATATGAGAAATAAAAGTACTGCTGCGACCTTAATGAACATAACACTTCCTTTTTGCTTGGGGGAGAAATAAAAAGGGGAATTACAGCTATACCTTTTCAGTGAAATACGAAAAGCAATAATAATGGCTGGTTAAAAAATGGGCTACATTTATTTCGCTATTAGCAGCTTTAATTGAGAAATAAACAAAATCACGAACTTCATAAACCCAATGAACGTTTAGATGTAGCGAAAATTTCGCCATTATCAGCTATATAGGGTAGCGGTAATGTCTGTCACTCGTGTAAACTACCGCTTTTATTTCAGGCAAGCCTTAGCGCACAGAATAATTCTTCCTATGCTTTGGCCATGCAGTCATCATGTAAATTGAGGAAAACATGGAGCTTGACGCTATTATCAATCAGGCACAAAGCCAGATTGACGCTGCACAAGATGCAGCCACATTAGACCAAGTTAGGGTCGAATTCATGGGTAAGAAAGGTAAACTTACCGACTTACTTAAAGGGCTTGGAAAGTTATCGAACGAAGAACGTCCTGCCGCAGGCCAGAAGATTAACCAAGCTAAGCAGGTTATTCAGCAAGCTATTTCTGCAAAAGGTGAGTTTTTACGCACTGAAGAGCTCAACAAAAAGCTAGCAGAAGAAGCCATTGATGTAACTTTGCCTGGTCGCACTGAAAAGCCAGGAAACTTGCATCCGGTAAGCCGCACGATTGCGCGTATTGAATCTTTCTTTGGCGAGCTTGGTTTTTCAGTTAAGACTGGCCCTGAAATTGAAGACGGTTTCCACAACTTCGACGCGCTGAACATTCCTGCGAATCACCCAGCGCGTGCCGATCACGATACCTTTTATTTCAACCCAGACATGATGCTTCGTACGCAAACCTCTGGTGTTCAAATTCGCACAATGGAAGCGGAAAAGCCGCCATTGCGTATTATCTCGCCAGGGCGCGTCTATCGTAACGACTACGATCAAACCCACACGCCAATGTTCCACCAAGTGGAAGGTTTGATGGTTGATAAAAACGTTAGCTTTACCGACCTTAAAGGTATTTTGCATGATTTCTTACATCACTTCTTTGAAGAGTCGCTAGAAATTCGCTTCCGTCCGTCTTATTTCCCGTTTACTGAGCCTTCAGCAGAAGTAGACGTTATGGGTAAAAACGGCCAGTGGCTTGAAGTATTGGGCTGCGGCATGGTGCACCCAAATGTACTTAAAGCTGTGGGTATCGACCCAGAAGAGTACACAGGTTTTGCCTTTGGTATGGGCGTAGAGCGCTTAACTATGCTTCGTTACGGTGTTAACGACTTGCGCGCGTTCTTTGAAAACGATCTTCGTTTCCTTAAGCAGTTCAACTAAGGCAGAGAGTACACATGAAATTCAGTGAAAAATGGTTAAGAGAGTGGGTTAACCCGTCGCTGTCGGCACATGAGCTGTCTGAACAGTTGAGCATGGCTGGCCTTGAAGTAGACGGTGTTGAGCCAGTAGCAGGCGACTTTAAAGGCGTGCTAGTAGGTGAAGTGGTTGAGTGCGGTCAGCACCCTAACGCCGACAAACTGCGCGTAACGAAAATTAACGTAGGTGGCGATGAGCTACTTGATATCGTTTGTGGTGCGCCTAACTGCCGTCAGGGCATTAAAGTAGCAGTTGCTGTTGTTGGCGCTGTATTACCTGGCGACTTTAAAATTAAAAAAGCGAAGCTTCGCGGCGAGCCGTCATTCGGTATGCTGTGTAGCTTCTCTGAGCTAGGTATTAGCGACGACCACGACGGTATTATCGAGCTTCCAGCCGATGCACCTATTGGCGAAGACATTCGCAATTACCTTGGTCTTGATGACAACGCCATTGAAGTAGACCTAACACCAAACCGCGCAGACTGTTTGGGTATTCGCGGTATTGCCCGTGAAGTTGGCGTACTTAATAACCTTGACGTGTGCGAGCCTGAAGTAGCTGCGGTAAACGCAACTATTGAAGATAAATTATCAATTACGTTAAGCGCGGATGACGCATGCCCACGTTATTTAGGCCGTGTGGTTAAAGGCGTTAACGTAAAAGCAGCATCGCCGCTGTGGTTAGTTGAAAAGCTACGTCGTTGCGGTATTCGCAGCATCGACCCCATTGTAGATGTGACTAACTTTGTATTGCTAGAGCTTGGCCAACCGATGCACGCGTTTAACCTTGCCAGCATTGAAGGCAACATTAACGTGCGTATGGCGAATGAAGGCGAAGCCCTTACGCTACTTGACGAAACCGAAGCTAAGCTGCAAAGCAATACTTTGGTTATTGCTGATGACAACAAAGCGTTAGCAATGGCGGGTATTTTCGGCGGCCTACACTCTGGAGTAACCACTGAAACTCAAGACATTTTGCTTGAAAGTGCTTTCTTTGGCCGTGATGCGATTATGGGCCGTGCTCGTCAGTACGGTTTACATACCGATGCATCGCACCGTTACGAGCGTGGTGTAGATCCACAGCTTCAGCGTAAAGCCATGGAGCGCGCTACTGCACTAGTACTAGAAATTTGTGGTGGTGAAGCTGGCCCTGTTGTTGAAGCAGTCGCTGAAGATAAGCTACCTAAGCAGGCTACGGTTACGCTTCGTCGCGAACGTTTATCTCGCGTACTAGGCATTAGCATTGACGATGCAAAAGTAACGGAAATGCTAAATCGCCTTGGTTTAGACGTAACGCAAACTGAAGCCGGCTGGGAAGCAGTTGCGCCAAGTTATCGTTTCGATATTTCAATTGAAGAAGATTTGATTGAAGAAATTGCTCGCGTATACGGCTACAACAACATTCCAAACGTGGCACCAAAAGCAACGTTGGCAATGTTGCCTTCGCAAGAAGCTAAGCTTCCGCTAAACACAATGAAGTCGTTGCTACTTAGCCGTGGCTACAATGAAGCGATTACTTACTCGTTTGTAGATCCTAAAATTCAAAACGCATTATTCCCAGACGTGAAAGGCATGGTGTTACCACACCCAATCTCTTCTGATATGTCGGTAATGCGCGTAAGTTTATGGCCGGGTTTGCTAGGTGCTACTGCTTATAATCAGAAGCGTCAGCAACAACGTGTTCGCATGTTTGAAACCGGATTACGCTTTATTCCTCAACAAGATGCGCCTAATGGTGTATTGCAACAGCAAGTAATTGGTGGTGTAGTAGCAGGGCGTCGTAATGAAGAACATTGGGACTTGGGCGACAGCCCGGTTGATTTCTTTGATGCGAAAGCAGACGTTGAGGCGTTGTTGGCACTTACGGGTAAAACCGGTGAGTTCCAGTTCGTTACAGGGCAGCATAGTGCGTTACACCCTGGTATGACGGCAAAAATTTTGCTTAATGATGAAGAAGTTGGCTATATTGGTGCTATACACCCGCAGTTTACTAAATTGCTTGGTGTTAACGGCCGCGTATTTGTGTTCGAACTAGTGGTAGATGCCATTACCGATCGTAAATTACCGTCAGCCGTACCAGTATCGCGCTTCCCATCGAATCGCCGTGATATTGCTATTACGGTTAAAGATGAAGTGCGTGTAGGGAATGTTCTTTCTTACATAGAAAATATTGGCGTAAATCAACTAGTTGCTCTAAACTTGTTCGATGAGTACAAAGGCAAGGGAATTGAGCCTGGCTATAAGAGCCTTGCTTTGTCACTTCATTTACAAGATCCGGATAAAACCTTGGAAGAAGCTGAAATTCAGCAAGCTGTAGATACTGTGGTTAAAGGTCTGGAATCTGAGTTTGGGGCCGCGTTAAGAGAGTAAACTATGGCATTGACCAAAGCCGAGATGGCTGAACACCTATTCGAGAAACTAGGCATTAACAAGCGTGATGCGAAGGATCTGGTAGAGCTTTTTTTCGAAGAGATTAAAGGCGCTCTGGAATCTGGTGAGCAAGTAAAACTGTCGGGTTTTGGTAACTTTGACTTGCGAGATAAAAACGAACGTCCTGGCCGTAATCCTAAAACCGGTGAAGACATTCCAATTAAAGCGCGCCGCGTGGTGACATTCCGCCCGGGTCAAAAACTGAAAAGCCGAGTTGAAAACTCAGAGCCTGTCGACCAATAGTCTTTAGGTCGTTACAATACTGAAAAAGAGCGGGGTCTCTCGCTCTTTTTGTATTGCCTCTTTTTTTTGCAGTGCATTCGCACTGATTTCTATATGCATGTCTTTGGAGGAAAGTGTGAAAAAAGCACTTGTCGTTCTTGCTATTATTATTGCCGCTACCTTTTCATGGTTTGCCTATTTGTCGCTAGATGCAGATAAACGAGACCAAGACGCAGCACAAGTTCCGCTTATTACCGTGATGGAAATTCTTCACGCCAGCGATTTGCAGCAAGGCGTAAAGCAAGCTGTTAAAAATGGGAATGTTGAAGCTGTAGATTCGTGGATGGCAGAAGCCCGCGAAGTAGGGCAGGCTGCTAATTTAGCGTCAGAAGATATGGATTACCTCAATTCAGAAACCGCCAAAGACTACGTAATTTTTAATGCCAAACGACAGCTGTATAACGAAGCTTTTGAAGCGCGCTATTACGCGCTAGAAGATGTAGAAGCGCTTAAAGAACAGTATCCTGAAGCTAAAGATCTATTCCCTCGCACTGATGCGCTGATTAAAAAGCGCGATGACATTATTCAGCAGATTGCCGTAGCTATTTCGGGCAACGAACAGCCTGATGAAGCAGCGCTTGAAGAAGCACGCAAGCAATGGTTAGCGCAGGCGGCCAATTAGGCAATGTCTAAGGCAATGTCTAAGGCTATAACTTAGGCTATTGCTCGCACTGCACTTACACACTCACCTGAAACCCATACCACAGCCCAGCTTCATACCTCTTCCTACTTTTCATACTATAAACTGATTGAAAGCTTAATTTGAAAATGTACGCAATTTGGCGTACATTTTACGTGCATGCGGAGTGCTGGGTGGGTTACAAGGAAATAAAGCGGCAGATCATTGACTGTCTAAATAAAGGATACGTTTCCCACGAGCAGAGAAACGATATTGATGTTAAAAACCTATTGGCAATTGGGCAAGTGTCGCTTGAGGAAGTTGCCGAAATTATAGGTCGAAGTCGTGGAAGCGATTATTCTTCCAGCCCTCATCATTTTGATAGCAGTATTACAGTACACGTAATTAAGAAAAGACTAGCCGGTCATAATTGGTATGTTAAATGGTATTTCGTAGAGCCGAATAGCGTTTTTATTAGCGTCCATCATTGAGGAAAAGATATGAAAATTTTCAAAGTAGGCGAGTCGCAGAAAGCGGCATGCAGCAATTGCCAATCATTTGAAAATGCGACATTTCAACTTAGAGATGTTCCTTTCAGTGATGGTACGGGTGTAGTTAAAAAGGTTTTGGTGGGGGTATGTGATAAGTGTGAAAACGTGACTGTATTACCTCATCAATCAACACCTGCGGTTAAACGTCAATATGAAGCAAAGCGAAAGCCAGTGGAAGGGCGTTTACCAGCGCATTTAATCGATATTCTAAATTTAGCGACAATGGAAATTGGTGCAACTACAGACTTTGTTCCAAGCATGATGAAGTACTACATTCACTCATTGTCTGAAGATGAAAAATCAGCAAAAAAGATAGCGAATTACCTTCAAAGTGACTTGGCAAAAGGTAGATCAGAAAAGCGCCTATCGCTAAAAGGGCGTAAGATTTCCGAAGACATAGAGCACCTTAAGTCACTCTCGCACATAGAAAATACTACTGATTTACTGAAAGGTATTATCCTAAAGATAAACGACGATGTGCTGATTAAAAAAAGGCTCAAACCAATCGAAAACCTTAAGAATATAATGGCGGCAGTCGCATAACCAAAAGCTGCATTGCGAGTTTTTGCTATCGTAGCAAACGATATATTGGATTGCGCTAAGTTAACTTACAGAAATATCTGCAAATTTAGCGCTTGTCAGCAAAGCCAAATCCGCCGGAGAAAGGGCCACTTCTAACCCTCGCTTTCCTGCGCTTACGTGCATAGTAGCAAGGCTTTCGGCGCTTTTGTGAATTACGCTGGCTAACCGCTTTTTCTGGCCCAACGGGCTTACCCCACCTAATACGTAGCCTGTGGCAACCATTACCGCGTTTGCCTGAGCCATTTCTACCTTTTTTACACCTAAGGCTTTTGCCATTTTCTTTTCGCTTAGCTTGGTATTAACGGGTACTACAGCAACAGCCAGTTTATTGTTGTCTGTACTAACCACTAAGGTTTTAAATACGGTATCGGCGTTAAGGTTTAGCTTTTCAACCGCTTCTAGCCCATAGGATGCCGCGCTTGCATCGTGGTCATACTTTAGTACCTTATGCGCTATACGCTTTTTGGTAAGTAGTGTGATTGCAGGTGTCATTCAACCTCTTTTTTATAGAATGTTCGACTGTGAATAGGTTCGCCGGGTAGCAGGGGCGTGGCCGCGTGGGTGGCATAGTCGTTAAAGCCTGCTGTAAAAAAATCTGACAGCGGGTGTCCGCTCTGCCCACCAGGTAAGGTCAAAATGGCATCTTCCAAATGGCCAGGGCTTACAAAGAACCGTTCCGATGCACCGAAGCTAGGCGCTTGAACTGCAGGCATGTAGGTATCGCCGAAGCCTTCTACTTGCTGCATATTTAACATGCTTCCAACTAAGGGAATTTGACTAGCGAAAGGGTGCTCTACTGATAAAGCATTGACCTTACCCCAGGCTAAGGTTTCCATGTCAGCTTCTACCGGAGAATACTTATCTAGTAATTTGTGTTTAGCGCGTCTGTAAGCGTCTACCAATAACTCGTCGAAACTTTCAGTGTCGGCAGGTAACCACGAGTCAGGCTGGCTATGAATAAGCTGCCAGGTGGCAGGTTCAATACCTCTAAGCAGAGTACGGCTGTTTACGCCTTGTTGGTCTAAGTGTGAAAGTATGCCACCAAAAAGTGTTTGTATTACCTCGCGCCTAAAGTGCTTAACTAGAGTGTAGCCAACTGAGTCTTCACACGCGCATTCTTTCCACGCGTTTAAATAAGCAAGGTCTGGTTTGAACTCAATATCTTGCATATTCAGCAAGCCGTATAACAGGTGCTGCCATGGAATTAAAAAGCGGGCGTGATTATCTAGCTGAATAGCGTAAAAGTCGGTTTCACTGAAGGTGTCTTTTTCAAAAAGTCTGTCTCTTATTTGTTGCCCCCGGGCACCTAGGGCATAGCCACCGTCGCCCCATACTTTAAAGTCGTCAGCTGAAATTACTCTGGCATTGGCTGTCCAAATTCTTCCCATTTCAGGGTTCAACAACATAGGCAGTTTTGCAGCACGCTCAGGTACCGTCGCGTCTTGCTGTTTTATAGCGTTGAACGACGCCGTTTGCCTATTCATAACCGCGCCGCCAGGAAGCCACGCGGCATTGCCGGTTTTATCTACAATAACTAAGTTCTGTGTTGGAATGGCAATGCGCTTGCCTATATTAATAGCTTTTTGAACATCCTTCGCGGCGCCGAAATTTATGATACCCAAATTAGCAGCAAATGGATGGTGTGCAACCCAGTTCAGCGCGTAACGTTTGCCGTTAAGTTCTTTTACAGGGCCGTACTCACTTACTTCAAATGTGAACTCATGCTCACCGTCGGGGAGGGGAATACGCTCTGTCACCGTGTTAGTGGGCGTTGTATTATCTAGCGCTATCCAATCTACGTTGTCTAAGTTTGCGTTAGTGAACCCCCACGCAATATAACCGTTGGTACCCACCACTATTCCAGGAATGCCTGGTAAAGACACGCCAGTTATTTGCACCTTGCTACCCGACTCTTGGTAGTTAAGCTGGGCGCGATACCAGATGATCGGAACTCGTAATCCTAAGTGCATGTCGTTCGCTAAAAGGCCTGCACCTGTTGCTGTGTGACTTCCAGTAACCGCCCAATTGTTGCTGCCAATATCAGGTAGTTCAGTGCCGTTATATTGAGCCCGAGCAATAGCTGTGTTGTTGTTTTTGCTATTGCTTGTAGTTTTCGCGTTTGTAGTAGTTGATGTAGAAGTGGTAGAGGTAGAAGTATCTGAGCCTTGTTTTGTGTTTTGTTCGCTGCTCTTTTGGGTGCTGGGCTCCGCGCTTTGCTCGCTTTCATTGTTCTGCTGATTGGTAAGGGTACGAAGGGAAGCAGGGTAGTCTGGTATTTCAGCTTCAAGTAACGGGATTTCGCTGGCGTCTAACGCTGCTTGATAATTACTTGGCTGGGTAATAAAGTTATATATATCATTTCCGAAAGTTGAAAGTAGTGCCTCTCTTGCTAAATCTAGTTCTACTTGGGTGCCCTGTAAGTCTATATACATACTGTAAATAACGAGAATACTGTCGGTGGGCTGCCATTGTTTTATGTCAACGCCTGCTGCGAGGTACTCAAAGGGCGGCAAGGTGTATTCATCTAGTGCGTCATTTACGCCGTGAGCGTAGCGTACTAACACCTCCTGCTGGTTTGAAGGCAGGCTTTTGAAAACGGCTTTTGCGCGTTTTTCAAATTGGTGAAAGCGGGCTTTTTTATCAATGTCTAGAGCTACATCGCCCACCCATTGCGACAAACTCCCCGAAGCGGCGCGACGTTGTAAATCCATTTGAAAAAAACGGTCTTGTGCGTGAGCAAAGCCTAGCGCATAGGCAGCATCGAAAATATCGTCGGCATTAATGACAGCGTGACCTAAGCCGTCGCGGCTTAACTCGGTGGGGGCGTTTACGTGATAGGTAGCACTATTGCCATCAAGCGCGGGTAAGCTTAGCCGAAGCGATATATATAGTCCCAAAGCCGCTATTAGAAGCAGTGTTAAAACACTTAAAACCAACCACTTGAACCAATTTATCACGTGTAAAATTCCTTGTTTTTCTCTATCCTAACCACAGAACTAGCAAAATTGAAGTGATGTTTTATGACACATACAAAGGCGGTGCTGTGGGACCATTAATGTTGGATTGTCAGGCTGAAGAACTTGCGCCTGAAGAAAAGGAAAAGTTAGCTCACCCAGTGGTAGGGGGCGTAATTTTATTTAGCCGTAATTATCATGACAAACGCCAGCTTTCTGCGCTTGTTCAAGATATAAGACGCTATGCGAAACGCCCCGTACTGATAGCAGTTGATCACGAAGGCGGCCGCGTTCAGCGCTTCCGTGAAGGTTTCACTGCAATACCTGCTATGGGCAATATTTTAAAGCAGTCAGAACATCAGGATGAGAGTGCAGCGTATGCTAAGGCGTGTGGACTTGTGTTGGCACATGAGCTTAAAACCCTAGATATCGATTTTAGTTTTGCGCCTGTGCTTGATATTAACGGTGTATCTAAGGTTATTGGCGATAGAGCATTTGCTGATAATGCAAAAGAGGTGATACGTCTTGCTACCCACCTTATACAAGGGTTAAAAACCGTCAATATGCCCGCTATTGGAAAGCATTTTCCTGGGCATGGCAGTGTTGCCCCCGACTCACATATTGCATTACCGGTAGATGAGCGTGATTTCGATGCTATACGAAGTACTGATATGGTGGTGTTTGAGCGCTTAGTTGAGCGCGCTATGCTTGATGGCGTTATGCCTGCCCATGTTATTTATAACCAGGTGTGCGATAAGCCAGCAGGGTTTTCACCGAAATGGCTACAAGATGTGCTCAAGCGTGATTTGGGCTTTAGTGGCGCTGTATTTTCTGACGATTTATCTATGCATGGCGCGAGCGTTGCCGGAAGCTATGTGGAGCGCGCTGAAGCGGCGCTAGATGCTGGCTGCGACATGGTCCTTGCTTGCAATAATCCAAAAGGGGCAGAGAGCATTCTGGATGGATTAGAAGCTCGCTTTTCTAACTTAAGTGAGGGCGATTCACAGAAGCAAGAGCGGGTTATGGCGCTTTACGGGCGGGTTATGCCTGCAGGGCTGAATGATAAGTACGACAGTGCCGTTGAGTTAGTAAAGCAATTAAGTGAACGGTAGGTTTTTTAATCCTACCGTTTTTTGCTTGTTTATTTTACTTGCTTAGATTTTGCCAGTTTGGGCGCTGGCTACGTAACTGAATCTATAACTAGTTTTGCGCCGGCTAATTGATAGCGGCCCTTTATACCGCGGTTTCCTTTATACCTGCTTCTACATTCATAAAGCGCGCAAAGGTGAAAAGGAAGTCGCTTAAGCGGTTTAAATACGCATGTACTACTTCGGGTACGTCGTAATGTTTAGAAAGGCTGATAACTGCCCGTTCAGCACGGCGGCATACAGCACGACATACATGGGCCTGCGCAGCAGCCTTACAACCGCCGGGCAGTACAAATGAGGTATTGGGCGGCATTTTACTTGTAATGGTGTCTATCAGGCTTTCTAAGCTTTCAACGTCGGCTTGTTTTAATGTAGAGCTTGCAGAGATGGCAAAGCCGGCTTGGAACAGGTTACGCTGAATATCGTGCAGCATAGGCTGATGTTCGTCAGCAACATGAGCGGCTAGCAAGCCAATATGGCTATTAAGTTCGTCCATGTCACCGTAGCTTTGAACTACCAAATCGTCTTTATCAACACGTACGGCTTTGTCGGCATAAATCTGCGTACTGCCTTTATCGCCAGTGCGAGTGTAAATTTTCATAAAAACCTTATTCTCTCAACTCATTTCTTGTATTGCTTTTATACGCTAGCTATTAAATGCGGCAAAACTAGCAACTAGCAACTAGCAACTAACGACTAGCAAAGCTAGACGCGCCAATGCTGTAGCGGGCGCGAAAAGAGCTACTCGCTAATGTTAGGGCGGTTGTAACGACGCACCTGAACCACAAACCCAAAAAGCGGGTGGTCGAAGTAGTGCAGCTGAGTACTGATCACCCGTCGTTGTTCGGCTAAAGGAACTGACACCAATTTGTATTCGGTTGGTGTTGCTTGGTCAGCTGATGCGGCGTTACTTTCTTCACTACTAAAGTAACTTAACGGCACTGGCTGGCGGTAGAACATCTCACCATCTACGTGAAGATACGGCACGCGGTTGATGTATTTAAGGAATACTTTTATTGTGCCGTCAATTTCCCAGATGGGGGTTCTAAGTGATGGGTCTAGTGCATTGTCGTCGCCTTGCTCTACAATTATGGCGGTATCTAGCGCTTTAAACGCTTCATACTTTATCGCTTGTGGGTTCGATAACCGGCGGTCGATATCAGCAAAAATATCTGAAGTGGTGGCTATTTCGGTTACGCTTTGAGCGGTTGCACTACTTTCGTTCAACGAAAACTCGTTGGCGGCTGCGCTGTCTGTAAGAGGGGATGCAGCCTGACTGGTGCCAAGCGAGTTTGCATTACTCTCGTCACTATTTAAATTTGCGGTTGCGTCATAGCCAAATTCTGTCTGAGTGTTGGCAGATTCAACAAGTGCTGTGTGGCTTTCTTGCTCTAGCATGTCGCCATTTAAATCGAACTGCTGCGAATAGTTTTGACCGCCGTAGAGTCGAACATCAAAAGCATTGTTTTTGCCGAACATAACGGGTTGCCGCCAGGTAGCATGAAATAAGCGTTCTAACTGTCGGTTCGAGCGAATTTGGCGCGAGATAGATGATAGCGCTTGTTGCTCACTGGTAAGCAGGTGAGCTTTTGAGGCTAGTGGCCAGTCGTGCCCTTCAACCACTATGGGTAGGCTTGCAGGGGCGGGCATTCTGTTGTCTGGCTTGTTGACCTTCCAAACAATAGCCGGCTTCAGTGCAGACTGAATTACCCCTGTTTTATTTGAAATAGCGCTTGTCATTGCCTCGTTGTTAACGTCGCTCTCTGTCGAGGCTACAACGTTTAGTACAGTGGTAATTTCTGCGCTAAGCCAAGGCTTTGCTTCTTCGCAATATTTAAACTTGGGAACAGTAACGGGCGTAGTTTGTTTTACCCCAAAAAACGATGTCCAGTAGCTAGCGATAGTTGTTGCATCTGGTGCGTTACCTGCAACTTCTTCATTTACATAGCCAAGGTTTTCGGTATAACCCGCCGATGAATAAGCCAGGTTACCTTGGTTTGAAGTATACGCGTCGTTTGCTTGCTTATTAGCATTTGCAGCGTGGCCAGTGGTGTTGTTATAGGCACTGCCAGCGTCGTTAGTGTTCGAGCTTGATGGCACATCAGTGTACGAATTTGCGCTTTGCTCGCTTTCTTGCGTTGATAGCGACAAAAAGTCCACATCTTTTGACGGAATATCAAATAAGGTTTCGTTTGGCCATTTTATTGTAGAGGCTTTTCCGCAAACGGCTAAGCCCTGTTTTAAATAGCTGATATCGGGTGCAATTACATCGCTGATGATGTCTGCCTGAGCGCGAGGGGCGTTTAAGTTGTCGGCTAGCGAAAACTGCTCTTCTAACTCAGTCAGTGCCACGTTGCGCTTAAACGCAATCACTTCCACATCGAACCACCAGTTATCGTTGGCGTAAGCTGTGGTTGAAATTGTTGTTAAAAATACGGCGCTTATTGATGCGACTAACGGGCACCAGCGAGATAACTTCATGTTATCGCGACTCCTTTGCAAAATCGGCAATAATATCGCTAATAAACGCGATGCGTTCTTTAGCTGTTTCGGTCTTTTTCACCAAACGCAGTTTTTGGCTACCTTCAAATTTGAAAGTATTAGGTTTGGTTTGCACCAAGCTGATAATGAAGCCTGGGTCGACCTTAGTGTTTTCTTTAAACTCTATGGTACCGCCTTGCGCCGACAAGTCTACTTTTAGAATGCCTAACTCTTGGGCTTTTAGTTTAATTTCAGCTACTTCTATCAAGTTTTTAGCAGGCTCTGGTAAAAGACCAAAACGGTCAATACACTCTACCTGGAATTCGTCAATATCGTCTTGGTTAGTACAGCTTGCCAAACGTTTGTATAGCGATAGGCGGGTGTTGACGTCGGCAATATAATCTTCAGGTAATAGAGCAGGAATACGCAGTTCTACCTCAGTGTGCCCTGATGTTGCATCGTCTAGTGATGGCTCACGACCCTCTTTAAGGGCATTAACCGCTTTATCGAGCATATCCATATACAGGCTAAATCCAATGCTGGCTATTTGCCCTGATTGGTCGTCACCTAAAAGCTCACCAGCACCACGAATTTCCAAGTCGTGGGTAGCAAGGGCGAAACCTGCACCTAAATCTTCAAGTTGAGATATGGCTTCTAAGCGCTTCACTGCATCTTTGGTCATGCGCTTTGGATGCGGTGTTAACAGGTAAGCATAGGCTTGGTGGTGTGAACGCCCCACGCGGCCACGAAGCTGATGAAGCTGCGCTAAGCCTAAATGATCGGCTCTATCCATAATAATAGTGTTCGCGCTTGGTACGTCGATACCGGTTTCAATGATAGTGGTACATACGAGCACGTTGTAGCGCTGGTGGTAGAAGTCGCTCATAACGCCTTCTAATTCGCGCTCGCGCATTTGACCGTGGCCCATTGCAATACGAGCTTCGGGAACAATTTCCGCAATTTCCTCCACCGTGCGAGCAATGCTTTCCACTTCATTGTGAAGGAAGTAAACCTGACCACCACGCAAAATTTCACGCATGATGGCTTCGCGAATAACGGCTTTGTTTCGCTGCTGCACAAAGGTCTTAATTGATAAACGACGGGCCGGCGCTGTAGCAATAATCGATAAGTCGCGCATGCCAGATAGCGCCATGTTAAGCGTACGTGGAATAGGCGTAGCGGTAAGGGTTAGAATATCTACATCCGCACGCAGTGACTTGAGCTTCTCTTTTTGACGCACGCCAAAGCGGTGTTCTTCATCGATGATCACAAGGCCCAAGTCTTTGTATTTTATATCGCTAGATAGCAATTTATGTGTGCCTACCACGATATCGACTTTGCCTTCGCCAATGCGCTCAACCACAGATTTTTGCGCTTTACCGCTTACAAAGCGGCTCATTACTTCAATTTCAAACGGCCAAGCCGCAAAGCGATCTTTAAAGTTCTCATAGTGTTGCTGCGCGAGCAGGGTAGTAGGTACTAGTATGGCCACCTGTTTACCAGCATTGGCGGCAAGGAATGCCGCGCGCATAGCAACTTCTGTTTTACCAAAGCCTACGTCACCACATACTAAGCGGTCCATTGCTGAAGGACTGCCCATATCGTGCATAACCGCAGCAATGGCTTGGGCTTGGTCGGGCGTTTCTTCAAAAGGAAAGCTGTCTGAGAACGCTTGGTAGTCGTCCCAATTAATTTTGTAGGCAAAACCTGGCTTGGCTGCACGGCGTGCGTATACATCTAAAAGCTCGGCGGCTACGTCGCGTACTTTTTCAGCGGCTTTTTGCTTGGCCTTTGTCCATGCGTCAGAGCCTAAAGCACTAACTGGCGCGCTGTCTGCGTCTCCGCCGGTATAGCGAGATATCAAGTGAAGTGATGCTACGGGCACATAAAGCTTAGACTGCTTGGCGTACTCAATACACAAGTATTCGGTGGCAACGCCGCCCGCATCTAGCGTTTGTAAGCCTAAGTAACGGCCCACGCCGTGATCTAAATGCACTACAGGTTGACCAATAGAAAGTTCGGCCAAGTTGCGAATAATAGCACTTTCATCGGTGGCGGTGCGCTTATCGCGTAAACGACGCTGGCTTACTTTTTGGCCTAATAATTCCGTTTCCGTAATAAATAACAGTTCACCTTCCTGGGTTTGCCAGCGAAAGCTGTTATCAACCATACCCACCGTGATACCAATAGTATCGTGGCTTGCGATGAAGTCGCTAAAGCTATCAACAATTTTTGGTTTTATGCCTGCTTTGGCAAGTACAGTAATCAAACCCTCTCGGCGGCCTTGGGTTTCAGCACAAAACAGTACTTTAGCCCCGTTGTCAGTGGCTTGATTTACGGTTTTAATAAGTCGTTCAGCAGGTACTTTTTTCTGCGAGTTAATCGCAATGTCATCAAGTTTTTCGCACTGAAGGTTGGTAGAACCATGTTTTTCTTCAAGTACCTTGCTGGAAAGTGACGCACGAGGCCACTGTTTAATAGCACCGAATAGCTCGTTAATGGGCAAAAACAGTTCATCTGGCGCAAGTAACGGGCGAGCTAAGTTATAGCGATACTGCTCGTAACGTTCTTGCACGTCGGCCCAGAAGAACTCGCTGGCGTCTTGCACGTCGCCGTGAAGTAACAGCAGGCTTTTCGGGTGTAGGTAGTCGAACAAAGTCGCGGTTTGTTTGAAAAATAAGGGCAAGTAATATTCCACGCCACTTGGCATGGTGCCTTTACTTACTTGAGAAAAGACGCTTTCAGAGGCGTTGTTGGCGTCGAATTTTTCTAAAAATTGCTGGCGAAAAAGGGTTATCGCTTCTTTATCTGTTGGGAATTCACGAGCGGGCAGCAGGCGAATTTTATTTACCGCTTCGCCAGAGCGCTGGGTTTCTGTATCGAAATAGCGAATAGAGTCGATTTCATCGTCGAATAAGTCTATTCGAAACGGCTGGTCGCTACCCATTGGGAACAGGTCGATAATGCTGCCGCGTACCGAGAATTCGCTATGGCTCATCACCTGGCTAACGTGAAGATAGCCAGCTTGCTCTAGGTTGCGCCTGAATTGGTCTCTGTCTAATGTATCGCCTTTATTTAGCATTAGTAGGTACTGTGCTAAATAGTCGGTAGGCGCAAGGCGCTGCATTAGCGTGTTAACAGGAACAATAAAAACGCCTTCGACTTGTTGGGTAAAGCGAAACAAAGTTTCTAATCTTTGCGAAACAATATCTTGGTGAGGCGAAAAGGAATCGTATGGCAATGTTTCCCAATCTGGAAACAGGGTAATGGGCGTATTTTTTTGATTATCGCTTAGGAAAAATGCTATTTCTTTTTCAAGCTTCATTGCCGATGGCGTATCGGCGGTGATTAATACAATAGGGCCTTTGTATTGGTTTAGCGTTTGGCTAATACATAGCGCGGCGCTGCTACCTTGAAGCTGGCCCCAGTGTTTGTGATCTTGTGATGAGGCTTCTTTTTTAGGCGCAGGTAATGGAAGCGATAATAAAGTGGCTGTCATGACGTCCTGTTTTTTAAGTGCAAGATAAGTTTTACGGCTTATATACTGTTGTTAGGGGCTATTCAGATCCCGCTTTTTTTTCTTTCGCCCGTTTTCTTAGTTGCTGTGTTTGAATATGCAAACTAGCGCGAACTAAAAGCTCCTGGTCTTGCTCTCGAATGGTATTAAAAATAAAGGCGATATGGTAACTATCTTCAACTTGCTCGCAAGTAATTACTTCACCAAAACAAAAAATTGCTGCAGCTTCGGCATCAAGAAAAAGCTTTAGTTCTGCTCTAGTACCTACGTCTAGCGAATCGGATGATTCGATAATTACGCCACCACCACCAAGCTTTACGGTTTTGAAACGGTATTCGGGCTCATCTTGTTGATGCAATACAAAAGACATCATCAGGTCAATTTTTCGCGACTGATGATTCAAGTATTCGGCCAAGGTTTCAGCATGATCGCCTAGATTTCTTAGAGGTCTGATCGCCTGCGCTTCTAAAGCGGCCATTTCACTGGCAATACGAAATGCATAGGGCATTGAGTCTTCAAGATTTTCCTCATCAGGGACTTTTTCGTCTTCACCTAACGGGCGCACATTCGCATTTATGCTGTGCGCAATAGAAAAATACTCATCGAATTGGGCTTTTTTTTGTTCTAGGCTAAGTTCGCTCACATCATTCCTCTGCCACTATTTCTTGTGCCGCTAGTAACTTATAAGTAGTATACCGACCACGTAGTATACCCACTTTACTATTTTGGGGTTAACCCGTCATCTCGCCTTTGGGCTACTTATCTGAATTATTTATTCATTAAGCATAGCTAAATGTGAGGCAGATTACCGTATTACTGAAAAGCAAGGCGCTATGTTTTATCCTCTTTCTGCATTCATTGCTTATCGTTATGCCAAGTCTAACAAAGCAAGCCAAACCAGTTTTGTCTCATTTATAAACCGATTTTCAGTGGCCGGCATCGCGCTAGGCTTGATGGCGCTTATTATTGTCGTATCAGTTATGAACGGCCTAGAAGGGCAGTTAAAACAGCGCATACTAGGCATAGTCCCGCATATCGAAATTACAAAGACACCCATTGCAAGCAACAGCCTAAGCAAGACACCCAACCAAAAAGAAGTTGCAGAGACACCCACGCCAAACGAACAAAAGTCGGGCAACCTAAGCAAGACACCCACGTTAAAGATGCAAAATAGTCTTAGCAAGACACCCACCCAAAAAGAAGTTGCAAAGACACCCACCCAAAATGAAATTAGCATGACACCCATCGAAGGCGTGGTTGCCAGTATGGATTACAGAGAAGCTGAAGCCGTAGTGCAGTCGCGCTCAGATTTACGTGGCGTGCAGGTTCACGGTGTTCAGCCAGATGTGATGCTTGAACACACCTTAGTTGCAAACCACATGGAGCAAGGCCGATTTAGCGACCTAACGAAAGGTAGTTTCGCCGCTATTATTGGGCGTTCGTTGGCTATAAAGCTTGAAGCGCGTGTGGGCGACAGGCTTCGAGTTATGGTTGCCGGGGCCAGTGTTTATACTCCGTTTGGAAGAATGCCAAGTCAGAGGCTTGTGACTGTAGTGGGTGTCTTCGATATGGGCTCGCAAATGGATGACAAGGTAATGTACATGAACCTTGATGATGTGAATCGCTTAATGAGAGACCCCAAAGGCAGTAAACAATCATTGCGTCTCTTTCTGGATGATGCGTTCAACTACCAAGCGGTGGTTAATGAGTTAACAGATAGGGTGGGTGTCTCTGTAAATAATATTAGAACGTGGCGGGAGCGCCAAGGGCCGCTGTTTGATGCTGTAAAAATGGAAAAGAACATGATGACACTCATGTTGCTACTTATTATCGCTGTAGCTGCATTTAACATAGTGTCTGCACTGGTAATGGTGGTCACCGAAAAGCAGGGCGATATTGCGGTACTTCAAACTCAAGGCATGTTGCCCAGTACGGTAATGTGGATTTTTGTATTTAATGGCTTATTTAATGGCATAAAAGGAGCAGGTTTTGGGCTTATCTTGGGTGTCTTTATAAGCCTTCAGCTAAATAATATTCTGGAAGCAATAGGTTCACCGTTAG
Source organism: Alteromonas macleodii (assembly GCF_903772925.1). Classification (NCBI taxonomy): domain Bacteria; kingdom Pseudomonadati; phylum Pseudomonadota; class Gammaproteobacteria; order Alteromonadales; family Alteromonadaceae; genus Alteromonas; species Alteromonas fortis. The sequence goes on from NZ_LR812090.1 coordinate 1,751,358, forward strand.
CGCTAGCGGCTGACGGAAGAGGGCTGCCCATTGATATGGACGTAGTGCAAATTATCAGCATTACTTTGCTGTCGTTATTGTTGTGCGTTTTAGCCAGCGTTTATCCTGCGCGCAAAGCGATGAAAATTGCACCGTCTCAGGCCCTTCAAAACGAATAAATAGTTGAATTTACCGTGCAAAAGACCGTGAAATTCACTATACTCGCGGTCTTTTAAAATTTGCTCAGTGAGACGTCATGAACAAGAATTTTATCACCTCGCAATCGCTTCTACAGGATTCCTTTCGCTTAGCGGCAAAGGTGTATGAAGACGGCTTCCGCCCTGACTTTATTATTGGTATTTGGCGTGGTGGTGCTCCAATTGGTATCGCAGTTCAAGAATTCTTTGAATTTAAAGATACGTCAACCGACCATATCGCGGTACGTACTTCGTCTTACTATGGAATCAATAAGCAGTCGAAAGAAATCCGTGTGCACGGGTTACACTACTTAGTTGAAAATGCCAACGCTGACGACAAGTTATTGATTGTTGATGATGTTTTTGACTCAGGCCGAAGTGTTGACGCGCTTATCAAGCAAATTAACAAGCTTATGCGCTTGAACATGCCAAAAGACATTCGTATTGCGTGCCCTTGGTATAAGCCTCAAAACAACACTACTGATATCGTGCCAGATTACTACGTAAACGAAAGTGATGAATGGCTAGTGTTTCCTCACGAAATCGCAGGTCTATCTGAAGAAGAGATCCGCGAAGGAAAGGGCGAGTTAGCTGACGTTATGGACATCTTATTCCAAAAATAACAGCTATATAGCTTTTGTAGCGATTACGAATCGCTGTCGAACGTATCTAAACCGCACGATTGTGCGGTTTTTTTATTGGCTAAATTCGTTGGAAACGAGAGCGTAAATGTAGTGCCCACGTTAACCTCGCTATCTACGGAAATAGTGCCGCCCATGGCCTCAACGATAGAAAAAGAAATATAAAGACCTAATCCAGTTCCCTTACCTGTAGGCTTAGTGGTGTAAAACGGCTCGAAAAGTTTCTGCAATGCGTGTTTTTCAATACCACAACCTGTGTCTTTAATGGTGATAACAGTGTGCTTATCTTCTTCAAAGGAAGAGATGGTTAGCTTGTCTCCATCATCCATCGCTTGCGCAGCATTGACAAAAAGGTTTACCAACACCTGATTTAACTTTCCGGTTTTACCTTTAATTAGCGGGACTTCGGTCAAGCGCTGGTGTATTTTGATGCGGTGCTTTAATTCGCTATTAACTAACCTTAAGGCATGCGCAATACAGTCATTTACATTAATAGTTTCGTCATCAGGGATGTCGGCGTCATGAGAAAAAGAACGAAGGCTGGTGATTATGTCAGTGACTCTGTTTAAACCTTCTTCGGATTCCCCACAAATATCCGCAATTTCATCACTTAGTGAATCAATCTTATTGCGCGATTGCCACAGTATTGCTTTTTGCGCTATTTCTAACCTTTCTTTATCGCTAGCGCTTGATGCCAACTGCAGCACTATGTCCTGCATCTGAGATAAAGCGGGCAATACGTTTCTTAAAAAGTGAATGTTACTATTGATAAACGCTATCGGATTATTTATTTCGTGAGCTACACCTGCTGCTAATAACCCTAAAGAAGCCATTTTTTCAGAATCGATAAGGCTTTTTTCAACTTTGGCTTTTTCTTCTTTCAGCCTTACGGTTTCCAGCGTCATTAATTTGGCCTGCATCCCCATCGCCATTTGCTCGGTAAAGGTGCGGTATCTATTTGCCATATCAACGTATTCTTGGGTGTAGTAACCCAGAGATTGATGGCAAAACACAATAACGGCCTGCTGCTGATGTACTTTAAACGGGCAATAGAGTACTGATGTGACTGGAGTTTCAAATAATGGCAGGTGCTGTTGCCAAGTAGGCTGTTGTTGAACATTAAACAATGCAACGGGTTCACTTTTGACCGCTCTAGAAAGGGTGTCGTCTATCTCCCAAACCGTATTGAGTAAAGCGTCATGCGTACTATTGATACATTTCATTTTTCCCGCGCTTTCATTCTCTAGCACAAAGCATACTTCGTAGTTGTAAAGCCCCTTAAAGACGCTAAACATCTTTTTGTAAAGGTCTGCTTCATCCTCAGCGGTAAGCAGTACTCGCGTGCCCTCTAGCAAGGCATCGCTTTCTTTTTTATGAGCCTCAGCTTGTTGTTTCAAACGGTAAACAAGGGCTAGATCTTCTAAAACGTTTTCGTAATCTTTATTCATTGAGAAAACACTACCGCTGATATCATAAGGTTACCGTGCCTGTTCTTGCCGTCTAAAAAGCGCCCTTGTTCGCCAAACGTAAATGGGCCACAAATAGGTAACGAAGGAAACGTTTTTTGTAATGAGTTCAACATCGCATTTATCTCATCGCCAACCATTAACCGGCATCCGGCGCAATAAATCATCAATACGCCAACGGGCGTTTTGTTTTCCGGAAGCAGCATGATTGCATTATTGATAACACGCTCTGCACGAGAGGTGAGGCTTGTAATATTTCCTTCCATTAAAACCAGCTCTTCGCCTTCCTGTACTTCGGAAAAAACATTCAGAGTACCATCTTCGTCTACCGAGTCGGGATGACAGAGAAGATAGTTAACCGCACCATTGTCCAACGCAACTGGCTTGCCCAAAGGGGCTGATGAAGTAAGTCCTAATATTTGCCCGCCGTTAAGCTGGTCCGCAATTAGACCATTAGTCGCATTATTGTAGATAGTGCTGGCTTTACCATTATCGAGTTGTTGAAGTTGTCGGCCTTGAGCTGTAGTGGCTTTAAATACCGTCTCAGTTGGTTTGTAACCAGAGCTATAGCTTAAGCCCAAAGGTGTTGAGGGGTACAAGACGGCTACGGCAACGGTTTGAGGCCCCGAGGACGTTTTTGTTGCTGTGCACCAATTGCCTGAAACAGTATTATCTGCCATTGAGCCCCCGAAGATAGGGACCTTTGTTCCTACTACGCTGGCAAAACCTTCGAGTATTCTCTCTTCATTGCCAGGGGGGAGCGAGCACCAGATAAGGGCTGGACTTTCGTATGGCCTCTCTGCGTTTGCTAATGCTTTCTGCAAGGATGTTGCTCCCGCTTTAAATGGGCTGCAATCAGTTATATCTGCGCTGCCTACACCGAATGCCCCATTCTCATCGTTAATGCAGAACAAAGCTAAGTCACAAGTGGGCGAGGCTATGTTGTTATCGCAAAGCAACGCGCCTGAGCAAGAACTAGAGATAAAAAATGGTAGCGCTGTATCGTTAATGGTCGATGCAAGCGTTTCAAGAGGTAAGTCGGTGTTACCGTAACCAATGAGTAATGAAGGCCTTGTATCGGACAAAATATTTTCCAGTTGCGATGTTACGCTCGCAGTACTGCCGCATTGTAAGGCGAATGTTTGAATATTCATCTAGCTCTACCACTCAACTTCACACTGTAATGATAGATTGAAATCAAGAAAAGCTTATTAACTTTTAGTTTAATAAGTTAAATAAGTGAAGTGACGAAAGAAGGTAAAAAGATCAGTTGTCGAGATAGAACTTGTCGTGGAAGGTGTACACCCACGTTGGCTGGTAAATAACGAGTAGGGTGATCGCCATTCCGTTCAAAAGCGCTTCTGGAAACACCAATAGCGGAATGAGTAAAATATAGTTATCGAAAACGATGTCCCATGTGTATGTACCTTCATAAAAGTAAAAGGCGCCCAATGATAATGTTTTCAAAGCAATTGACAGTGCGGCAGGAAAAAAGGCACACACAAAAATATATACAAACAGCTGTCTGGGTATACGGTGGAAAGACAGCATGTAGAAAAGGTAAGTTGTTCCAATTGGTAAAATAGTTCCAAGCAGACCATTAACACCGAAGTTTTCCCACGTGCCGTAACCTATCAGGTTTGCCCCCAGAAGCGCGATAAAAGAGGCAATAATTGCATTTCTAAAGCCCAACATGAGGGTGAGTACAGAAAGGCCTAGAAAATGAACATCTAAGCCTTCAAAAATTCCCGCTTTAAACAACCAAAGCACAAATAGAGAGGCAGCAGTGCCGAACATAAGGTGTTGCTGCTGTTTATTGCGAGCAAAGTGAGTAAAGTCGATGTGCTTAGCCGCGCCTAACAAAAACGCGCCATAGATTAGCAATGCCAACAACTGTAATGAACTCACTGGTACTCCTTATATGGGGCTACTTTATACGCTAACGGCCAACTACTTTTTGTATTCAGCCCAAATTGGAGCGTGGTCGGACGGCTTTTCAATGCCTCTTAATTCATAATCAATGCCAGCATCGTGCAGACGTGAATGCAGAGTTTTTGTAGCCAGTATCAGGTCTATGCGAAGGCCTCGGTTGTCATTAAAACCTTTTGAGCGATAATCGAACCACGAAAACTTGTCATTAGCTTCAGGGTTAAGTGTTCTAAAGCTATCCTCAAAACCCCAATCGATAAGTGTGTTCAACCATTCACGCTCTTCCGGTAAAAAGCTACACTTGCCTGTCCTCAACCAGCGCTTTTTGTTTTCTTCACCAATGCCAATGTCTAAATCTGTATGAGAGATGTTCACATCGCCCATCACAACGACGTTTTCATCAGGGGTGTGGTTCTCGTTTAAATACGTCATTAAATCTTTATAAAACTTGCGCTTAGCAGGGTATTTCGTTTCGTGTTTCTCGTTTTCACCTTGAGGGAAATAGCCGTTAAGGATAGTTAGAGGTTCGCCAGCTTCATCAGTGGTTTTCAAGATGATCATTCTACGCTGGGCATCTTCCTCGTCGGTAGGGAAACCCATAGAAACAGAAAGGGCTTCTTTCTTTGCTAAAAACGCTACGCCGTAGTGACTTTTTTGCCCGTGAAAATAAACGTGGTAGCCCATGGCTTCCACTGCTTCTACTGGAAACTGCTCGTTGTGAACTTTAATTTCTTGCAAGCCAATAATGTCTGGTTGGTGAGCGTCAATAACCGCTTGTAGTTGGTGCAAGCGGGCGCGTATGCCGTTTATATTAAATGAGATTACTTTCATATTTATATTTTTGTTGTTTCGAGGTTACGTTGATTCTATCAGAAACTCAGCAAGCGCTTAACGAAGAACTACCGATATATTAATGCATTCAGTCGATTGGCTGGATTAAGTTTATTTATAGCTAGGAAGCTTGATCGTCGCCAGGTGATGGCGGGGAATGTGATTAAGGCGAATTACCGCGGGATTTCTGCCTATGGCGGAAATCGCCTTTGTTCTTAACAGCGCTATGCTAGCTAATCTCAACCGCCTGACTAGTGTTGTTGTGCATTTCAGCATCAGCTAATGAAATCAAATATTCAAACCATGCATTCGCATCTTTAACTGCATCTGCAACAAAGCTTTCATTTTCTAAATCGAGTTCAGGGAGTAGCTTTTCGACTTCTTGTTTGAATGACACCCATGCTTTCGCACATCCAGCCATTGCTTGGTAATAGTTTGTAGGAATATCGCGCTCCATGGCATTTAGCCTACGAACAATGATATTCGCTCCCATCGATGACCCTAGCCATACGTATATAGCTGAAATAGCTTGGCTGGTGGGCGAGCTGCTGTATGGCATAGATGGTTTGTTGTGGTGGGTGTCTTTGTAAGCCTGGTCTGTGTATGTACCTGTAGCGTGGGTGTCTTCGGTAAGTGAATCTCTGGTAAGCGCAATAATGTCTCGATTTAGCGCATCTTGAATTACGCCACTGTTTATCATCGAAGCAACTGCTGCAAGGGCAGGAACTTCAAATTCAGCTTGTTGAACAGCGTTTGCTGAGGCTTGGTGGAACATACTCATGATTTTCAAAATAGCGAGGTATGCCTTTTCATCGAACAAACTGTCTTTGTGATAAATAGAAAATGGGAAGGTGTTTTCCAAAATATCGTGGTTTGCATGGGTGTCTTGTTTAAGAGCAGTGAAAAGGTTGCGCATGGTTTAAGTATCTTGGCGTTGTTGCTTTGTAGTCATTGTCGGTGGGCTTTACTTTAGCATGGGTGTCTCTGTAACTGGTAGTGAATTGAAGGAAAGCTAGATAATTTCAAATGAACGAGATTGCTTGCTGCTTTTAGCATGGGTGTCTTTGTAAGGGGGGGCTTTTAGCGTGGGTGTCTTTGTAAGGATGGTTATGCTGCTTTAGCGTGGGTGTCTTTGTAAGGGGGGGGCTGCTTTTAGCGTGGGTGTCTTTGTAAGGATGGTTATGCTGCTTTAGCATGGGTGTCTTTGTAAGGGAGGTTTTGGTGACTATTGCATTGCGCCTTTTGCTGGTGCGGGTATACTTGCCCCAAATTTTGAGATAGGTGAATAAACGTGTTTCCAGAAACAATTGCAGACAAGTTGAGCGATGCGGTCATTGAGCAAGCGATGAAGCTAAGCGCTGAAGAGCGACAAGAGCTTGTTGTTAGCTATGTAGCGAAAGCAAAAGAAATATGGATGATACAGGGCAGTGAAGGCTTTGTTATGTTCGAAGGCGGCGAGAGCGTTCAATTACCCGTATTCCCACATCGCGACTTGGCGCAAAAGTTCGTAGACATAAATGAAATAGAAGGCCAATGCGTAAGTGTTGAATTGGCTGAATTTACAGAAACTTGGTTACCTGGTCTTACAAAAAATGGTGTGGAACTGGTTATGTTTCCAACAACAAGTGACGTTGAAAACTTAGTTATGACTGCAGAAGATTTAGCTGCCGAACTAAACGGTAATTAGTCTGGGTTTATAGCAGATGAATTCGGATGAAACTTTGCTTCCTTTAGCTTCATCGCTTGCCGCTTCAAAAGGGTGGGATGATTTCACTCGCACACTTATGTTAGCGGGTAAATCTTTAACGCCACTCCCTTTAGATGAACGCACATCAGACACAGCAGTTGAAGGGTGTGAAAGCCCTGTGTGGATGGCATATTTAAAGGAACAAGGCGGCATAATGGCGTACTCGCCAAGTAAGGTAATTCGGGGAGTACTTGCTGTATTACTTGAAAAAGCCAATACCTTGTCCGAAGCACAGCGTGAAAATTTTGACTTCGAAAGTTACTTGTCTCGATGCCAGTTAGAGCGATATCTAAGTCAGTCGCGAGGCAACGGAATAAAGTCAGTGATAGCAAAGTTGAAGGGCGTATAGGCGCTTTCCTCTCGCCCCTCTACTTGTTCTTTGCTTCAATCCACTGGCTCATATATTTACTTGCTGCAAGCGTTTGATGCCACAACATACTTTGCATAAACAGCGCATCTCTATGTTTATTCAGCCCTTCTTTTAACTCACTTATTCTTTCAATAAGCGGCACCTCTGGCTGCTGCTGTTTAAATTCGTTTATCAAACTAACCGTATGTTTATTGGCTAAACTCCATACCTTCTCGTCTTCATAGAGCGCTACGGCCCTTTCGACGTAGTTTTGAATAACCGCCGCATTAGAAGTATCAGCATCGCATAGAGCACCAGGCCACTGTGCAAACTGCAAATTTTCACCCTCGTTTTCAACTTTTGCGCTAATGTCGCTGTTTACATCAAGGCTATCTTCAGCAATACCTTCTGCGCCAATCCAAGTCGTGATACTAGGCGTGCCGCAGCGCATCGCATCAAGTAATTTTCCTTTTATCCCCGCGCCGAATCGTAAGGGAGCAATAAGGGCTCTAGCATTCATCATTACAGACTCAACATCGTTCGCCCAGCCTTTCACTAGAAAGCCTTGTTTTTCGTTGTGAAGTTGCGTTGCTTTCTTAGGTGGGTAAGCGCCGTAAATATGCAATTCAGCATGGGGTAATGCTTTTTTTATAGAAGGCCACAGATGCTGCTTTAACTGCAAAACCGCATCCCAATTCGGCGCATGGCGAAAGTTACCAATATGGATAAAATGCGAGCGCTGCTCAAAAGGTGGGGGAGAACTAATAGAACGTCCAACTACAAGAGGATGATACTGAAGTTGCGCTGAAGGTACACCGTAGTGTTCAGTCAATAAGACCATTTCTTTTTTTGAGATAATCAAGGTTAGATCGCTTCGAATAATTGAAGCAATTTCTCTTTGGGCCAGTTCGCTATGTAAATGTGCTAGGCTTGCGTCGCCATGCTTTTTTACAGCTTCATGTCTTGCTTGGCGAAGGCTGTGTAAATCTTCGGTATTAAGTACTCTAAGTGCATTCGGGCAAACTTCTTTTACTCGCCAGGAAAACTGTTCTTCAGTCATGTAGCGATCAAAAATAACCACGTCTGGGGCAATCTCTGCAATAAGAGCATTAAATGAACTGCAGTTTAGTGCCACAGGCTGAACATTTACCCCCATTGTTAAAAGATCGGCTTTGTGCTCGCTATCGGTGGCAGCTGTTAAAAATGTCACGTTGAAGTTAGCGGCTAAGCAACGCTCGATAATAGAGAGCATATTCTGCCCCGCTGCTGAGGAATTTGGCTCGGGCCACACATAGCCGACTACAACAACATTTAACATGGTATGGGTTACAACTCTTATTTAAAAATGTGCCTGAACTGCACGGTTATTTTGCGGCAAATGCTATCACAAAACTACTCACGTCATTAATTAAAGGGGCTCTGCCTTAGAAATTCTAATTCTTATAGGTAATTACCCTAAGTTTTTCTTTGAAAAAGAATTTTAGGTTTGTAAAAACAAGCGGCCCGTTATAATACGCGACTTTCCGGCATGTTCGAGGAACTACAGAGGTGTCTTGTAGTCTAGGGTATTACCAAAATTGATAATGCTCAGGGTTGGAAAAACAGCCTATACTTATATAGGAACATCAATTAATAATTACTCTTCTAAGAGTTTTTTAACTTTCTGATTAATAAAGAAATCATACTTTTTTACTAGGTGATGTTAATTGACCTCTTTAGTTTTAACGCCTATACCTTAATGAAGCTCATGGCGAATGGAGGTGCCTTGAACACAACAATGTCAAAGATTGCATTGAAGAGAGTGCACGAATGAATTTAGATGAATTAGTTTCGAAAGCGGAAGACCTCTTTGTTTTACCAGACTCGGTAACGAGACTTAAAGCTTGTATGGATGATGAAGCTTCAAGCATTGACGATATTGGCGATATCATTGCTTTCGACCCGTCCTTGGCTACCCAGCTACTCAGAGTGGCAAACTCAGCACTCTATCGTTTTCCCAATAAAATTGACACGATAACACGTGCTATCCAGGTTGTGGGGACCCGCTCAACCTACGACTTAGCATTGGCCTATGGTGTAAGTCAGGCATTTAGTGAAGTAAATGGACAAGCAATAGACTTAGACAAGTTCTGGGAACAAAGCGTTTCTTGCGGGTTATTAGCCAAGTATTTTGCCGATATGCGTAATATCAGAGAGCCCGAAAGACTTTTCGTTTCTGGGCTGCTTCACAATATTGGAGAGCTAGTTACCGTTTCGCTTATGCCCGAGTCGGCAACCCGCTGTCAGGCATTTAATGCACGGGTAAGTCCCGCAGAGCTTCAATTTGGCGTATTAGGGTTTACTTACGCAGACTTGTCGGCAAGACTGATCGAAAAATGGGATATCCCTAGTTCAATTTACTCGCCAATTGCCACTATTCACAAAGGCGAAGACGTGGAGACAAATGTAGAAGATAAAATCCTACAGCTCTCTTACGTGCTGGCGCTAGATAACGTAAATCCAGAAATTTATCCAAGCTATCACAATTTAAAACCTGAGATGCACGAGGCGTTATCGCTTAATCGCGACGATTTGGAAGACGCGCTAGATATAACTAACCTCCAATGTATTTCGGTTATTTCCTTGTTTAATCCTAACGCGTTTATGCTCTATTAAAGCTACACTCCTTTATTCTTAGCTAATGCCGTGGCGGTTAATCAAAAACCGCTACGGTTTGTCTGCTAATTGCTATGACTTCGTTATCTTTATCCCAAATCGTCGCTTCCGTATGACCGTAACCGTCAGCTGCCTGTCTGGTATGGGCTTTATAGCCGAACCAATCGGTAGGGCTTACTGGCTTATGCGGGTGGATAAATTCTAAATTCCAGCTAACCGTGCTAGCCGGTGCCGGCAATTTCATCATTTGCAATAGCGTAGGCGGCCAGGCATCAATCATGGTAATAATGTGTGCATCAGTTATGGCAGCAGGAGCTTGTTTAAAACGCATGAAACCGTGGTAGTGGCTTGTTTTCCTGCGCGTAAAAGGAATGCCGCCATCTTCAATGGCTAAGTCAAAGTAACGTAAAAACTTTGGTGTAACTTTAGGTATTTGTGGGATAAATTTCGCCTTATTAGGCAAAGGCATATCATGTTTTTCGGTATTCTCTACCTTAATACCAGATTCTCTAGCAACCCCAAAGCAAGCTTGGGAAAAAACGCAGCTTTTGCCGTCTTGAGTGGCATGCGCAGTATATTGGGAGACATTTTTTCCCGTTCTTAATAGGGTAACTTCGATAGAAAAAGGGGCTTCGAGGGATAAAGGGCCAACAAAGTTAGTAGTAAAAGAGCGTAATACGCGATTATCAGTTACCTGCTGCTTCACAGCGGTATATAGCATGCCGGCAGAGATGCCGCCAAACGCCGTTCGTCCTTGACCCCAGGTTTTCGGAATGACTAGCCCGTCAACTTTCCAGGTATTTTCCGATGTTTGTGATAATTGGGGAATATTGAGCAATTCATCTACTGTCATATTGGCTTGTCTGGTCTGATGAGTTAAGTGGGTGTCATCGTACATTAAGCGCTGTGGAACGAAAAGCCTGAGTTAGAAATTTTCGTTATGTTAACAAATAAGTAACAATTAGTTGTTTATTTTTTTACCAGATGCGTAGACTGGGTTATCGTCACTCAAAAGGACTGTTATGGCCCATACGCACGTTGAAGGTATTCCCGCTAACCAAGCTGGAACATCTAGAAGTTACCGCAATTACGTTCTGTTCATATTAACCTTAGTGTATGCCTTTAACTTTATAGATAGGCAAATTATCGGAATATTATCGCCCTTTATCAAAGCCGATCTGGGGTTAGATGACGCCCAGTTGGGATGGCTTAAAGGCATCTACTTTGCGCTACTTTATACCGTAATGGGTATCCCAATTGCGTGGCTTGCAGACCGTTATAGCCGAGTAAATATCATCGCAATATCATTAACGCTCTGGAGTGGCTTTACTGCAGCATCTGGCCTGGCAGCTAACTATATGCAACTTGCTATTGCTCGCATTGGTGTAGGTATTGGAGAGGCTGGGGGCAGCCCACCATCGCACAGCATTATTTCTGACCTTTTCCCTAAAGAAAAACGCGCTGGAGCTCTGGCCATTTATTCTTTAGGCATTCCATTTGGTGTAATGCTGGCGTTTTTTGCATCAGCGTTCTTTCTACAAGGCGGATCTGCTGACTGGCGTACGGTAATGTACAGCGTGGGTATACCAGGAGTAATACTGGCTATTCTGCTGAAGTTGACGGTAAAAGAGCCCGCTAGAACAGTTTCTACGCCAAGTGCAGATGACGCGAATAAGCCAAGTGTTAAATCTTCACTGAAAATGCTGCTAAAAATACCCACGTGGTGGGGAATGGCGTTAGGTATTTCATTTGGATCGTTCGGCAACTATGCAATATCGACATGGGTCATTGATTACTACGTGCGAGCATTTGCAGGGCTAGATATTACACAACTTCTTATTGTATTTGGCATCATCAACGGTACTGCATACGCATTGGGCGTGTGGTTAGGTGGCTATATAGCTGACAGATGGGGCAAGCACAATAAGAAAGCTTATGCATTGTTGCCAGCTATCGCGCTTATTATCGGTGTGCCTGCCTTCTATGCATCTTTACAAGTTCAAGACTTGTGGTTGTCGGTTGGGCTTATGGCGCTGCTGTTATTTACAAGTGGCTCTTACTTAGGACCTAGTTTTGCAATGGCACAAACCCTTGCGCCAATAAACGTAAGGGCAATGTCGACGGCACTCTTCTTCTTTGTTTTAAATATAATCGCATTAGGCGGTGGACCTACACTTACCGGTATTATAAGCCAAGCGCTGGTGCCGTCCTTAGGCGAGACTGAAGCGCTAAGGCAAGCTTTGATTTACCTAGTAGTTCCTTACGCCATTTCAATTGCAGTGTTCTTATGGACAAGTACTAAAATTGTAAAAGATTGGGAAATGGCAGAAGCTAGGGGCTTGTAGTATTATCGACCTTTCATGGTAAGGGGCTGATTATAGGCCCCTTTATTGTTTGAATGTGAAGGAGTGTATAGGTGTCCTCGTCAGAGTTGAGTTTTCATTTTGCCCATGCAAACGGGTTTCCTGCAGGAAGCTATAACGCAATGTTTTCGGCGTTACCCAGCCACTTTAACCGTTTGCACGTTGAGCGATTCGGGCACGACCCTCAGCTTCCCGTAAATGGCAACTGGCGCAATCAGGTTCACGAACTCATTAAACATATTAAGAAAGAAAACAAAGATCCGCGCGGTGTTTACGGTATAGGGCATTCGTTTGGAGCCGTAATTACCTACATGGCGGCGTGTGAGGCGCCTGAGCTATTTAGGGGCGTTATTTTATTCGACCCACCGCTAGTAGTTGGCCCACTGAGTTACTTCTTTAAGTTTGCGAAACATACACCTTTAATTAATAAACTAACGCCTGCAAAACTTGCGCAAACGCGTAATACACGTTGGCCAAGCAATACTGATATGGTTGCGTACTTTCATGGCAAAGCACTGTTTAGAGATATGGATAAACGATGCGTACGTGACTATGTGAAGTCTGTTACAGAGAGTAAGGGAGACAATATCTCACTAACATTTCGGGCTGACGTGGAAGCTGATTTATTTCGCAACGTGCCTCATAACCTCGGGAAATACAAAGGAAAGCTAAAGTGCCCTGCAGTATTGGCGACGGGTAGCAGCAGCAATGTATGTAAGCCCGAAATGTACTCGCGACTGATGAAGCATAATGCAATTGAACATGCGGTATTAGATGGGGGGCATATGTTCCCGTTAGAGCATCCTGAAGCAGTAGCGAGCTTCATTGAGCAAACCCTTACAAGGTGGAACAATGAGGCGAATTGAACGGCAGGGTTGGCTTGTTGAACAAATAGATTTAGCTAAGTTAATTTAAGGCTAGCTGGCCTGAGATTGATTTTGGCGTGCAACGCCAAAACCAATCTTGTAGGCTTTTAAAACCTTTATTAATTCTGTTTGCTCGAGGCGCTTAACCCACCCACTGGCTGTCCAAGCATTTCACGTGTTACAAGTACCACACCTTTTTCTGATACACGGAAGCCTCGTGCTTTATCCTGTTCGTGATCGTAACCAATGGTCGTTCCTTCCGGTACAACGCAGCCGCGATCAATAATCACCTTTTTCAACTTACAATGGCGTTTAATTTCAACGTCTGGAAGGATGACGGCATCTTCAATAAGACCGTATGAATGCACCCTTACGTTAGAAAAACAAATAGAAGAACGAAGGGTAGAGCCAGAGATTATACAGCCACCGGATACAACAGAGTTAATAGCTTCACCTCGTCTGTCGTGGTCTTCCCATACAAACTTGGCAGGTGGTAATTGTTCCTGATAAGTCCAAATAGGCCATTTTCTATCGTATAGATTAAGCTGAGGTACAGGTGCAACCATCTCCATATTGGCTTCCCAGAACGAATCAATTGTACCTACATCACGCCAATAAGCGTTGTCACCGCCACTTTGCTCAAATGGGTAAGCATATACCGGGTGGTCAGCTATTATCGATGGAATAATGTCTTTACCAAAATCACGCTGAGAACCCATATTTTCAGAGTCTACTCGCAGTTGCTCAAACAAAAACTCGGTGTCGAATACATAGTTGCCCATAGAGGCTAGGCAGCGCGTGGGGTCGTTCGGAAGCGGGGTAGGGTTGGCAGGTTTTTCTTCAAAACCATTGATACGGTAGTTTTCATCTACGGACATTACACCAAACGCACCTGCTGCTTCTTCTAGAGGCACTGACATACATGACACGGTCATTTTCGCACCAGACTCTTTGTGCTTAGCGAGCAAATCACCGTAGTCCATACGATAGATATGGTCACCTGATAGGATCATAACGTATTTGGGCAGCTCATCACGAATGATGTCGATATTTTGAAAAACAGCATCGGCGGTGCCTTCATACCAACTGTCGGAAAACCGTTGAGACGCGGGAAGAATTTCAACTGATTCGCCAAGTTCTTTCTTGAAGTGCCCCCATCCTCTGACCAAGTGGCGAATTAAGGAGTGAGACTTGTACTGTGTCACTACGCCAATTCTTCGAATGCCTGAGTTAACACAATTTGATAGGGGAAAGTCGATGATTCTAAATTTACCGCCGAAATAAAGCGCCGGTTTGGCTCGCCAAGTAGTGAGCTCGTGTAGTCTTGAACCTTTCCCCCCAGCTAAAATAAGCGCATATGTATCGCGGGTAAGGTTACTGATGTAACGAGAACTTTGATCTGCCATTTCCTAAAAACTCCTGTAAAAAAGCGACAACTGTGTATCGATAGAAATATAAAAAGAAAACGAGGTGTTGCGATTGATTGCGCTATGCATGAAAGGCCCGACAGAACAGGCTTTACTGATAACCTAAACCCATATTACACAAGATAATTTATAATAACAGCGTGATTTTCTTGCTTTGTGATGAAATGGTTAAATTTTTAAATATTTTGTTGCTTGACGATGGTTCTAAGCAAGACACCCACCGTAACATCAAACTTATACTATAAGTATCTAAACAAGACACCCATCGTAACATCGACCTTCTTTCCTAAGGGATAAGAAAGAAGGGTTTAGCAAGACACCCATCGTAAGATTCATACTCATAAAGCATAGTTGAGGTATCCACTATCACAAGGTGAAAGACGGGGTAGGAGAGTGTTAGAAGGAGCTAGAAAGACACCCATCTAAAATTACGAACACATAAAAGGTACCTGTACGCCGAAGCGCCTTTAACTCCGTTAAAAATAGCTGGTTGGGTGTCTATATAACGGCAATTTCGGAAAAGCGTTACATACGACTTAAAGTGACAATTGTTAATTAGATGTTATATTTGAATAACTGTTTTTTTGTGGAGTCTCAGATGGGAGCATTAAAGAAAGTTTTAGTGGTAGTTGGTGTTGTAATTCTATTGTTTGTAATTACAAGCTTTTTTATTCCAAATGAGTACAGTGTGGAAAGGAAAGTTAGCATAGACGCCGAACCTTCTGAGATATATCCGTATGTCGTTGATCTAAAAGAATGGCAGAAGTGGGGAGTGTGGTTTAAACGCGATCCAAACATGAAGCTTGATTATTCTGGTCCAGATAGGGCTATTGGGATGCGTTCGGAATGGATAAGTGAAACGGAAGGGAATGGCGAGATGGAAATCACGCAATTAGAACACAACAAACGAGTTCTCTATCGTTTATATTTTCCTGATTTCGACATGGGCTCATCGGGTGTGGTCGAAATAAAATCTACAGTCGACGGTTCTATAGTAACCTGGAGGGATGAAGGTTCTGTCGACAATAATCCAGTAAACAAATACTTCGCGTTGATGATGGATAGTATGATTGGCCCAGATTTCGAAATGGGCCTTGAAAACCTTAAGGTGCTGGTCGAAAACAACAGTTGATATGCCCGACGTTTTGATCTGAAAATATAAAAGTGCCGTAAACATCAGATTGGTTTACGGTACGTGGCATCGTCCATGAAAGAAAAAAATCTCCTTATTGCCGGCCTTTCACTTAATAAGTTAGCCGACCTATTAATATCAGCTAAGACCACCTTGACGGCGGTACTTCTAAGCGTTGGTGCCCCACTTTGGATGGTGGGGTGGTTAGTTCCTATCAGAGAATCAGGGGCGCTTCTTCCCCAAGTTTTTATCAGCGTCTATCTTCGAAAACACACGCAACGGCATATAGTTTGGCGCATTGGTATGGCAATACAGGCATTTGCTGTAGTCGGTATGCTATTTTCGGTCATATTCTTTTCTAGCTTCACAGCAGGCGCTTTGCTCCTAGCCTCTCTTATATTTCTAAGTTTAGGTCGTTCGGCGTGCTCGTTAACTGTGAAAGATATGGAAGCAGATGTCGCTGAAAAAGGAAAACGCGGCAATCTGATAGGGTCGGCCTCTACTATTTCTGGGGTGGTTACGCTCGTAATTTCAATACCTTTGGTTATTTTAAATGACAACCTTTCTTCAAACGTACTTCTGCTAGTTTTAGGTGGAAGTTTACTCTCCTTTGTTTTGACCTTGGTATGTGTGTGGCCCATCAAGACAAGTGTGGACACCGGTAGCGACAAAGAGAAAACGTTTAGTATCAACTTTGATTCTACTGTTTATAAATTTATTCTGGTAAGGGGGCTTTTCGTGCATTCGGCGCTCGTTGCTCCCTATTTCATGATTGAAAAAAATGGTGACGCGCAAGAGTTGCTACCAATTTATATAGGTGCTGAGGCTGCGGCTGCGCTTTTATCTTCGATTATTTGGGGGAGGCTTGCTGATAAAAGTGCAAAATTAACGCTACGGTTATCTGGTTTGCTAGCACTGTGTTCATGTGGAGGGCTTCTTTACTTGCAGTCCTCCTCTGTTGTCACATCGGCATTTCTATTCTTTTTGCTTTCAATTGCTCATACAGGAGTAAGGACGGGGAGAAAAACATATAGTTTAGACGTTAAAGATGGGCATGAGCGAACTGAGTTAGTCGGTTTTTCTAATACCGCGATAGGAGTAATTTTATTAGCATTTGGCGCTCTCTACGCTGCGCTAACCCCTGTTTTACCATTTTCAGTAGTTTATATTATGGCATTAGTACTTTTGGTGGCAGTTGTTATGACTGTAATTCTACCTTCTGAGAAGTAGATTTAAGGTCGAAGCAGAGCGATGCTGCTTTCTGTTTGGCCATTCGCTTTCTATGAGTACGTTCTTTGAATTTCTGCATGGATGCTGTGTCTCCAGCAGCAAAAGAAAAAGTGCTCTCAAAATCATTGATGACTTTGAGCCAATGAGGTTTGCCGAGGCCGATTAGCTTTATGTCGTCATCACTTTCGTGTGTTGCGGCTTCTTTATTATTATCAGTGAGTAACTTAATAGAGTCATCGAGAAGCTCACAATAGTTATTGAGGGTGAAATTTAAGCAGCGGTGGTTCTTACTTATCCTTTGACTTTTAAAAGGCATTAGCCCTTTAATCGGTTTGTTATTCAATGCGTTTGAAGCTAGCCTGGTATGTATACTAGTGTGATACGAGTTCTGTATGTTTGTTGCAGCCTTTGCACGAATTGGGTTTAAATCGACATAAGCCATACAGGAAAGTAGAGCCTTTTCAGTCAATAAAGCCTGTGAACGAAAACGCCCCTCCCAAAATCTGCCGGTACAGTTATCCTCTTCGTTGGCTTTTCTTGCAATAAACTCATTTAAGTTCCTCATAAACCAACTGATATCAAAGAGACGTTTTCTATAAACTTCAGCTGTAGCTTTAACTGCATCTAATTCACTATCTCTAAGTAATTCGCCCTTCATATATTTTTGAGTGAGGAGGGTGCCTTTGTGCATTTTATGCCACTGCTGTAAGACAGTTTCTGTCGGCCACGAAAGCGCAGCGCTTTTATTTACGCATAGAACAACATGAACGTGGTTGCTCATTACTGCATAAGCACAAATGTCTATAGAGAAAACTTTACTTAAAAATAGAAGCCTTTTCTCTACCCATGATTTTCTATGTTCATAACTAACGTTATTGTTTCGATCGTATCCACACAGATAACTGCGCCTTACACAGCGAGATATGCAGTGATAGTAAGGAGTGTCTTGAAGGCTAATGAGAGATTTTCTGCTTTGCGCCACTTTTTTCATCCAGCAAGGTTATATTACTTGAGCAGACCTTACCATCGGAGGCGCTGTTCTGTGACCTGAACAAAAGAGTGGTTTTTATCGTCACACGTCGATAACGGGGGATAGCTTACAAAGACACCCATCCTAAAGAGGCTGCAGCTACTAGAGACATCCATTCTTCAGAGCTTGGTATAGAGCGAAAGCTTGTAGAGACACCCATCTTAAAAATATTCTTAATATTTAGGGTGGGTGTCTTCATAAAACGGATACATGAAATCATGGACCCGTAACCAAAAGCTATCTACCCAAAAGCGCGTTGGCTGATTTCGATACAGGCGAGCGACCCAATACGTCAGAAATATACGATGAGGCTACAAGCAGCTTATTCATGTTCACTCCTGTGGAAATGTCCATGCCATTCAACATATACAGGACATCTTCAGTCGCTACGTTACCGCTGGCCCCTTTGGCATAAGGGCAACCTCCTAGTCCTGCAACAGCCGAATCTATGGTAGAAACACCATATCCTAGAGCCGTATATAAATTAACTAATGCCTGCCCATAAGTATCATGAAAGTGAGCTGCAATTTTGCTGACATCGATCTCTTTTAGTACATCATCAAGCATTACACTAGTCGCTTTTGGAGTGCCCACCCCAATAGTATCGCCTAGTGAAACCTCGTAACATCCCATATCAATCAGCTCCTTACTGACCTGTGTTACAGCTTTAGGTAAGATATCACCCTCATAGGGACAGCCCATTACGCACGAGACATAACCTCTGACTTTTATATTATTGTGATTGGCTAGTTCAAACAGCGCTTCGAAACGCTTTAAGCTTTCGCTTATTGAGCAGTTGATATTCTTTTGTGAAAAAGACTCAGATGCTGCACCAAATACTGCAACCTCTTTCACTCCCGATTCTATAGCCGCTTCTAGCCCCTTAAGGTTGGGGGTCAACGCAGAATAACGAATATTCGCCTTCGAATTTAGCGCTTTAATAACCTCACCTGAATTCGCCATTTGAGGCACCCATTTGGGCGAAACAAAGCTACCCGCCTCAATGCGGTTTAGGCCAGTTTCTGATAGAAGCTTTATAAGCTCTACCTTTTGCTCAACCCTTAAAGTCTGCTTTTCATTTTGAAGGCCGTCTCGAGGGCCGACTTCGACAATGCTTACTTCTTTAGGAAACGTCATATTAAACCTCGGCAGCTTCTTTGGTCGAAAATGCCAATAGCGTGGCCCCGCCATCAACTAGTTCACCAGGTTTGAAGAAGAACTCTTCTACTGAGCCGTCGTGTGGGGCAATGATACTATGCTCCATCTTCATCGCTTCCATGACTAAAATTGGATCACCTTTCTTAACCTGCTGATCTTTTTCAACTAAATGCGCAACTATTGTTCCATTCATAGGAGCACTTAAATTGGCATCATCACCATCACTGTTATGATCACCTAACGAGGGTGAAACTACACTAAATTTAGCATGGGTGTCTTTGTTAAAAAGAGTAAACACGCCATCATTTTCTGAAAACGAAAACGTCGATTTGTATCCATTGATTGTCGCTTTCAGCGTGCTTTCTATGATTTTTCCTTTTACTTCGAAGCTTTCGTTAGCTACCGTTAGCTCCCAAACAGGCTGACTCCCGTGTAGTAGATGTTTCACATCAACGCGGACCTCTTCTTGGCCGCAAATCAACGTTAGGGTTTCTTGGTGATTTCCATTAGGCCGCCACGCACCTGCAGTGGACCATACTTCAGGTGTGCGATTACTCAAGGTAATTTTTCTATTTAATAGGGAAAGTAACGCCATCGCTGGAATATTAGAATGGGTGTCTTCGCTAGCTATACGGTTAAACAACGAATCGTTATGCTTTTCAACAAATGTAGTTGTCAACTCAGCAGCACCGAATGCCGGGTGGGTAGCGACGCGCTTTAGGAAGTCAATATTTGTGCTTACACCGTCAATATAGTAATCGCCCAACGCACTAATTAGGCGCTTAAGGGCTATCTCACGGTTCTCTCCCCAAACTACAAGCTTGGCAATCATAGGGTCATAGAAAACGCTTACCTCATCGCCTTCCACAACGCCAGTATCAACACGGACTACGTCATTTTCTTTTGGTGTGCGCAACAGGCACAGCGTGCCGGTGGAAGGTAGAAACTCGTTGTTCGGATCTTCAGCATAAATACGTGCTTCGAATGCGTGTCCTGTTAGAGTAAGTTCCTTTTGTTGCTTAGGTAGGGGCTTACCTTCAGCAATAGTTAATTGCCAGTGAACCAAATCTTCCCGGGTAATCATTTCTGTAACAGGGTGTTCAACCTGCAAGCGCGTATTCATTTCCATAAAGTAAAATGAATCGTCTTCATCAAGTAAGAACTCTACAGTTCCTGCACCTACGTAATTAATTGCTTTCGCCGCCAGTATCGCCGCTTCGCCCATTTTTTCTCTCACTGACTGAGACATATTAGGCGCTGGCGCTTCTTCAATAATTTTTTGGTGACGGCGTTGCACCGAACAATCACGCTCGAAAAGATATACACCGTTACCATGGGTGTCACAGAAGACTTGTATTTCAACATGACGAGGACGGGTTAGGTACTTTTCAACCAGCATATGGTCGTCACCAAAGCTGGCCATAGATTCACGTTTAGCGGCGTTTAAAGCCTGAGAAAACTCTTTCTCGCTCCACACTTGGCGCATGCCTTTACCGCCGCCACCAGCTGCGGCTTTTAAAAGCACTGGATAGCCCATCTCATCGGCAGCGCCTTTCAACACTGCTTCACTTTGTTCGTCGCCATGATAGCCTGGAACCAATGGAACGCCTGCTTTTTCCATGATGTGCTTCGCGGCAGATTTGGAACCCATCGCTTCTATTGCAGATGCGGGTGGACCTACAAAGATAATATTGTTTTCTGCGCACAGATTTGCAAATTCAGCATTTTCAGAGAGAAAGCCGTAACCCGGGTGGATAGCATCTACACCCAGCTCTTTCGATTTCTCAATAATGAGTTCACCACGTAAGTAACTTTCTTTTGACGGAGATGGCCCTAGATAAACTGCTTCGTCAGCCATTTGTACATGAAGTGCATTCTCATCCGCGTCTGAATAAACAGCTACGGTTTTTATACCTTGTGCGTTGGCTGTCTTTATAACGCGGCAGGCTATTTCGCCACGGTTTGCGATTAGTAATTTATTTATCATTTTGTACCTCCACCCATGACGCACTGCGCTTTTCTAAAAAGGCTGACAAACCTTCTTGACCTTCATCAGAAGTTCTAACTTGTGCAATAAGCTTGCTCGTTTTTGTGAGAAGGGCATCGTTAATCTCTTGCGTAGACACCCATTGCACCAAGTCTTTTGCTTTCGCCACTGCTTGAGGGCCGTTTTTCAGTATGTTTGATACAATGTCATCTATAGTGCTATCTAGCTCATCTTCGGTAACTGATTCGCTTAATAAACCTAGTCGTCGTGCTCTACGCGCAGAAAACACTTCAGCGGTCTGGAAGTATCGTCGGCACACTCGTGCGCCCATTGCTTCAACAACGTAGGGGCTGATAGTCGCTGGGATAAGGCCTATTTTAACTTCGCTTAAGCAAAACTTGCTAAGCTTGCTTCCAATAGCAATATCGCAACAGGCAATTAAACCAACTGCGCCTCCAAAAGCTGCACCTTGTACTCTCGCTATTGTGGGCTTTGGCATTTTATAAAGCGTCTGCAGCATGGTTGCTAATGCAAAAGCGTCACTTTCATTTTGCGCTTCGGTATAACTGGCCATTTTTTTCATCCAGTTAAGATCGGCGCCTGCGCTAAAACTTTTACCTTCCGCTCTTAAAATAAGCGCACGCACGTTTTCGTCTTCGCCCGCTTTTTTAAACAAACGAGTCAGCTCGATTATCATTTCATCGTTGAAAGCATTGTGTTTTTCAGCTCTGTTTAAAGTAACAGTGGCAATATTTCTATCATCTACGCTGTAAATAACTGATTGTTCCATAACCCGAACTCCTACATTCTAAATATGCCAAATTGGGTGTCTTCGATAGGCTTGTTGAGAGTCGCTGACAGCGATAGCCCAAGCACTAATCGCGTATCCGCCGGGTCAATAACGCCATCGTCCCAAAGCCTTGCAGATGCATAGTATGGATGTCCTTGCTTTTCGTAGGTATCAACAACGGGTTGTTTGAATGCTTTCTCTTCTTCTGCGCTCCAAGATTCGCCAGAACGCTCTTTTTGGTCGCGTTTTACCTGTGCGAGAACACCTGCTGCTTGCTCACCGCCCATCACAGAGATGCGAGCATTTGGCCACATGAAAAGAAAGCGTGGGTCATAGGCTCTGCCGCACATGCCGTAGTTACCTGCACCAAAACTTCCGCCGATAAGCACAGTGAGTTTTGGTACATTCGCGCACGCTACAGCGGTTACCATTTTGGCACCGTGTTTTGCGATCCCGCCATGTTCGTATTGCTTACCAACCATAAATCCGGTGATGTTTTGCAAAAACACGAGGGGAATTTTTCGCATTGCGCAAAGCTCGACGAAATGAGCACCTTTGAGCGCACTTTCACCGAAAAGTATGCCGTTGTTCGCAACAATGCCGACAGGGAAACCGAATATGCGAGCAAACCCACAAACAAGGGTAGTGCCATAAAGGGGTTTGAATTCATCGAAATCTGAATCATCAACGATTCGAGCAATAATTTCCCTCACGTCATAAGTCTGACGACTATCGGCAGGCACGATGCCATATATCTCTTTTGTGTCGTAGCGTGGAGGTTTCACCGCAGCAACGTCTAAGTCTTGAGGTTTCTTTCGGTTTAACCTTGATATAGCATTTCGGGCTAGAGAAAGTGCATGATGGTCATTGTTGGCTAACTGATCAGCAACCCCTGAAATACGAGTGTGAACGTCTCCGCCACCAAGTTCTTCTGCAGTTACCACTTCACCTGTTGCTGCTTTAACAAGAGGTGGCCCACCTAAGAAAATAGTCGCCTGCTCTTTAACGATAATACTTTCATCAGCCATAGCAGGAACATAAGCGCCACCTGCTGTACAGGAGCCCATAACTACCGCAATTTGTGGGATATTCTTTGCAGACATATTCGCCTGATTGAAGAATATGCGGCCGAAGTGATCTCTGTCGGGGAATACATCATCTTGGCGCGGTAAGTTAGCACCACCTGAATCCACAAGATAAATACAAGGTAAGTTATTTTGCTCTGCGATGGTTTGAGCTCGAAGGTGCTTTTTAACAGTTAGAGGGTAGTAAGTCCCGCCTTTGACAGTGGCATCATTAGCTACAATCATGCACTCGATGCCAGCAACAATACCGATACCGGCAACAACCCCTGCACAGGGCACATAGTCTTCATATACTTCCCAGGCTGCTAACTGGCCTATTTCGAGAAATGGAGTATCCGGATCGATGAGGGCGTTTATTCTGTCACGTGGTAGTAGTTTCCCTCGCGAAATGTGGCGTTCGGCTGCTTTTTCTCCACCACCTTGACAAATTTGTTCTATTTTTTCGACTAAATCATTTACCTGAGCCTGCATGTGCTGGGCGTTTGCGATAAATGTTTCGGACTTCGTATTTATACTTGAGCGAAGAACGGGCATGACCCCTCCTTGTGTTGGGCGTATGCGACGGCTGTCGCATTAACCACTAGTTAGCAATATGATTAGCGAGACCCCCATGCTAAGTACTTTCGCTGCGGTGGGTGTCTTTGTAATTCATTGGCCTATAAATAAAGTTCAGCTTTCGTAAATGTACCTAATAAGATTTAGGGTGGGTGTCTTGCTAATTTCTATAAAGCAAAGAGCGTTTAATTTTTCTTTGTTCAATAGAATTTGCCTTTTACCCGTAATCCCGATCTACTTAGATTCGTTGAAAAGCTCGCGGCCGATAAGCATGCGGCGGATTTCCGATGTACCTGCACCTATTTCATAAAGCTTGGCGTCACGTAATAGGCGGCCAGTAGGATATTCATTGATATAGCCATTACCCCCTAGTAACTGAATAGCGTCTAATGCCATTTTTGTGGCCAGTTCTGCTGAGTAGAGAATCGCGCCAGCCGCATCTTTGCGTGTTGTTTCACCGCGATCGCAAGACTGAGCAACGGTGTATACATAGGCTCGAGCCGCATTCATCTGTGTATACATATCAGCGACTTTGCCCTGTACCAGTTGGAATTGACCAATTGACTGACCAAACTGCTGGCGGTCGTGAATATAAGGAACAACAATATCCATGCACGATTGCATAATGCCGAGTGGGCCGCCGGATAAAACAAGACGCTCGTAATCTAAGCCGCTCATTAGTACACGAACGCCTTCGCCTTCTTTGCCAAGAATATTTTCGGCTGGTACTTCACAATCTTCGAACACTAACTCGCAAGTGTTCGAGGAGCGCATGCCAAGTTTGTCGAGCTTTTGCGCGCGACTAAAGCCCGGAAAGTCACGCTCCACAATAAATGCTGTGATACCTTTTGGGCCGGCATCAGGGTTGGTTTTTGCATAGATAACAAAAGTATGTGCATCAGGGCCATTCGTTATCCACATTTTATTACCGTTGAGAATGTACTTGTCGCCGCGCTTTTCAGCTTTTAATTTCATGCTAACGACGTCAGAACCTGCGTTAGGCTCACTCATTGCTAACGCACCGATGTGTTCACCGCTTACTAGCTTAGGAAGGTACCTTTCACGCTGAGCGTCGTTACCATTTTTAAAAATTTGATTAACGCATAGGTTTGAATGTGCGCCGTAGCTCAATCCGATACCACCTGATGCGCGGCTAACCTCTTCCATCGCAATAGTGTGGGCGAGATAGCCCATGTCAGAGCCACCGTATTGCTCTGAAACAGTTACACCCAATAAACCCATATCGCCTAGCTTAGTCCACAGTTGATTTGGGAATTGGTTATCTGCGTCTGCTTGCTCAGCCAGAGGAGCAATCTCATTTTGTGCAAATTGGTAGACCTGGTCACGTAACATCTCGATGTCTTCACCAAGTCCAAAATTCAAAGTAGGGTAGGAGGTGTTCATGCGATATTTCCTCGTTTTAATTCTGCGAGTTCTTCACGGCAGCGTGCTTCAACATCATCCAGTTCTGTCATTAGCATCTGAATATCTTCTAATTGTTGTTTAAGCACTGCTCTTTTTTGCTCAGTCATTTCAAGCATGGCCTCTAGCTGAATGGCCGAGTTGGGGTTAGTGTCGTACATGTCGAACAGTGTTTTGACTTCAGCAAGGGAAAAACCTAAGCGTTTTCCGCGCAAGATAAGCTTTAAGCGCACTCTGTCCTTGTTTAAATAAACGCGATTTTGGCCAGTTCTGGACGGCGACATTAGCCCTTGCTCTTCATAAAAACGAATTGAACGAGGTGTGATGTCAAACTCTCGCGCGAGTTCACCTATTGCATATGTTGTTTCGTCTTCGTACTTGCTCATTACACGTACCTTGTTTTTAGCGCTGTTTAACACCCTTATCTTTGCGTGGGTGTCTTTGTAATTAATTTTTCTGTAGTAGGTTGGGTGTCTTCGCAATCGCACTATTGTTTTAAAGCAGCATCTTTTTCATACCACTATATTAAAACGTAGTGTTTGGTTGACACATACCTGGTACAGGTTTACGTTAACGTTAATTACATTTTACGTTAAGGTAAAGTAACATTTTGCTAACGTCAATTTTTCATGGTGAAGGCAAAGCATAGCCGCTATTAGAGGTGTTTACTTTTGTATACATCTATGCGGCCTTCTTCACTTAACTCTATAATTTAAATGAATTTTAAGGGCACGGTTATGAGTAAAGATTCAGTAGTTATTGTCGCGGCTAAACGCACACCAATGGGTGGTTTTAACGGTAATTTGTCTTCGCTTACTGCGACCAAACTTGGAGAAGTTGCGATTAAAGCAGCCTGTGAAGGTATGGATGTCTCTGCAATTGATGAAGTTATTATGGGGTGTGTATTACCCGCAGGCCTTGGCCAATCACCTGCACGACAAGCATCACTGTGGGCGGGGCTTCCGTTAAGCGCCGGTGTTACAACCATTAATAAAGTATGTGGCTCGGGCTTAAAAGCGGTAATGATGGCGCATGACTTAATCAAAGCGGGTAGTGCAACATCAGTTGTAGCGGGTGGAATGGAGAGCATGAGTAATGCGCCCTACATGCTGCCTAAAGCAAGAACGGGTTATCGTATGGGGCACGGTCAAGTGCTAGATCACATGATGCTTGATGGGCTAGAAAATGCTTATGATGGCAAAGCAATGGGATGTTTTGCGCAAGATACGGCCGATGAAGAAAACATATCTCGCGGAGAAATGGATGAATTTGCACTAAGCTCGCTTTCAAAAGCACATGAAGCAATAAATAGCGGTACATTCGTTGATGAAATAGTGCCGGTAACAATCTCGTCTAGAAAGGGCGACACCGTGGTTGATACCGATGAAGGCCCGGGTTCTGCACGTCCTGAAAAAATACCAACTTTGAGACCTGCTTTCAAAAAAGACGGTACGGTCACTGCGGCAAACTCAAGCTCAATCTCCGATGGTGCTGCAGCACTGGTTGTTATGAGTGAGAGTAAAGCGAAAGAACTTGGTTTAGCGCCACTGGCACGTGTAGTTGCTCACGCTACAAATTCTATTGAACCCGAAAACTTTACTGTGGCACCTGTTGGAGCAATGAAAAAGGTGTTGGATAAAGCAGGCTGGACAAAAGAAGAAGTTGATTTGTTTGAGATTAACGAAGCTTTTGCAATGGTGACTATGCTGGCAGTTAAGAAACTTGGGCTTGATGAAAATAAAGTGAACGTGAAAGGTGGTGCATGTGCATTGGGCCACCCAATCGGTGCATCAGGCGCACGTATTTTGGTAACTCTGCTGCACGCGCTTAAGCAACGTGGCGGGAAAAAAGGTATTGCTTCCTTATGTATTGGTGGTGGTGAAGGCGTAGCACTGGCTGTTGAAATGATCTAATCAAAGACCGGCGATAAGATGTCAAAAAATTAATCATAGAGTGCCACCATTTACTTGGTACTCTATGATTTAATTGAAATAAAAACTATCAATATGAAATCTTATATCAAAGCTATCTCTCCAATTACATTAGCTGTATTAGCGGCGCTATTGCCGGCCGTAAATACTCAAGCGACTCCACTTCTGAATGAGGGGGGTGTAAATAACAATGTAACTAACAATGACACCCACGCAAGTGACCGTGTAACTTACGATGACACCCACGTAAGTGAACGAAATTTAGTATCTGGTGGCGCTTCGAGTGCTCCTTCTAATGACACCCATGCAAACTCGAAGTTGCATGCAGGCCCGCAAGAGTTAACTTTTACGTTGGGTGTCACCCAAACAACGCCGAATTACAAAGACACCCATACTAATGACGCGAATTTATCCCTGATAAACGCTTTGAATGACACCCACGCAAATATTGATGTAAACGCCCATTCGCATGAAATACCTCGCACACTGACCCAAGTGCCATATTCTGCGTTGGGTGTCTTGCCAACATCAGAGCATGACAGCCAATTCAGCTATGGGGATGACCCGCTACAGACTGTGCATGTATGGCATGGCCGCGGTGGGGATGAAAATGAGTTTGCTGGGGACGCCGTCATATTTGTTCACGGCGGATGCTGGCTTAATGCATACGGCTATGACCATGCTAAAGGGTTTTATCATGCCTTGGCAGAGCTTGGGATGGGTGTCTATGCAATGGAGTATCGGCGCGTAGGCGATGAAGGCGGTGGCTGGCCCGGTAGTTTGGAAGATGTAACAAGTGCTGTGAAGGCATCAATTGAGAATATTGAAGCTACAGGGGATAGTGGCAACATATATTTGGTGGGGCACTCTGCGGGCGGGCATCTTGGCTTACTTGCTGCACAGCAGCTATCGAGTAGCGATGTAAGTGAAAGCATTAAACAAGTAATAGGCCTTGCCGCTATAACAAATGTGCAAAGTTATGCACTTGGCGAAAATAGTTGTCAGACAGCCACGCCGCAGTTTATGGGGGGAATGCCCACTGAAAACAAACGTGAATATCAAACAGCTACGCCTGATGCAGCGGCAATCAAGCCTACAGTAATATTATTGCAAGGCAACGAAGATAGTATTGTACCCGAACACCACGCTACAATGCCCGGCGTAAAAAACAGAATAATAACAAACGGTGGTCATTTCGACTGGCTACATCCAGAATCAACGTCCTTTGATGCTTTACTTGAGGTTATGAGTCAACATGATAAATAAGGTTTTTTCTGCTAAGCAACTTGATGAAAAAGATCCGCTTTTTAGCAAGGCGAGCGAATTCTCGCTGCCAAACAATACTATCTATCTTGACGGTAACTCTCTTGGCCCCTTACCCAAAAAAGCGGAAGAGCGCGCCGGTGAGGTGGTAAAAAATCAGTGGGGTGAGGGCCTTATCACAAGCTGGAACAAGCATCAGTGGATTTCACTACCACAGCAGGTGGGTGACAAAATTGGTACAATTGTTGGCGCCAAGCAAGGCCAAGTAATATGCTGCGACTCGATATCAATCAATTTGTTTAAGGTGCTTAGTGCTGCCTTAAGAATGCACCCTGATAGAAAAGTCATTGCCACAACAAGAAACAATTTCCCCACCGATATTTATATGGTTCAAGGTTTACTCGATTTACTGGGCGCTGAATACAGTATTCGGTACGTGGATGAAAACAGTGTTGGTGCTCAGCTTGACGAAGATATCGCAGTGCTGATGTTGACTCAGGTAAACTTCAGAAGTGGTTTGAAGCTTGATATGAAGGGTATTACTGAGCAAGCGCATAATAAAGGAATACTTACGCTGTGGGATTTGGCACACAGCGCGGGCGCGTTTCCTGTAGCCCTAGATGAATGCAATGTAGATTTCGCCGTGGGTTGTACCTATAAATATTTGAATGGCGGTCCAGGTGCACCTGCATTTATTTATGTTGCCCGACGACATCAGGACGCTTATAAACAGCCTCTATCAGGTTGGATGGGCCATAGCTCGCCATTTTCATTTTCTCCCGACTACACCCCTGATACCTCAATCAAACAGAACTTGTGTGGTACGCCAGGCATTATTGGCATGAGCATTTTAGATGCTGCCCTTGATGTGTTTGAAGACGTTTCGATTAAAGCCATTGATGAAAAATCTAAAAAGCTTCAAGCCTATTTTATCGCTGAAGCTAAAAGAGCAGGGTTATTAGACGAGCTTAAGGTGGTAAGCCCGTCGCTAGATAATCGAGGTAGCCAAATTGCGTTTGCCCACAATGATGCTTATGCCATTTGCCAAGCGTGGATAGCTGAAGGTGTCATTGCTGATTTTCGTGCTCCAAACATACTTCGTGTTGGCTTTGCGCCGCTGTATTTAAGTTTTGCCGATGTTGAGAAAGCGGTAACGGCTTTGGCTGCTATCATGAATGAAAAGCGCTATGATCGGGAAGAGTTCAAGCAACAGCAGAGTGTCACATAACTAAATAATGACTAAATAATCGAATTTATTGCATTTTTTGCATTTAACCTTAATACTTCGCGGTTGACTTGTTGTTGATGTAATTATTCTTTTGGGTGTGCAGTTGAGAAAAATAAGAAAAGGCCTGCTTTGCACAGTGTTGTTTGTAGGATCCGCTTTTAGCGCGTTTTTGCAAGCTGCACCTGAGCAACCATTAGCATCTCAAAATTCAATTGAAGTAACCTATTGTATCGACCCCAATTGGGCGCCTTATGAAGCGATAAGAAATGGCATCCACGTGGGTATTTCAGCCCAGTATATGCAGCTTATTGCTGAGCTTAGCGAGCTTAAGTTCAAGCTTGTTTCTACACAGAGTTGGCAGGAAAGCCTAGAGTTCGTTCAACAAGGTAAGTGCCAAGTCATTCCTATGATGAACACGTCTGATTATCGCAAGCAGTTTTTAGATTTTAGTGTGCCGTATTTTGAGGCGCCAAATGTCTTGGTGGCCCGCACGGGAACACCTATGCTGCAGGGCTATTCAGGAATCGGAAATCGTACGGTAGGTATTGTGCAGGGTTACC
The DNA here is from genome assembly GCF_903772925.1 of Alteromonas macleodii. Taxonomy (NCBI): domain Bacteria; kingdom Pseudomonadati; phylum Pseudomonadota; class Gammaproteobacteria; order Alteromonadales; family Alteromonadaceae; genus Alteromonas; species Alteromonas fortis. The sequence goes on from NZ_LR812090.1 coordinate 1,781,179, forward strand.
GCCAAGTCGAGTATATTTCTCGTCATTACCCGGGATTACGTCTAAAACTCATCCCATCTGAGGAGGAAGGCCTTAAGCAACTCGCAAACGGTGAATTTGACGTAATGGTAGGTTCATTAATGAGTGTGAATATGCACATTAATAACCTTGAACTCGAAGATTTGCACATTGTCGGTTACGCCGAACCCTTTGACTCTCTCGCATTTGGCGTTAATAAGTCGTTCAGTCATTTAGTCAATAAACTTAATCTCGCAATAGAGCGCATTCCAGAGACAAAGAAAGTAGAAATTTACAAACAATGGAACAACGTGCAAATCCGTTACAGCCGCAACTATGCTGTGATGATATTAAGTTCAGCAATTGTATTGTTGGGCTTGTTGTGGCTAATTTCGAGAAACCGTCATGTGGGCGGCTACAAGCGTATAATTCAACAAAAAAATGAAGAGATAAGTGCGCTTCAAGCCACGTTGTTAGAGAAAAACAAAACATTAGGTTTTCTTTCAGCTTACGATGCGATCACCGGTCTTTATAACCGTAACCACATGATACAGCGGGCTGAAGAAGAGATATCACGCTTCCATCGGTTTCATACTACCGCTACATTAATCGCCATTGATTTAACGCCTGTTGATGAAGATCTATTTTCTCACGACCCTTCTATTCGAGAAGACATGTTGAAGACCGCAGCTCAGAACTGCCTTAATACTGTAAGAGACGTTGATATCGTTTCAAGGTTTAATGGTGAGCAGTTCGTCGTGCTTTGTCCACAGACCCAATTAGACTCAGCAAAAACGCTTGCAGATAGGCTATTGGAGTGCATGGATACCCACTATCTTTTGAATGATAAATACAAAATTGCGATTGGTATGGCTGAATTGCGAGACTCAGAAGAGTTCCCAGATTGGCTTGAACGCACTATAAAAGCGCTTTATCAGTCTAAGCGGCAGGGCTACGGTAATGTGACCATTGCTCAGTAAAAATGGATTACTCTACGGCTAAATAGAAAGGTAGAGGTGCGAAGCCTAAAAAGCCGGCTTCGCTAGCCTAAACATCATCTAAATAATTGGCTCGTAATGCCATTGGTGCGAGTCGTAGTGAATTTGGGCGCGATCGTATTCCCTCTCAGAACGCCAATTTCTGTTATTTAATTTGGCTGAAACACCTGGGTAGAGTCTTTTATTGGCAATAAGTTTAATATCTGTTTGATAGTTTTCTTTTGCGGCTTTTACGTCGTTAGCTTTATTCTCTAACCATTCAAGAAGCGCGCTTTCGTTGTTAAAAAGCTCAAGCGCTTCCGCTGCCTTGCGCTGTAGCTCTTTAGGAATCTTTTTACCTTGAATAAGGTCGATTTTTTCTTTGTGCTTTAGATTATTTTCGCGAATTTGCCTTAATAACTCATCAAGAGAATCTTTGCGCTCTAGCAGCTGATTAAAACCGGGGCTAAAATCAACTTTTAACGTACTTCCAGAAACAGCGCCGAGTGTTCCTGCTTCAACCCTATCTTGACTAATAATGTCACAAGCAAACAAATTGCCCATGGGTTTATCAATTTGCCCCACAATTACCGCACCACCGCAGCGCAGACGACTGTAAGCAAGCTGTCTACCAACAGTTATATTCCCAGCGCACTGAATATCGATGCCTTGACCATGCTGAACGTGAATGCTTCCCGCGGCAACGAGTTTGCATTGGTAGTCACCTTGCTTATCGTTCACCTTGCCCATAGCACCTTCGGTGATAATAATGTCGCCGCCCGACTCAATGTAAGCCGACTCTACGAAACCGTTAATAGTAACGTCACCGGCCGCTTTAATTTGCATTTTCTCGGTGACATCGCCATTAACTAATACAGCACCTTCATAATTTACATGCCCTGACCCAACGTTAACGCCATTACAAATAAAGGTATCATCTATATTCATAACTTGGTCACGGTATTTAGGCATCCCTGAAATGGATGACATTAATAGGTTTGCGTCGCTATCAGACACCACCGTTCCTGTTCCCATTTTAAAGTCTACCCATTCACCAGGAGTGGCTGATATTGTGTTTCCTTTCACGTCAAAGCCAGAACGACCTTTTGTAGGTGGGGTACGGCGCAGAACAGGCGTGTTTATTTTCACGCATATCACTTCGCCTAAGTTGCGCATGTCAACTCGTTCACCTTCGTTCGTTTGCGGTCTTAGTATTCGTTCAAGTGCGTTCGGAACAAGGGGAATAAATTTGGAGTTTTTGCCATTTCGAGCAGGAAGCCCTTTAGCTATGGTTTCCTCTAGTACGGTGCCAGGCGCCGCATTTCTTGCGGCTTTTAGCATGGCGTCTATTTTTTTAGTACTAACACCTCGAATCACTCTATTTTTGACCGCTAATGATTTAACTGTCGCAAGGGATGGGAGTTTACCGCCATAGGGGGTAGTGAGGACCAAATTTGCAATCATGCCGTCTTCAGGCACCCGAAATTCAACTTCGGCGTTTTTGCGCTCACCGATGCGTTCTTGAACCACAGTACCATCACCTGTTTTAAAGTAATGGTTGGCCGTTTCACAGGCTGATTTCAACGCTTTTTCTGACACATACAGACGTTTGGTTTCGCCACTTTCCAACTGCTGTCTAACATCACGGATATTCACCTCTGATGTAAATTCAGAAGGATCGAGCATAATGTTTATATAGGTTCTTGATTTGTCGAAGCTTATTGTAACGCCATTCATGACTACTTATTCCCTTACGCGCGTGTATTGTTATTATCGGCGGAAGTCATCAATTCCTTGACTACGTTTTATCCTTTACCGCCTTTGTTCAACTATCATTAATTTATGATGTTATAAAACCTCCGTCAAAGGTTTTTAGCATACTGATACAGGGCGCGCAGTATGGCCTGCTTGTCAGGGTTGTCACTGTGCTCGTGGGCTAACGCCTCAAGCCTCATCATATAGTTTTCTAATGTAATTGAGCCGTCAAACGCGGGGTCTGTTAGCCGAGCCTGACGGTGATACTGCCACTTCGTCATCTCATCAGCGGTAAGTGTATTAGGGTAGTTGCGCGCACGATAACGAAACAACTGTTTGCGCAAGCCTTCATGCTGGGTTTCATCGCTTAAGGTGGCAAGGTCGTCAGGGGCTGCATCAATAACACGCTCACACCAACGCCTATCTTCGTCATTTAAGAAACCACCGCTGTACAGGGCATGGTCTACGTCATGCTCTGTACTGTGGCGTTCTTCGTCATACACATCCACAAGCTTAGCAGCAAGATCCTTGGTGTTTGCGAGTGTTTTATAATTGTCTAGGCAGCGCTCTCTATCAAGACCTAATCTAGCGGCATTTTCCTCAGTCATCGCTTTGGCTGTGGTAATAAAAGGAGAGCGATTAATGTGGATAAGTTTAAGACCAGGTCGTTCTTTAGTATCTGAATACGTATCCGCTGGCGCGTAAAGTGCCTGTCTTATCTCTTCGGCTGTGTCGTTTAACACGCTGTCTATATCATGGGATAAATCTATCGCTATAAACGCATTAGAATTGGTTGGGTGTTTAGCAATCGGCATTACCCACGTGCAACATCCCTGAGAGGCCGGTAATTTAGAGGATATATGCAAGAGTACCGATGGTTTGCTTAAGTCAATTTGCTGCATAACCGTATGTTTATTGCGAAGCGACAATGCATACTCAAATAAACGAGGCTGCTTTTCTTTTATAAGCTTTGCCAAAGCAATGGTTGCGTAGACATCGCTTAGCGCATCGTGTGCATTTTCGTGGCCAATGTTATTAGCTGCAGTGAGCGATTCTAATTTGAAGCTAGGCGTACCATCTTCTCGTTCTGGCCAATTGATTCCTTCCGGTCTAAGCGCATAACACGCTCTTGCTAAATCAATAATATCCCAGCGGCTATTCCCGTTTCTCCATTCCCGAGAATAGGGATCGTAAAAATTGCGGTAAAACAGATAGCGCGACACTTCATCGTCAAAGCGAATGCTGTTAAATCCTACACTGCAGGTGTTTGGTGTAGACATCTCTTGGTAAATTCGCGCTGCAAAATCCGCTTCGTTTGACCCATCTCTTATGGTTTGCTGTGGCGTAATGCCAGTAACCAAACATGCCTCTGGGTGAGGTAGATAATCATTAGCAATGGCGCTCATAATGTTGATGGGCTTTCCAACAACATTTAAATCCATATCTGTTCTGACTGCGGCAAATTGGCAGGGAAGATCTTTTTGTGGGCTGGTGCCAAATGTTTCAAAATCGTGCCACAAAAATGTAGGTGCGTGCATAACCACCATTGCTTATTAGTAAAACCTTGCACGCAGTGTACACCGCGACAATTTTAATACCAAATGCTGTTGGTTTTGTGCCCAATAATTAAGACATTCGAAACGCTACAGTGGCGTTGTAACTAACGGTTTTGTCGTTTGTTTTTTATATAAGATTTTTAGACTATAAACTTGCGCAACAAAACATCTCTGACTAGCTTTAGGTTATTACAAGTTATACGGAAATTATTGGCTTGTCGGTCCTACCATCTAAACCTGCGTTCAACGAAGCTAAAAGTACTTTTATATTGGCTGTTGTGCTTGCTACCTTGCTGATTGTGTTGGTTGTTAGTTTGTTTGAAAGCAACATAAAAGCGACGGCGGAGAGTCAGGCCTATCAGGCTTTAGAGAAAAGCGCCTTAAGCGTGGAAAATGTCGCCGAAACGCAGCTAATTAAATATCTCAACGCCCTTAACTTTTTGCACCAAACGCCGCCCATAAGCGGAATAGTTAGAGCCACGCAGAACAATAAGTTAGATCCTAAAGATGGCACTACGCTTGACCAGTGGAAGCATCGCTTAGAAACTATATTTGTTGCTTTTATCGAAAATAACACAGAAATCGATCAGTTGAGGGTCATTAAGGCAGACGAAGAGGGGAAAGAATTCTTAAGGGTCGAGCGCGAAGGTGGGAGTGTTTTAATAGCCAGCAGTACTGATCTACAGGCGAAAGCTACGCGAAATTATTTCATTGAAAGCGTTAAAAGTAATAAAGGTCAATTTTACATTTCCGATATCAACTTGAATCGGGAATATGGGAAACTAGAATACCCCTACAAGAGCGTCATTCGGCTTTCTTTACCCATCTTCAGTGAAAGTGGCGAGCGCTACGGATTTCTAATCATGAACGTCAACGCACAATATCTGCTTTCTCAGATGAGCAAAACTTTAACTAGCAATCAGTCGCTCTACGTTACTGACCGAGATGGATATTTTGTAGTACATCCCGATAGCCAAAAATCTTTTTCAAAAGACTTAAACCCTTCTGTAACATGGCAAAGCGAATTCTCAGTATCTCAATTCAACGGTTGGAACAAGATTACGCCTAGAAATGAAAATCAGAGCGTACATTACGCTGTTTCTAGGGCGTTCACACTAGGTGCCAAAGAACAGGGCACAGGCTTTTACCTACACATACTTCTACCGCAAACCCAAGTGAGTGCTTTGATAAACGAAAAACGTCTGAGTGTTTACAGCGTGATTGTCGTCATCTCGATTATCTTTGTAAGCATTTTGCTCTTCGTATATCGCAGTAATAAAAAGAATATTGAGTTAGCCAAAGTGCGCGGTGAATCAGTCGCTATTGTCGATATTTCAAAAGATGCCATTTTTAGTGTGGACTCCACCGGAATTGTCAAAAGCTGGAACAAAGCGGCGGAGTCACTTTTTGGGATCCCTTCCCAAATAATCATCAATCATCATTATTCGTCTTTTGCGCCATTATCACTGCTGGGGCTAGAGGATGTGCTCGTTGAAGGTGGTAAGCAAGTCACCTTTACCAAGCCTTATGTAGATGATGATAAAAAAGAGCATTCGCTGTTGATTACCGCGTCAACAATATGGGGAGAGCATTCACAGTTTTCTGGTGTTGCCGTAGTAATTAGAGACGTTACAGAGGAACAAAAAGCAAAAGACGCTATTGAACGAGTTAACTTAAAGCTTGAAGAAAAAGTGGTAAGCAGAACAAAAGAGTTGGTAGAGGCCACGCAAGAAGCGCGTAAAGCAAGCAAGGTAAAGAGTTCGTTTATTTCTAATATTAGTCATGAAATGCGCACCCCCCTCAATGGGGTAGTTGGTTCTTTAGCTTTATTAAAACGCCAACCGCTTAACGAAAAGGCAGAGCAGTTAGTTTCCATGATGGAAATCAGCTGTAATAACTTAAACGTGCTTATAAACGATGTACTAGACCTTTCAAAGATAGAGGCGGGCAAGCTGGATATTAACCAGCAAAATTTCGAACTACTCTCTCTTATTGAGTCTATTGCTAAAGTGTTCGCTATAAAGGCGGCAGGTAAAGGGCTAGAGTTACTGGTTGATACCTCACAGATACCATCGATAGAAGTTAACTCAGATCCTCACAGAATTAACCAAGTATTAAGTAATCTACTTAACAATGCGATTAAGTTTACTAAAACAGGGCACGTTAAATTAAAACTGTTTTTAAGCGAACCGGTGTCTGACGTTCAAAAGCTACATTTTAGCGTTGAAGATACAGGTGTTGGTATATCAAAAGAAAATCAGCCCAAGCTTTTTTCTGCCTTCACGCAGGCTGACGCCTCTGTGGCAACAAAATACGGCGGTACAGGACTGGGATTATCTATCTGCAAGCAGTTGTGCCAATTATTAGGTGGGGACATTACCTTCGAGTCGGAATTAGGAAAGGGGAGTAAGTTTTCGTTTTACATTTCACTTCCCGATACTAGATCGGGCAAGTCAGCAGATTCCGACCAAATTAATGAAGACGAGAAGGCACTTCTTAGTAAGGTTAACGTTGGCGTTTCATCCGCTTATTTACCGCTGCAAGCGCACATATGTAAACTTGCTGAGTATGTAGGGGCTACTCCACAAGTCTTAAATGGCCCTGCTAGCGCTATTCAATGGAAAGATTACGACGTTCTTTTACTTGATGAATCCAGCACATTAATTGGTGAAATTGACAGAGAGTGGGAACGAAGTGAAAAAGGCGGAAAGGCTAGCACAATGCCCGTTGTCTATATTCTGCAAAAGCTAGAAGGGGCACCCTATGAATTTACGCATTTAACGCCCTTGTATTTACCCAAACCCCTTTTCCGCTCTACGTTTGTAACGGTAAAGCAAGGTTTAGATGCTGTTAAATACAGTGGTTTGACTAAAAAAGTCACTACTGAAGACAGCCATAGTAGTACACCAGAAGTCGAAAATAAGGCAGAAGAGCAAGGTAAATCACACTTTTCGCTTGAAAACACGCGTTTGCTTATCGTTGACGACAACATGATAAACAGGGAAGTGGCTAAGGGCGTTCTAGAGTGCTTACCTTGTAAATTATATACCTGTGCAGACGGCGAAGAAGTGGTTGCTTTTCTGCGTAAATGCGATGAGAAAGGTCGTCGAATTCACAGCATCTTAATGGATTGCCAAATGCCTAAAATGAATGGTTACGAGGCAACACGTGCTATTCGAGAGGGAAAAGCAGGTGCAATGCATGCCGATGTTCCCATTATAGCGATGACGGCAAACGCTATGCTAGGCGAAAAAGAAAAGTGCCTAGAAGCAGGTATGGACGACTTTGCTACTAAACCGATTATTGCAGATGTGCTTATTCCTAAAGTCAGGCAGTGGTTAGTAAATCAAGTTACCAAATTAGCAGGTACCGCGCTTGAAATTTCAGAAGTTGGTACTCAAAGCGCTGAAGGCACCAACACTTCTCTTTCAGAACCTGTAAATAAAACGAGTAATAGTGCGTCGGCGCCTCCCTTAGTAGACAGCCTGCTTGGTGCTATTGATAGAGACCTGGAACAAAGTGCTGAGTCTATGGACGTTACAAACGAATCACAGGAAAGCACTGATGCTCCTGTTCGTTCTGAGCCTAGTGACGCATTAGGTACGCCGGAAAGTATTTCTAACGAGCAAACGGATACAATAAGTAATGACTGTTGGGAAAAAGAGGATGCTATAGCTCGCATTATGGGAGATAAAGCGTTGTTCTCGCGGGTTTGTGAGCTTTATTCTCAAAGCGCACCAGAAAAATTTAAACTTTTAGAAAGGGCCGCTGAAGAACAAGACTTTTCACAGGTACAAGTCCTTTCTCTTAAACTCAAAGGGATGTCTGCAGATATAGGTGCCGTTCAATTGCAAAAAGATTTTGAAACACTTTGGGAGTTATCAAAGGTAGCCGATTGGGTGAAAGTAAAGGCGTTGCTTCCATCTATCGGCGACGATCTCAATACCTTCTTAGAACTTCTTGAAGTAGCCTAGATTATCATCTTTTAGTGTGTCATCTTAATTCGCTATAAATACGATAATCACATCGCTCGTTTGTGTTGGTTTCATCTGCCACGAAAACAAGCGGTGTTTTATAACTTTTAAAGGAGTGAACCGTTTGAACCTTTCTCGCATTTTTCGCCAGTCCACTAAAGTTCGACATACGCTATGTGCAATCAGCGCTTTAGCAGCTTCGCTAGCGATTGTTAGTACTGACGCATCAGCGGCTGATGCTCACCAAGAAAGCCCACAGGTTGCCATCGCCATTCACGGCGGAGCTGGCACTATTTTAAAGTCTTCGATGACGGCTGAAAAAGAGGCGGCTTATAAAAAGGTATTAACCCAAGCAGTAAAGCACGGTTATGCCTTGCTGCAAGACGGCGCAAAAGGTGAAGTGGCGGTGGTTGAAACCATTAAAATTCTTGAAAGCTCACCTTTGTTCAACGCTGGCATTGGTGCCGTGTATACCTTTGAGGGAGAGCATGAACTCGACGCGTCTATCATGCATGGCGGAAGTAAAAACGCAGGCGCTGTTGCAGGTGTTAAGACAATCAGAAGTCCAATAGAGGCGGCACTACTTGTAATGAACGAATCCCCCCATGTCATGCTTTCTGGCACAGGCGCCGAACAATACGCAAAACAAAACGGTCTTGACCAAGTGGATAACTCGGTTTTTGATACTGAGTTTCGCAAGCAGGCTTTAGATAAAGCGAAAGCCCGTATGGAACAAGCTTCAAATGGGTATGGTACACAGCAGGGTAACGAGCGCTTTGGAACCGTAGGCGCGGTGGTATTAGATGATAAGGGCAACATTGTCGCCGGAACATCAACGGGTGGAATGACGGCGAAACGATTTGGGCGCATCGGCGACTCCCCCGTTATTGGTGCAGGTACCTATGCCGATAATGCAAGCTGCGCCGTATCGGCTACCGGACATGGCGAATACTTTATCCGATACAATGTAGCAGCAGATATTTGTGCGCGAATGAAGTATCAAGGGTTAACACTAAACGACGCAGCTAATACTGTGGTTAATGATGTACTCGTGAAGGCTGGTGGTGATGGTGGCGTAATAGCCATCGACGGGAAAGGCAATATCGCGATGCCTTTTAATTCAGCGGGTATGTACCGTGCGAGCATCGACATAAATGGCGAAGTAACCGTCGCTATTTATAAAGACTAAATACCAGAAAGCGGTTGTTATTTTAATGTTAAATTTACTGGCTTGTATTAAATGAAACGTCTAGTCTTTAAGTGTGGGGGAAAATTGCTTTCACATGTGGTTAATAATAATTGAAGTGCCGTAACGCCAAATAAGTCGCAGTATCGGTCACATTAGGCGCCACGGCTGGAGAATCGAAAATGGAATCGTTGCAAGTCAGTGATTATATGAATACTCACCCAGTCAAACTTAATGTCGATATGCCAGTAGCGCAGGCTGTTGAAGTGCTATTGGCCAGTGGGCAAAGTGGAGGGCCTGTGCTCGATGTAAAGGGAAAAGTGGTGGGCTTTTTATCGGAGCAGGATTGTATCGCTCAAATGATTGCCTCTAGCTACTATCGCGAGCAAATTTGTAGGGTAGGGGAAATCATGAAAACGCCGGTGGTTTCGGTTAAGCCTTACATGTCAGTGATAGAGCTAGCGCAATTACTGCTTAAGGAGAAGCCGCGGGTTTACCCGGTAGTAGATGATGATGGTGTGCTTCTAGGCTCAATTAACCGAACGGCCGTGCTTCGCGCTATTGACGTTCAATTAAATGATGGGTATCAGCGAGCGGGTTAGTTGATTTTAAAGCGCTAAAACTTATTATGGCGCTGCTTTATAACGGTTGCTGCAAATTCACTTTTGTTAGAAAAGCAGTGTATTGTAAAAAGAGGCGTTAACGTGCTTAACGCCTTTTTTTGATTTCTGTATTTAGGAATCTTATTTGTTATATAACTACGCAAATCTAATGGTTTCTTTTAACCAGTTTTCTTATTGAATATTTTAGCGATGTGCCAGTCACTAACTTGAAGTTTTGTGTTTGGCTTGGCATAACGTTTCGGCCATCTTGTACTACCCAAAGTCCCTCAGAGAACGTTCCTCCAAGATTAGCATTGGTTACATCAAGCCCGTCTGTTTCCGATGCGCCGTCTATTCTTTTCATCTTGTCTGCAACGATCTGAATGAGACCAATAAGTTTTAGTGCGCTAGGTTTGTTGTTGTGAATTTGATAGATAGCGTAACTGTCATTGCCTTGGCTTGAGGCAATAAGATAGGTTTGGCTGTCTACTTCGAAAAGTGCCAGCCCTTCAACATCTGCTTCTACAGGCGCGGCTATTTCAACTATAAAGCGAGGCTCTTCATTGTTTTTGCTTACATTCAAGGCCCAGATTCCAGCACCTTCTTCCCCCAGGTAGGCAGTGTTTGTCTTGGTATTTACCACACACCCTTCAGGTTGAGAAGGTAGCGAAAAAGACTGTGTTAAGCGCCCATTGATGGTTTTGGCTGTATCAAAAGATAGGTGATATCGTTCAAAGCGTCCGCTGGTATCGTTTGCAAATACTTGAGCTTTGCCATCTGAAACAAACATACACAGGCCATAGATATCACCAAGCGTAGTGCTAATATCACCAAGGTGAGTCATGTCTCCGCGTTTATCAATCTCAAATACTGACAAACTGTTGTTTGAACGGTTTGATGCTACTGCTATGTCAATCGTCGGCGCATTGCTTTTGCGAGCTTGGCTTTGTCCGACAAATACATTGTACCCCACGTCAACGTTATTCACTCTGCCAACAGGTAAGCTTTGCAAAAGCTTACCTGATAGGTCGTAGCTATTGAGTGCCCCTTTTTTGTCGGTACCGAGAACGCGACTTTGTTGCGGTGCGAGTGAATTAACCCAAATGGCAGGGTCGTCAGCGGCATCACCATAATTTTCTACCGAGTCAGTTTCTATTTCAGGCTTAACACTGACTGCCCCGTATTTACTTTTCGACGTTACCGCTGCTGTGCTGCTACCTTTTGTAATGGTGCTTTTGGTGTGGGTGTCTTTAGTAGTGTTTTTGGTACTAACTTCTGCCTGGCCAGAATCGCACTGACTATTAAGTAATGCTTCGCTCAATGCTGGTGATAGTTCCGTGTGAAAAAAGTCCCCTGATTGGTCATCATCAACAATAAGAGAAATGCTTCTTGCACTGCTATCTAGCGATAAATGAACGTATTCGGGCTGAATAAAGGTAGCTTTACCGTCTGCATTATCTACTTCAAATGCTGAGTTGCCATCTCCTGCATCATAAACAAGCGAGACAAGCTGCGTCAGGCAAGGGGTTTGTAACCATACACCACTAGCATCTGGGCTAACCCAAGCAGAGACACCCACGCTATCTTGCTTTGATATTGAGGGTAGAGCCCTTGCAGAGACACCCACGTTATCTTGTATTGAGATTGGGGGCATTGGGGGTAGGGTGGCTACACCTTCAACAGCAACATCTCGCTCATGGAAGATTAGATCTTTCGCTAGCTCATTTTCAATATTGGTATCTAGCTGCCATACGCCGGCATATTCGTCGGCTAGATATAAGGTTTCAGTATGGGTATTCAGGGCGCAGCTTTTAATGCCCGGCCCTATCGCAAAGTCACGAAGCGACAAAAAACTTCCGTTATGAACTTCATACTGATTTAGTGTGCCAGTAGCATCAATGTTGATGACTTGTAGTTCACCATTAGCCGATGTTGCAGCGCAAATAGCTTCAGAGCCCTTGGTTGGTTGGCTTATTTGTTGACGAATTTCAAGGGGCTCTGGAGCGATGCGATACACTTCAATGTGTTGAGTGTCGTTGTTAAACATTACCAAAGACACCCATTGCTTGGTTTTATGCAATACAACTTCAGCATTTACTAGGCTGTAATTTCCCGCAATGAATTTTTTCTTTCCCGCCGAATTGCTTAACGAGACACCCTTGTATTCATTCACGTTGATATAGATAACGTGGGTGTCTTCGTTAGTGTTTTTAGGCTGGGTGTCTTTGCTGTTGTTTGCATGGGTGTCTGCGTAAGCAAACTGCTGGGTATTAGCATGGGTGTCTTTACTAATGTTGCTTTTGTAGGGAAGTGTGAGACTAAAACCGCTTTCGAGTTTTGTAAGCGGCAATACTATTTCTTGGGCATCGGTTTTTTTTGACTGTTGGTTATCATCCGCAGATTTATTCGCTGTGGTGCTAGTTGCAGTGTTAGCGGCTGCGCAACTAAATAACGCTAAACATGCGCTTGAAATCGCCGCTGCTCTACCTAAAGCCATAAAAGAACGTTGAGTGTGACGCTTTTGGGTCATTGTTGTTATTGTCCTAAAACTTTCTGAGTGTAAGCACATGCTTAGCCGAACGAGTAAAGCATGGCCTAGAAGAATTAAATGGGGAGGTCACAAACATATTGACCTTCCCCTTACTAATAGACTGGCTATCGATAAACGTACTTAGTTAAGCTGCCAGGTAAAGCCAAGCTCGAAGGTGCGCCCGTACTCTTCATACTGTGCATTTTGGCTGCGCGTATCAAAATAGTTGTAGAAGGGTTCGTCACCCAAGTTAATGCCGTTGAAATAGACCTGCATGCTATTGTTAATGTAGTAGCGTGCCATGAAATCAACCTGAATGTGGTCGTCTTCGAATCTCAACATGTCGCCATCAATTTCTTCGAAATTGTCACTCTTATAGGTGGTAGCTAAACGCACGCTGAAGTCATTGGCTTCGTAACCAATGGTTAAGTTGCCAATGCGGTCTGACTGGTTCGGTAATTGAGTTTCAAATTTCTCGCCGTCTAAGAAAGTTGTCGCTTCTGAGTCGGTAAAGGTGGCGTTGGCAGAAACAATAAAGCCGTTATTGAAAGCTTTTACCCAAGAAAGTTCTAAGCCGGTCAAATCAGCAGAATCACCATTTATTGGCTGTATGACCTCTTCAAAACCTTCCCAGCCGGTGGTGCCAGCTACGTCAGCGTACACTACAAAGTTATCGATATTCTTGTAGAACAGCCCAGCTGACATTACACCAATATCGCCTGGATAGTATTCAATCGATAAGTCGAGGTTTTGTGCTTCATACGGCTGAAGCTCAGGGTTGCCAACTTCGGCTGCGCGTTCAGTGACAAATACGCCATCGTCTTCTTCTGTTTTGCTCTCAATGATTTGGAATGCCGCTACGTCTTCAAATTTAGGTCTTGAAATAGTTTGCGTGTAAGCGGCGCGAAGCTGGAGTTTTTCTGAAAATGTATACCTAGCGTTCACGCTGGGTAACCAATGGTCATAGTCGCGCTCCGCATTCCATGGTGTATTAACCACTTCTTCAACGTCGGTTTCTTCGTTTTCTACTAGCTCTACTCGCATACCTGATGTAGAAAAGTCAGTGCGCTCATAGCGAACACCCGCAACTAGGTGGAGTTTATCAATGTCTACGCTACCCATGACATAGGCGGCAAAAATATCCTCTTCATTAATATAAGTGGCGCCGCGAGACTCCACTTCAGAATTTAGACTGTCTAATTCTAGGCTACTGCGGTTGTCGTTAAAATAACTGCGCATTTCACTGCGATTAAGCCCTGGCCCAAAGTCATCGAGTGAATAATCTGGACTTACAGCGCCAAACTGAGAAGCATCTAACTCGTCAAAGTCACCGTCGAAAATTGCTATGCTGCTGTCTCGGTCTTTTTCTCGGCTGCGGTATTTAGAACCCATTTTTAATTCGCCAATATAACCACCAAGATTAAGAGGGCGTGCTACATCGAATTTAATACTGGTTTCGGTGTCTTTGGTGTAGTTGTCTTCAAAGCTTATCTCATCTACCTCGTAAGTTGATAAGTCCATGGCATCAGCGTTTTGTGAAACAGTAGGGCGCATTGTATTTATATTGGCGTCAATACTGTCATTTTCAGTTTTAAAGACGTAATACAGGGCATCAGGTTCATCTTCATCAGATTTCGCATAACCAAGTTGCCAGTTGGCTGTCCAAGTTTTTAATTGATGTTCACCACCTAACGCCACGGTAAATATACTTTGGCTCTCAAAGCGGTCTTTACTTTCTCTTTCTATTTCCGAATCTTCGCCGTCGAACGTAAATATGTTGCCCTGGCGAAATTCATCGTCAGAAAACTCGCTGTAGAGTGTGCGAAGAAAATACTGGTTGTTAAAGTCTGGGCGAAAATCAATATTTAATGCACTACCTAAACGCTCGCGGGTGATGGTGTAATGGCGCTGTTCAAGTTCATCTTCACCGTTACTTTCCACGTTGTCTGAACCAAAGTCTCTGTCAAAATACGAGATAGCGCCAGCCACTCCCCATTCTGGTGATAGTTTCTTAGTGAAAGTGCCAGAAAGCTTAGGGCTGGTTTCATCACGCAAATCGTTTTGACTTGCCTGTACCGTCACGCTTGCGGTATCACGCGCTTTATCAAAGGCGCTTACGCTTTTGACGGCTACCGAGCCACCAATAGCGTCGCCGTCCATATCCGGGGTTACAGATTTAGAAACTTCCAAGGTTTGAATAAGCTCAGATGGAATTACGTCTAGTGCTACTGAACGTACGCCTGACTCCGGTGAAGGGATATTTAAACCGTTGATAGTCACGTTATTCAGGTTAGGGTCGATACCTCGTATTCCAACGAAACGGCCTTCACCTTGATCTCGCTCGATAGATAAACCGGGTAAGCGTTGCAAAGACTCTGCAGCATTCTGATCTGGAAACTGACCAATGGCATCAGCTGAAACAATGGAAGAAATGCGGTCTGATGCTCTTTGCTGATTAATTGCACTTGCTTGTCCGCTTCGTTGTCCGCGTACCAGTATTTCGTCAATTGTATCGCCGTTTCCAAGCTCAACGGCAGCGCGGGCAATACCGTTATCAGTCACCTGGATATCTTGTGTGACGGTTTGTTCACCTAGGTAAGAAACCTCTAGTGTGTAAGTACCCTCGGGAATAGATGGAAAGCGAAACGTACCGTCTCTGCCTGCTTCGGTGCTAAGCCCTAATTCGACAATCTTTATTTGTGCGCCGGCATAGCTGCGTGCCTTTGCGGCGTCTTTTACAGAACCGATTATTACGCCATCAGCAGCTGAAACAGGAGAAGCAATGGTGAGACCCAATGCTGTTATACAAGCAAGGGTAAGAGATGAGTACGCGGTTTTAATTTTCATTTATTTTCCAAACAATTAAGCAGTCAAAAGATGTGATAAGCAAGTGGGTAAGTACACTAAAAAGTCTGCGTGACAGTTATATGACGATGTGATGGAAGTGGTGTCTCGATAAACGAAATCGTGACAAAATTTTAGTTTGTTGAGCTAAAATGACCCTGAATTAACCTTCTGAATTAATTGGTTTTATTTTCGCTGTTTATCGTTATCTGCGCACTTTGCCATCAAGATGTCACATTGATGAGCCAAACTGACCCTCGACAGTTTCAGCAGAATTGGGCAAGACTCTCGTTTTATTTTTAACGCTTTCGCACATAGACATGGTGCGTGAGGTAATTCACCACGAGATATTCTCAAAGAGAGCATTATGTTTACCTTTTCAAACGCAACACAATTTAGACACCACAAGCTTTGGCTGGTATTTACTGCGGGCATAGTGACGCTGGCGGTTTGCTTGGCTTCTATGTTCGGTGATCTCAAAGAAAGCGCTGTAATATCAAACCTAGATATTTTGGGGGAGGGCAGTATCGCTTTTTTAACCTTGGCATGGATGCTTGCTGCCCTTGCCAGTCGTCCTCCTGGAACAGTAACTAGCCTTCTGACGATAGGGCTAGGTTTATTTTTGTTTTCCGTCAGCTTGGACTTTTTAGATGAGTTTTTTCACTACCCCGAAGAAGCTTACTGGATAAGTATGATTGAGTCTTATCCAGCAGCCGTGGGGATGGTGGTGATGACTGCGGCGCTTTATCGATGGCACTTAGAGCAGCGCGCCTTAAATTTGCAATTGCGGCGTAGGGAGTGGGATTTTCGCGATCACGACGCCATCGACCCCATAACGCAACTTTACAGAGCAGAGTATTGGAAAGAACAAATTCACAAGCAACAGCGCTCAGGTAAGTCAGCCGTTCTAGCCATCATTGATATTAATAATTTCTCTTTGTTTAACCAGAAGCATGGGTACACGGAAGGCGATAGATATCTGCATGACATTGCGCAACTAATAATTATGAATTTACGGCAGCAAGATTTAGCTTGTCGTTATGCTGGTGATCGTTTTGCCATTCTAATGCCGGATATTTCGCCCATGCAGGCTGATATTATTCTCAATGATATTAAAGCCAGTATCCAACATCTTGCTTTTAGGCACAGCCAAAATGCGAATGCGATTTACACCACTGCACGTAGCACTCAAGTAACTTTGCTGCCCAACCAGCGACTAGCAACGGTGATTAATAACATGCTCTTGGAACTTGAACGGCCACATGATAGCGCAGCCTAATAAAGGCGTTTTGTGCAAAGTAAAAAGACGCCTACGGTAAGTAATTTATGGATTTAACACTACCATTAGAAGCACTGCGTGCAGCTGAGGGCAGAGATGCTCACATTGCAGAGGCTGAGCATAACCACCCTAAAAACCCTTCTGTTATGGGTGTCTTTGCAACAGGAAATGCTGATGACCTTGGCATGGGGGTCTTCGCAAAAGCAGATGCTGATGTGCATGGCGTGGGTGTCATTGCTAGTGCTAGTGTGGTGATGTCTGTTCAAGACAAAGCGATTCGTGGGTGTTGGTTGGTGCGGGCTGCACTGGATGTGGCGCTATCGAGAGGGGCCAATAAAAATAAGGTGCTGCGAGGCACCGGTATTTTTGATGATGCCTTACAAAGTGATTCTCTACTAAGCATAAAACAGTATTCATTGCTGTTAGGGAATGTGCATGCTCAAACAAAAGGTAGCGATGTTAGCTTTATGCTCGGTGGTGCTTTAGCTTCACAGTGGCAGCACAGTCCTTTGCATGTGTTAGCAGCATGCGAAAATGTCGAAGCACTACTTTTTCACCTCACTCACCATCATATATTCAGGTGGTGTAGCTTACCGCTATGTCAATTTCAGCGTTTTGAAAACGCAAATAACATAGTATTGGTACCACAGTTAACAGGGGGTAACAGCAAGCTATCTTTATTCACTATTGAAATGGCATTAGCAAGTATCGTTTCACTGTTAAGAAATATTGCTAATAAGCGAATACGTCTGTCTTTTACTTTTACGGGTAGTCGGCCGAAAAACATCGCTGATTATGAAACCCACCTTGGTCTTAAGTTATCGTTTAACAGTCCCTTTAATAGTATTTGTATTGAAAAAGACGTATTGCTTCAGCCCCTAAAACCGGTAAGTAGAGCGGCAGACGTTTGTGAACCACAGGTCCCATCAAGCTATTTAGTAGATAACAGTTTATTACGAAGCAGTGTTACTTCATCAAAAGCAGCGTCTCTGACTACGCTGCAACCATGTCTGTCTTTGCCAGATTTTGTCAGACATTACATTTTTGCATTTAGCGCAGAAAGTGCAAATACTGGGTTACCCGAATTATCACAAAAGTTGGACGTTAGCGTGGCTACCTTGAAGCGAAAATTGAAGGAGTTTGGCGTTAGCTTTCGCACGTTGTCTGAAGAAGTCCAGCGTAATCATGCGGTAATGCTTTTGTCAGTAAATAAAGTTAGCAACGAAGTTGCTGCAAATGCAATGGGCATTAACGACCTAACTAATTTTCGCCGTACCGTAAAACGGCTTACCGGCAAAACTCCCAGCGAACTGCGTGATGCCCGTTAAACTGCGTGACTCCCAGTGAACTGCGTGATGCCCGTTAAACTGCGTGACTCCCAGTGAACTGCAAGCCTAGCCCAAAGCTTAAAAAACTAAAAGAGTAGCTGTAACCATTCAGAAGGGTTAGCTGTTGAGAGGTAAACTTCTTTTCAACGCACTTAAAACCTTTTATCCTTTGCTGCTTTAGCTTCGCACCGTGAAAGACCGTGAAGATATGGTCTTGTTGAAGCTTGTTTTACGCATTCGCACCCTTAAGGTGGCTGTTCAGCGTAGCCTTTAAACTGTTGCTGTTACGCAATAAAACCCAAAAGAGAGTTTTCTGTGCACGAAAATAACGACTTTGCACCAAATTCTATTATTCCAAACCCACTAGGTCTAACGCCTATTTTGCTTTTTGTGATCCTTGTTGTGGTAACAGGCATCACCACAAATGACATTACCGCAATGCCTATTTTGGTGGCGTTTTTCATTAGTGCCGGGTATGGCTTATGTTTGAACCCCAAAGGCAGGAAAGTTAGCTTTTCCGAAAAGGTACAAACTTTTTGCAAAGGCGGTGGCGACAAGAACATTATTCTCTTAGTGCTGATATTCTTACTGGCAGGTGCGTTTTACGCGGTGACCATCGATATTGGTGCACGAGACGCCACGGTCAACATGGCGCTGCAATTTGTTCCTTCTGCACTGATATTGCCGGGCCTGTTTTTAATTTGCTGCTTCATATCATTTTCCATGGGCACGTCAATGGGCACTATTACCGCACTTTCGCCAATAGGAGCCGGTCTTGCCACAAGCTTAGGGCTGCCTGTGGAAATGGCGCTGGGTATTGTCGTGGGGGGCGCTATGTTTGGTGACAACCTCTCGTTTGTTTCAGACACCACCATTGCAGCTACACGAACGCAGGGCGTACAGCTAAAGGACAAATTCAAAGCAAACTTAATGGTTGCTGTGCCAGCATGCATCGTCACTATGGCGTTACTGCTTATGGTTGATGTTGATACTTCAGGAATTGTAGAAGGCGGCAGCTATGATTTTTGGCGCATAGTGCCTTACTTATGCATTATTGCATTTGCGCTAACTGGGTTTAACGTTATCAGCGTACTTGCAGTGGGTATTGCCAGCGCCTGCGTGGTGGGTTTAGTTCAAGGTAGCTTTACGCCACTTTCGATGATGCAAAGTATTCAAAAAGGGATGGGCTGGATGCAAGATTTAGCCATGATTGCCATAACCATAGGCGGCATTGTTGCGCTTATGCACGCAAATGGCGGTATAACCTGGTTGATTGAGCGTTTAACTCGCAAAGTTACGTCTAAAAAAGGCGCGGAGTTTAGTATTGCTGGTTTAGTGAGCTTTTTAGATATTACAACGGCCAACAATACTATTGCCATTGTTACCGCAGGCCCTATTGCGAAAAATTTAAACGAAAAATATGGCGTAGACCCACGCCGTACGGCGTCATTACTGGATATCTTTTCGTGTAGTTTCCAGGGCTTGGTCCCTTACGGAGCACAGCTTTTAAGCGCAGCAGCCGTAGTGGGCATTTCGCCATTGGCTATTACACCTTATTGCTGGTACCCCATGCTTATATTCGTATTTGGAGTAGCAGCCATTTGGTTTGGTTTTCCTCGTTTTACGACCCCGCGGGACGATGAATTAACCCAAAGCGCTTAAATTCTCGTAACGCTTAACACACTGGCTTTTTAGGGCGGTATCTTCTAGGATCACCGCCCGAATTTTATTGATGATTAGAAACTCGCTTTAGGATGTCACTTTGTCTTCACCACTTGCTATAAAACCTCTTTACAACAAACTTGATGATTGTTTAAGCGTAGATAAATTTCGTTTGAAGCGTAGGATCACGCAGCTTGCGCAAAAAGCTAATGACGCATCTGGCGGTAAAGAAAATGGAAAAAAAGAAGAGACAAATAATTCAGTAAGCGAAGAAAATCTAAAAAAGCAGTTTGAAAAACTAGAAAGCGACATCAATACATCAATAGAAAAGCGTAATTGGCGTCAAAGCAACCTTCCTAAGGTTGAGTATCCGCCGCTGCCGGTTAGCGATAAAAAAGAAGATATCAAAGAAGCGATTGCGAATAACCAAGTGGTTATCGTAGCCGGTGAGACTGGCTCGGGTAAAACCACACAGCTACCTAAAATATGTTTAGAACTAGGTCGGGGTGTGAATGGCATGATTGCTCATACCCAGCCAAGACGATTAGCAGCAAGAAGCGTGGCCACGCGTATCGCTGAAGAGCTAAACACGCCACTTGGCGAAAAGGTAGGTTTTAAGATTCGCTTTAGCGATCAGGTAAGCGAGCGAAGCTACGTTAAACTTATGACCGACGGTATGCTGCTTGCTGAAATGCAGCAAGACCGATTCTTAAATCAATACGATACTATCATCATAGATGAAGCCCACGAGCGAAGCCTTAATATTGATTTCTTGTTAGGTTATCTGCGCCAACTGTTGGATAAGCGCCCTGATCTTAAGCTTATTATTACGTCAGCTACCATCGACCCAGAACGCTTTTCTAAACACTTTAATAATGCGCCAATTATTGAAGTGAGCGGTCGTACCTATCCGGTAGAGATTCGTTATCACGCCCCTGAAGACAATGATGATGACATCGATCAAAGTGATGCCATCGTAAATGCTGTCGACGAGCTAATGCGTGAAGCACCGGGCGATATTCTGGTTTTTCTAAGTGGTGAACGCGAGATACGCGACACCCAAGATGCCCTAAGCAAACAGCATTATCGCAATACTGAAATTGTACCGCTTTATGCTAGGCTATCGGCGGCAGAGCAAAACCGCATTTTTCAGTCACACAGCGGTAGACGCATTGTGCTAGCCACAAACGTTGCCGAGACCTCGTTAACCGTACCCGGTATCAAATACGTAATAGACCCGGGGTTTGCCCGTATTTCACGCTATAGCGCTAGAAGTAAAGTGCAGCGACTGCCTATTGAACCAATATCACAAGCCTCAGCGAATCAGCGGGCAGGGCGATGCGGCCGTGTGTCTGATGGTATTTGTATTCGCCTATACAGCGAAGACGACTATTTAGGGCGCCCAGAATTTACCGACCCAGAGATACTTCGCACTAACTTAGCGTCGGTTATTTTACAAATGCTTGCGTTAGGGTTAGGCGACATCGCTGCTTTTCCGTTTGTTCAACCGCCTGATAACCGAAATATCAACGACGGTTTTCGCTTACTTGAAGAAATCCAAGCTATCGGGAAAGGCAAAGCTAATAGAAAAACGAAGCAAAGTGGCAAGATGCAGCTTACCCCGCTGGGTCGTCAGGTGGCGCGTTTGCCTATCGACCCTCGCTATGCACGCATGGTGATTGAAGCCGAGCGCACGAACGCACTAAGCGAAGTCATGGTGATTGCGGCGGGACTCTCAATTCAAGACCCACGAGAGCGCCCACAGGAAAAACGCCAGCAAGCAGACGAGAAGCACAGTGAATATCACGACAAAGATTCAGATTTCATAAGCCTTTACAACTTGTGGGTGGCGTTTAGAGAGCAGCAAAACGCATTAAGCCAAAACCAGCTACGCAAATGGTGTAAGCAGAATTTCATCAACTATTTGCGTATGCGCGAGTGGCAAGACATTGTAAGCCAGCTCAAAAAGTCTATTGCTGAACTGGGCTTCGGTATTTCAAAGCAAGAAGCCGACTATCAGGCCATTCACCAAGCTATCGCCAGCGGTTTGTTATCACACATGGGCTTTAAAGATAAAGACCGTGAGTATATGGGGTCACGCAATTCACGCTTTTTAATTTTCCCAGGCTCAGGGTTATCAAAGTCTCAGCCAAAATGGGTAATGGCAGCCGAGCTGGTAGAAACGTCTAAACTTTTTGCCCGTATGGTGGCAAAAATAGACCCAGCGTGGGTAGAGCCTTTAGCTGAACACCTTGTGCAAAGAAGCTATTCTGAGCCTCATTGGTCTAAAAAGCGCGGCGCGGTTATTGCGTTTGAAAAGGTTACTCTGTTCGGGCTGCCTATTGTGATGAAGCGCGCAAAGGTTTACAGCCTAATCGACCCGCCAATTTGCCATGAATTGTTTATTCGCGAAGCGTTAGTAGAAGGTAACACCAAGCTCAACTACAGCTTTTTACAAGAAAATCACGCACTGCTTGAACAAGCGGATGAATTTGAGCAAAAGACTCGACGTCGCGATTTGATTGTAGATGATGAAGAGCTTGTAAGCTTTTACGCTAAACGTATTCCGGTTGAAGCCAATAATGATGCAGCGTTTAAAAAGTGGCTTAGACAGCACGGAAGCAACGACAGTTTAACCTTTAAAGAAGAAGACGTGTATCGTCAGCAGCCTGGGCAGTCGGTAGCGAACGCGTTCCCTGATGTATGGCGCCAGGGCAATATTACGCTGCCGCTACGCTATAACTTCGAGCCCAACGCTGAAGATGACGGTGTAACGGTAGTGATCCCCCTACCAGTGCTTAACCAAGTGGACAATGTAGGTTTTGATTGGCTGGTGCCGGGGCTAAGGCACGACCTCATAGTCGGCTTAATTAAAACCTTACCTAAACGTTTGCGACGCAATTTTGTGCCTGCGCCTAACTTTGCCGATGCCTGCCTTGCTGATATCAGTGAAACAGACAAAAACAATCGCCCTGTGCCTTTGCTGGAAGCGGTTAGTGATAAGCTTCGTAAAATGACTGGCGTTGTTATTGAAAGCGAAGAATGGAATCTAGCTCAGCTTGATAAGCATTTAAAAATGCACTTTGCGGTAGTGAAGGACAACGGTGATGATATTGCCAAAGGTGATGACCTACATGCGCTTAAGCAACAGTGCTCAGGACAGGTTAAGCAAACCTTTGAAAAAGCCGCGACACCAGAATTAGAGCGCAACAATATTGAACAGTGGGATTTTGAAAGCCTACCGGAAACCTTTGTGCAAAAGGTAGGCGGTTTTGAAGTACAGGCGTTCCCAGCTTTAGTGCAAAAAGGCGATAAGGTGGATATCGCGTTGATAGAAGAGGCCGATAAAGCGCAGGCGCTACATAAGCAGGGTGTTAATGTATTGATTAAAAACGCCATGCCGTCGCCGCTTAACTATTTGCAAAGTAAATTACCCAACAAAGCTAAACTGGGCCTGTATTTCAATCCATTCGGGCAAGTTAAAGCGCTGATAGATGATTGCATTTTTGCCGGTATCGACGCCATCGTCAGTGATTACAGTAAATCGAACGACACTGACATTCGAAATAAAGCTGATTTTGAGGCCTGTTTAGAGATCGCTCGAGCCAATATCAATGACAGAGTGTTAGAAATCGCCAAGCAGGTAGAGCAGGGGCTTACCCTTGCTCATCAATGCCAAAAGCAGATGAAAGGCAACGTACCGCTAACTATGATTAACGCGTTAGGTGACTGTAAAGCACATCTTGCGTCATTGGTGTTCCCTGGCTTTGTCTCTCAAATTGGCGAAAGTAGGCTGGACGATTGGAACCGGTATATTAAAGGCTTGGCCCGTCGTCTTGAGAAACTACCCATTGACCCCAACAAAGACAGAATGCATCAGGTAACGGTAGAAAAGTCGATTAAAGAATGGGAAAAAGCGTGCAGTAAGTACCCCAAAGGTAAAGTGCCTCAAGCCCTTGATGATGTGCGCTGGATGATAGAAGAGTTGCGTGTTTCTCTGTTTGCACAGCAGCTTGGTACTGCATACCCCATATCAGCCAAGCGTATAACCCTCTATTTAGCAGACTTCTAATGAAGTTATCGATATGGCAATGTGTAACGCCTAGCTTACTATGCGCGAAGCGCTTCTACATAGGCTGGTTACTTATATTAAAGCCCCACAGTACAGCGTATTGTGGGACTTAATTATTTGTATCTAATAAGCATGCATATATGCTGTTTTATCGATAGTAAAAGATAAACGTCGACTCATTGAGGTAAGACCAATACTACTTTTGCAACATTGTTGAATAAAATTTAAACAGTTCGATTGACAAGTTATCGCCATCAACCTATAACAACATTTGTAGTCGTCAGCGTAATGCTAAAAATCAGGAGAAGTAGACATGTTGGGATACGACGATAAGCGAAATTTTTTCAGGATGATGGTAAATTCGCCGTGTCAGTTGCAAATTACTGACGATGAGTCGAGCCGCACCATGCAGGCAATGTGCAAAGATATAAGCGCCACAGGAATGTCGTTAGAAGTTGACGAACCCTCAATTGAAGTGGGAACACAGGTGAGTGTTGCTATAGAATCGTCTAGCTCGCAAATCCCTTCTTTGGCAGCGTTAGCTACGGTCGTACGCTGTGAACCAGAATCTGATTCAAGCTGTATTATAGGCGTTGAAATTTCTCAGATGAAATAGATTTATCTCAGGTAAAAAGGCGAAATTAACTTCGCCTTTTCTTAAGCATACAAGCGCCATACAACGTCGTTGTATGGGCCGTATTACCTTAAAAGCGGCTTTTTTCCCACGTTTTAATAGTTGCTCGCCTAATTTATTTACTTCAAGCTTGGATTATTCGTTCTAGTCTGTCTCTTATCATTTATTAAACCGAATAAGCGGTTCAGTTTTTTCGATTTTAATCTTTTCTCTTAATTGATAATAATTCTCATTAATGCGAAAGCAAACAGATTTAACTTTTGAGAGAGCGATTATTATGAAAAAGACAATTACCTTTGCCGTTATGCACTTTTCAGTAGCCTTTACTGTAGCCTACCTACTTACGGGTAGCTTGGTAGTAGGCGGTGCGGTAGCATTAGTTGAGCCAGCAATTAATACTGTGGCCTTCTATTTCCACGAAATGGTGTGGAAAAAGTTAGAGGACA